>NZ_BDBY01000236.1 GCF_001613225.1 Nocardia pseudovaccinii NBRC 100343
GGAAATCCTGACCGGACTGGCGGCGAAACGATTGGGGTACCAGTCTTGACGACACTACGCACCACACTCGATACCGCATCGCCGGAATACGCGGCCGCGGCCGAGGCCATGACCAGCAAACTCACCGAGGTGGAGGCCGAATTCGCCAAGGCCATCGCGGGCGGTGGCCCGGATAAGCTGGCCCGGCATCGCAAGCGCGGCAAGCTGACCGCGCGCGAGCGCATCGAACTGCTCATCGACGAGGATTCACCATTCCTCGAGCTTTGCCCACTTGCCGCGTGGGGCAGCGACTTCCACGTCGGGGCGAGCGTGGTGTGCGGTATCGGCATTGTCGAGGGCGTCGAATGCATGATCGTCGCGCCGGATCCCACGGTGCGCGGCGGCACCTCGAATCCGTGGACGCTGCGCAAGAACCTGCGCATGAACGACATCGTCATGCAGAACCGGCTACCGGTGATCGGACTCGTCGAATCCGGCGGCGCGGATCTGCCGACGCAGAAGGAAGTCTTCGTACCCGGCGGACGGATGTTCCGCGATCTCACCAGGGCATCGGCGGCCGGAATCCCAACCATCGCTTTGGTTTTCGGCAATTCCACCGCGGGCGGTGCTTATATCCCCGGCATGTCTGACTACACCGTGATGATCAAGGAGCGCTCCAAGGTATTCCTCGGCGGGCCGCCACTGGTCAAGATGGCCACCGGCGAGGAATCCGATGACGAATCGCTCGGTGGCGCGGATATGCACGCGCGCGTCTCGGGTCTGGCCGATTATCTGGCGGTCGACGAGCAGGACGCGATCCGCATCGGCCGCTCGATTATCAAGCGCCTGAACTGGAAGAAGCAGGGTCCGGCACCGCGCGCGGAGGTGATCGAGCCGCGGTACGACCAGGAGGATCTGCTCGGCATCGTCCCGTCCGATCTGAAGATTCCGTTCGATCCGCGCGAGGTGATCGCGCGCGTCGTCGACGGCTCCGATTTCGACGAATTCAAACCGCTCTACGGCAGCAGCCTGGTCACCGGATGGGCGGAGTTGCACGGTTATCCGGTCGGCATTCTCGCCAATGCGCGCGGCGTGCTGTTCTCGGAGGAGTCGCAGAAGGCGACCCAGTTCATCCAGCTGGCCAATCAGTCGAATACGCCACTGCTGTTCCTGCACAACACCACCGGCTACATGGTCGGCAAGGAGTTCGAGCAGAAGGGCATCATCAAACATGGCGCGATGATGATCAATGCGGTCTCGAATTCGAAGGTGCCGCATATTTCGCTGCTGATGGGCGCGTCCTACGGTGCGGGCCATTACGGCATGTGCGGCCGCGCCTACGATCCGCGGTTCGTCTTCGCTTGGCCCAGTGCGAAATCCGCCGTCATGGGCGGCGCGCAGTTGGCCGGTGTGATCTCGATCGTGGGCCGGGCGGCCGCCGAGTCCAAGGGCATTCCGTTCGACGAGGAGGCCGATGCGGGGATGCGCGCGATGGTGGAGGCGCAGATCGAGGCCGAATCGCTGCCGATGTTCATGTCGGGGCGGCTGTACGACGACGGTGTGATCGATCCCCGTGATACCCGCACGGTATTGGGAATGGCGTTGTCGGCCATTCACAATGCCCCAGTCAAGGGCGCCGATGGCTTCGGCGTCTTCCGGATGTGAGGGCCATGTCATTCGCCAATGTTTTGGTAGCCAACCGTGGTGAGATCGCCCGCCGGGTTTTCGCGACCTGTCGTCGCATGGGGATCGGCACGGTCGCGGTCTACTCCGATGCGGATGCCGCGGCACCGCATGTCGCCGAAGCCGATGCGGCGGTTCGTCTTCCGGGCAATACCCCGGCCGAGACCTACCTGCGCGGCGAACTGATCATCGAGGCGGCCTTGGCGACCGGTGCTGACGCCATCCACCCCGGTTACGGATTCCTTTCCGAGAATGCGGAATTCGCACAGGCTGTGCTGGCGGCCGGACTGGTGTGGATCGGCCCGCCGGTCGAGGCCATCGAGCAGATGGGTTCGAAGGTCGCTGCCAAGAAGATGATGGACGCGGCCGGAGTTCCGGTACTCGCCGAACTCGATCCCGGCGAGGTCACCGCGGCGCAGTTGCCGGTGCTGATCAAGGCCTCTGCCGGTGGTGGTGGGCGCGGCATGCGTGTGGTGCGCGAACTCGCCGATCTGGAACCGCAGATCGCCGCCGCGCGCCGGGAAGCCGAATCGGCATTCGGCGATCCGACGGTGTTCTGCGAGCGGTACCTGGAGACCGGCAGGCATATCGAGGTCCAGGTCATGGCCGACACCCACGGCACCATCTGGGCCGTCGGCGAGCGGGAATGCTCCATTCAGCGCCGCCATCAGAAGGTGGTCGAGGAGGCGCCGTCGCCGCTGGTCGAGCGGATCGACACCATGCGCGCGTCAGGCACCGAGGCGGTAGCGCAGCGTGACCACGCAGGGCCCGCACGCATGGCCGATGGACAGAGCATGCGTGAGCGGCTGTTCGAGGCGGCGAAGCTGGCGGCCGGTGCGATCGGCTACACCGGTGCCGGGACCGTGGAATTCCTCGCCGACGAGGCGGGCGAGTTCTTCTTCCTGGAGATGAATACCCGGCTGCAGGTGGAACATCCGGTCACCGAATGCACCACCGGACTGGATCTGGTGCGGACTCAGCTGGAGGTCGCGGCGGGCGGCGAGTTGGCTGCCGCGCCGCCCCCGCTGCGTGGTCACTCGATCGAGGTGCGGCTGTACGCCGAGGATCCCGCGAACGAGTGGCAGCCGCAGAGCGGGACGGTGCATCGGCTCGATATCCCTTCGGTGGTAACCGAATTCGAGGTGCTCGATCGACCTGGCGTGCGTCTGGATACCGGTGTGGTCGACGGTTCGGTTGTCGGTGTGCACTACGACCCGATGCTCGCGAAGGTCATCTCCTACGCCGAGACGCGCGGCGATGCGGCACGGCTGTTGGCAACCGCCTTGCAGCGGGCCAAGATTCACGGTCTGGTGACCAACCGCGATCTACTGGTGCGGGTGCTGCGGCATCCGGCATTCCTTGCCGGAGACACCGATACGGCATTCTTCGAAACGCACGGATTGGATTCACTCTCCGCGCCTTTGGCGACCGAGGCCGATGAGGCACTGTCCGTCGCCGCCGCCGCACTCGCGGATGCCGCGGCGAACCGGAAGGCGGCCAGGGTCGGCGGCGGGCTGCCCGCGGGCTGGCGGAATCTGCCGTCGCAATCGCAGCACAAATCGTACGAAAGCCGCACCAGCGGAACACATGACATCGGTTACCGCTTCACCCGAACCGGTGTCGCGGTGGACGGTCACGATGGACTCGAATTGGTGCAGGCAGGTCCCGAGCGCGTGGTTCTCGCGGTTCCGGGCGAACGCGGCCTGGTGCGCAGGCAATTCGATATCGCCCGCTACGGCGATCTGGTCTGCGTGGATTCGCCGCTCGGACCCGTGTCGGTGCGCAGACTGCCGCGCTTCAGCGACCCGGCCGATCAGGTCGCGCACGGTTCACTGCTCGCACCCATGCCGGGCAGCGTGATTCGCATCGGCGCCGAGGTCGGCAGTGCCGTCGAACAGGGCCAGCCGATTCTGTGGCTGGAGGCCATGAAGATGGAGCACACCATCTCCGCGCCCGCCGCGGGCGTGCTCAGCGCCCTCAATGTCACCGTCGGCCAGCAGGTCGATGTCGGCGCCGTGCTCGCCGTCGTCGATCCCACCGAATCCCAGGAGAACTGATGAGTTTTATCGAAACCGAAGAGCAGAAGGCGCTACGGGCCGCGGTCGCCGGGCTCGCCGCGAAGTACAGCTTCCGCGATTACGTGCTGCCGAAGGCGCGCAAGAACGAACCGCTCACCGAATTGTGGGATGAGGCAGGCAAACTCGGGTTCCTCGGCGTGAATCTGCCGGAGGAGTTCGGCGGCGGTGGCGCGGGCATGTACGAGCTCGCGCTGGTCATGGAGGAGCTGTCCGCGCAGGGCGCGGGCCTGCTGCTGATGGTGGTCTCACCGGCCATCTGCGGCACGATCATCACCAAATACGGCACCGATGAGCAGAAGCAGCAGTGGCTGCCCGAACTCGCCGACGGCACCGCCAAGATGGTCTTCGGCATCACCGAACCCGACGCGGGTTCGAACTCGCACCAGATCACCACCACCGCGCGTCGCGACGGCGACGACTGGATCCTCAACGGCCGCAAGATCTTCATTTCCGGCGTGGATCAGGCCCAGGCCGTGCTCATCGTGTCGCGGACCGAGGACCACAAGACCGGCAAGCTCAAGCCCGCGCTGTTCATCGTGCCCACCGATGCCCCCGGCTTCGTCAAGACGCCGCAGGAAATGGACATCATCGAGCCGGACCACCAGTTCACGCTGTTCCTCGATGACGTGCGCCTGCCGTCGGATGCCTTGGTAGGCAAGGAAGACGCCGCACTCATGCAGCTGTTCGCGGGCCTCAACCCGGAGCGCATCATGGGCGCGGCCATGGCCGTCGGCATGGGCCGCTATGCCATCGATCGTGCCGTCGAATACGCCAAGGAACGCACGGTGTGGAAGACGCCGATCGGTGCGCACCAAGGCATTTCGCATCCGCTCGCCGCGGTGAAGGTGGAAGTGGAGCTGGCCAGGCTGATGATGCAGAAGGCCGCGACGCTCTACGACGCGGGCGATGAGATGGGTGCGGCCGAGGCCGCGAATATGGCGAAATACGCCGCGGCGGAAGCCAGTATCAAGGCGCTCGATCAGGCCATCCAGACCCACGGCGGTGCGGGCCTCACCAAGGAATACGGCCTCGCCGCTATGCTCGCCGCGGCCCGCATCGGCCGCATCGCGCCGGTCAGCCGGGAGATGGTCCTGAATTTCGTCGCCCAATACTCGCTGGGCCTGCCGAAGTCCTACTGACACCCCGCCCTCGTCGCCCGATGCCTGGTCGACGAGGGATCGGGTCCGATGCCGCTACCGGAGGGACGATGACCGAGACATCGACCGCACCATATGTGCGTTACGAGGTCAGCAATGGATTCGCCACGCTGACCCTGGATTCGCCGCACAACCGCAACGCGCTGTCGTCGCGGTTGGTCGCCGAGTTGCTGCGGGGCCTCGACGATGCCGCGGCGGATCCCGCCGTCCGTGGCATCGTGCTCGCGCACACCGGCAGTACCTTCTGCGCAGGCGCGGACCTCACCGAGGCCAGCAATGCCGATCCAGCGGTGGCCGCCGATGAGCGCACCCGGGTGATGATCGGGGTACTGCGCAGACTCGTCGAAACGCCGAAGCCGATCATCGCGCGGATCGACGGCAATGTGCGCGCGGGCGGTATGGGCATCGTCGCGGCCTGTGACATCGTCGTCGCCGGTCCCGGCAGCAGTTTCGCACTCACCGAGGTGCGAATCGGGTTGGCGCCGTTCATGATTTCGCTGACCCTGCTGCCCCGGCTCAGCCCGCGCGCGGCCAGTCGCTACTACCTCACCGGCGAGAAGTTCGGCGCGGATATCGCCGAGCAGATCGGTCTGGTCACCATTACCGCCGACGATCCGGCGGCCGAGGTGGTCCGGCTGTGCGCGGAGCTGCGCAAGGGCTCTCCGCAGGGTCTCGCCGAGGCCAAGCGACTGGTCAACGCGGGCATCCTGGCCGAGTTCGACAGCTCCGCCGAGGAGCTCGCCACCCGCTCGGCGAGCTTCTTCGGCACACCCGAGGTGCACGAGGGCATGCTGGCCTTTTTGCAGCGTCGTCCACCGAGCTGGGCAGAATAGCGCCATGGCAGCGATCTCCAGGCCCCCATTGGCGCCGCACGAACCCAAGCAGGACCGCAGCCGGGCCACCCGGCAGCGCCTGCTAGAGGCGACCATCGATTGCCTGGCTGAAATGGGCTGGGCGGCGGCCACGGTCTCGGTGGTCGCGGAACGCGCGGGAGTGTCACGGGGCGCTGCCCAGCATCACTTCCCGACCAGGGAAGACCTGATCACCGCCGCACTCGAGTACATGTTCGACACCCGCACCCAGCAGGCCAAGGACGAGGCGAAGTCGGTGGCCGCGCTGGCCGAGGGGGTCGAGCGCACCGAGGCGGTGGTGGCCGGTTTGGTCGAATCCTTCACCAGCCCGCTGTTCAAGGCGGCGCTGCAGGTGTGGACGCATGCGGCCGCCGATCCCGCGCTGCGGGAGCGAATTGTGCCGCTGGAAGCCAAATTCGGGCGCAGATCGCATCGGCGCGCGGTGGAGGCGCTCGGCGTGGACGACGCCGATCCGGTTGCCCATCACCTCGTTCAGGCGACGCTGGATATGGCGCGCGGCCTCGGGCTGGCCGATGTCCTGACCGATGACTCGGCGCGCCGCAAGCAGATCGTTTCGCAATGGGCGGCGACGCTGCACGCCGCATTGCATGCCCCACGGTCGTGACTCCCGGCGGGGCTGAGTTGCCGGGCGAGCTGGTTTGCCGGGCGGAGCTGAGCTGCCCGGCGGGGTCGATTCGTCAGGCGGACTAGGCGTGAGCCGCTAGTCCTCGTTCGAATCCTTGGCCGGTGACACATGCTGGAACCAGGCGGCCGTTTCGTCCGCGGTGAGCACTCGCTCCAGCGTCAGGTCGCCGACCATATGCGGGAAGAAGCGTCCGGCTGGCCAAGTGCGTTGGTACGGTGGCGGATCCAGCACCAGCAGGCGGGTGCCGTCGACGACTGGAATATCGGAAGGCGTGCCCTCGTTCCAGATCCAGCTGCCGTCCGGCGCGACCAGATTGAACGATCCGGTGGTATGCACCATGCCGGGCATATCGCGGCACATGGCGACCGCCTCCGCCGCCGGTGCCGCACCCGGAATATGTCCGCCGCCGATGAGAGCGTCGGCGACCAGGGTGTGCAATTGGAAGTTGTCGCCGATACCGGTCATTCGCATGGCGTAGCCGGTGCCGGTCTCACGGTGCAGCACGACAAACGGCTCGTCGTCCAGCACGATCAGCGCGTAGCCGAGGCATTTGTCCCACCGGTCGGAGATTTCGCCGAGTGCGTCATGCCGCTCCCGGATGATCTCGCGGCCGGACTGTCCGAACTTCTGTCGAACTTCCCTGTGCTGCAACATGGCCAGACCCGCGCGGCTCCAGAGGTCAAGCGTCCACCACGCCAGCGTCTGGTCGAATCCGAAGACCTCGAACAGGTCCGGGTCCAGCTCGAACTGTTCGGGGTCGGGTACGTCGACGCCATCGGCCGCCGCCGTCCACTTCTCGGCGAATTCCTTTGCGCCGCCGAGTGTTATCGCGAGATTCGCCAGCACGCCGGGTGCGCAAGCCACTGGATCCGCACCACCCTCGACGCACGCGCCGATGAGGACCGCGATATTCGCTCGCGGTCCCGTCGGCACATCGGGCAGCAGCTCGGCGAGCCGCTTCCCGCCCTGCGCAAGCTCTTGCGGAGTCGCTGATCGGTAGCAGCGATGCAGTTCTGAGTGAGCTTGTTGCTGCGCCTGCGAGTCCTGCGCGTGCACCGCGCTCTCGAAATCGAATACGGCGTCGATGAATCGATCGGTGGTCGAACTCATGCCCGCACGCTAACAGCTTGCCACTAAAGGGAATTCGCTGTCAGCAGAGCCCTGCCTGCTGCATGTGGCCCTCGTCGACCGCGTAAGAGGTGGAACCGATGAGGACGCCGAGGAGTCCACCGATGACCAGTCCCGGAATAGCGCCGACGAAGAAGAGCGGCAGGCCCGCGATGCCGCCGATGGTGGCGCCGACCAGACCGCCGACCAGCGTCCTGACCTCGATGGTGTCGCCGGGCGCCAGGCACTGCCCGATGAGGTCGGCCTGCGGGGTCGGTTCGGCTGCCGCGGCGATCGGCGCGGTCGCGACCGGCTCGGTCGGCTGGGGCGCTTCACCCGGCGCGGCCGATGCGGTCGAGGCGAAGCCGACGGTGAGCGCGACGGCGACGAGTGCGCCGATGACGGTTAGGACGAATCTCGAAATGCTTCTCACGTTTTTCCTGATGGTCGGAGTTGGCGCAACTGGATCATCATTCCCGGAGTTCGCGGCGTGCGAAAGGGTTTCGAATGAATGCCGCATTAAGAGGATTTCGAGGAAGCAGGTAAAGGGATCTCGAGGAACGGTCCGAAACGGCATGTCACACTCGTGCGCCCTGCGTCGTCCTCACTGTGAAAGCGGAACAGCGCAGCGAAAAGCAGGAGCGGGAATCATGTCGAATACCAAGAAGATCGCGGTTGCCGGAGCGACCGGACGGCTCGGCCGACACGTCGTGGACGTGCTCAACGAGCAGGGGCACGAGGTCGTCGCATTCTCCCGCGCCAACGGGGTGGATATCGAGACCGGGGTCGGGCTCGTGGAAGCGCTCGACGGTGTGGATGTCGTCATCGACGCGTCCAGCACGCCGTCCGCGGACCAGACCATCGCGACCGAATTCTTCCGGGCCGCGGCGCGCAACCTGCACGAGGCGGGGCACAAGGCCGGTGTCGAGCGGTTGGTCGTGGTGTCCATAATCGGCATCGATGGATCGCTCGCCGGATACAACGCCGCGAAGCTGGCGCATGAGGCGGCGCTGCTGGAAGGGCCGCTGCCGGTGCAGATTCTGCGCGCGGCGCAGTTCCACGAGTTGGTCGAGGTGATGGTGCAGTGGGGGACCCAGGGCGAGGTCGCGTACCTGCCGAAGATGCGCACCCAGTTGGTCGCCGCACGTGCGGTGGCCGAGGCGCTGGTGGAATTGGCGGTGCATCCCGCGCCGGAGTCGCTCGACGGGCCGTTCCCCGAGATCGCGGGTCCGCGGCCGGAGACCATGGCGGGTGCGGCCGGTCTGCTCGTGGCAAAGCTCGGTGCGCCTGCCCAGGTGATCGAGTCGAGTGATGCGGCGAATCCGGATCGTGAGCAGTTCGAGAACGGTGGGCTGCTGCCGGGTGCGCACGCCGAGCTGGCCGGGCCGACGTTCGCGGAGTGGCTCGAGGCCGCGTACGCCTGATCCGCAAGGCAATTCGCCCGGGGCGCACGCACCGGGCGAATTGCTTTACGTGCCAACCCGCATCGGGATCCGCACCCGATGCGGGTTCCCCGAAGGGGTGCGGATCCCGCCGGTGTGGATCAGTGGGCGGCGGTCAGGTCGTACAGGGTGATGCCGTCGACTTCGGTCGCGGTGAAGTGTTCTTCCACCCACTTGGTGATCTCGCTGCTGGTGCCGGAGCGGCCGAAACCGAAACCGCCACCCTCGCCGCCGCGATTGCCACTGCCGATGAAGTAGTGGATCTTTCCTTCGGCGACATACTGCTCGAACTGATCCAAGGTCGGCGACGGATCGCTGCCGTTGAAGCCGCCGACCGGCATGACCGGCAGTTCGGTGGCCAGCTGGAATCCGGCGGCACTGTTGGAGCCGGTGGCCGCGGCGACCCAGGTGTAGTCAGAGCCATTGTTTTCCAGCAGCGCGATGACCTTCTCGCTCGGCCTGCTCGCGCCGAGCAGGCCACCGGCGGGGCCGCCCATCATCGGATTGCCCGCGGCCTCATTGCCGCCTTGCATGGTGGCTTTTCTACCCTGAGCGCCATTCGTATTGCGGCCGTCGGTGTTTCGTCCACCGGGCATACCGCCGCCGGGACCGCCGGGCCCACCGAAGCCGCCTGGGCCGCCGAAGCCGCCCTCGTCGCCGGGGCGATGGCCGAACATCCCGAACATCCCGACATTCGGTCCCGCCGACGGGATTCCGCCCTCGTGTCCGGTCGAAATGGTCTGGGCGGAATACGCGACGGGCCCGGCGAATCCGGTGCATGCGGCAGCCAAAGCCGCGACCAGCGCCACCTTCCGTGGTGCGGGCAGCAGTACCGCGATGGTCGCGAGCACACCGACCACCAGCACCGCCCAGCGCAACCACGGCACGAAGCTCGAGCTGCGCGACAACAACATCCATGACGTCGCGGTGGTCAGGCCGACCGCGAGCCCCGCGAACAATCGAACCCACAGCCGGTGCCGATCCCGCCACAGCTGAACCGCGCCGATACCGACCAATGCGGCGACCGCCGGAGCCAGCGCCACCGTGTAGTACTGGTGGAAGATGCCCGCCATGAAGCTGAAGGTCAACCCGGTCACCAGCAGCCAACCGCCCCACAGGATCAGTGCCGCGCGCCTTTCATCGGTGCGAGCTGCCTTGCCGCGCAACAGAATTCCCGCTACCAGCGCGACCAATGCGGCGGGGATGAGCCAGGCGATCTGACCGCCCTGCGCCGGTTCGAACATCCGGGTGATGCCGGTGCTGCCCCACATGCCGCCACCGCCGCCACCACCGCGCGGCATATCGCCACCGCCGGGGGTGACGCTGCCGTGTTCATTGCCGTTCAATCGACCGAGACCGTTGTAGCCGAGAGTGAGTTCGACAATCGAATTGTTTTGCGACCCACCGATCCACGGTCGCGAAGACGCGGGCCACAGTTCGACCGTGAGCAGCCACCACCCGGCCGCGACGATCATCGACAAACCCGCCGCGAGCAGCTGCAGGATCCGCTTGCCGAGTTTGGGCGGACCGGCGAACAGATAGGTCAGCGCCAGTGTCGGCACCACCAGCAGCACCTGCAATTGCTTGGTGAGGAATCCGAATCCGATGAAGGCGCCGGTGAGTACCAGCCAGCGGGTGCGTCCGTCCTCGACCGCCCTGGTCATCGCCCAGGCCGCCGCGATCATCAGGAATACCAGCAGCGCATCCGGGTTGTTGAACCGGAACATCAGTGCGGCGACGGGCGTTACCGCGAGCGCAAGTCCGGCGATGAGTCCGGCCGCCGGGCCGAAGGGCCTGCGCACCGTCGCCCACACCAGTGCCACCGAGGCGACGCCGAGCAGGACTTCCGGAACCAGGATGCTCCAGGAATTCAGTCCGAATGCCCGCACCGACAGTTCCATAAGCCACAGCGAGGCCGGTGGTTTATCGACGGTGATCGAGTTCGCCGCATCCGAGGATCCGAAGAAGAAGGCCTTCCAGGACTCCGAACCCGCCTGTGCCGCGGCGGAGTAGAAGGAATTCGCCCACCCGCTGGCACTGAGGTTGCACAGGTAGGCGATTCCGGTGCCGAGCAGCAGTACCGCCAATGCCGGGTATTCCCAGCCGATCTCGCGCTCGGGGCGCGATTGCGGCGGTACCGCTGTCGACGGTGGCGTGAGCGTAGCCGTCACTGCTGTCCGCCCTCGGGGACCAGCGCCGTGCGGGTGGCGGTCGGGTTGCGGAAGACCCAGCGCAGGCCGACGAATCGGATCAGCGTGGCAATGAGATTGGCGACCACGAGTACGAACAATTCCAGATGAACGGCGGCGTCGGGTGCCCAACGGTGCAGGGCGAACAACGATCCGCTGGTGACCAATAAGCCGAAGCCGAAGATCAGCAGGCCTTGGAATTGGTGTGACACAACGCCATTCGACCCACGCACCCCGAAGGTGAAGGCGCGGTTGGCGGCGGTATTGCCGACCGCGGTGATCAGCAGCGCGACGAAGTTCGCGACCTGCGCGCCGGTCATGGGCTGCAACACCAGGTACAGCAACATATAGGCGAGCGTGGAGATGACGCCGACTATCGCGAACCGCACCACCTGCCCGACCATCCCCAACGGCACGCCGGGAACCAGTGGTTCACGGCCGACCGAGCGGCGCAGCTCGTCCAACGGCAGCGCACCGGTGGTCAGTCCGCGCAGCAGTCGCCACACGCCGAGCAGATCCTTGCGCGCGGTGTCGATGATGTCGACCCGGCTGTCCGGATCGTCGATCCAGTCGACCGGCACTTCGTGGATGCGCAGCCCGGCTCGCTCGGCGAGCACCAAGAGTTCGGTGTCGAAGAACCATTCACCGTCCTGCACCAGCGGCAGCAGTCGCCGCGCCACATCGGTGCGCATCGCCTTGAAACCGCACTGCGCATCCGAAAAGCGCGCCTGCAGTGAGGCTTTCAGGATCAGGTTGTAGCAGCGCGAGATGATTTCGCGCTTGGGTCCGCGTACTACCCGCGATGCCGCGTCGAGCCGGGTGCCGATGGCCAGATCGGAGTGGCCCGAGATCAGCGGCGCGACCAGCGGCAGCAGCGCGTTGAGGTCGGTGGACAGATCCACGTCCATGTAGGCGACGACCTGGGCGTCGGAGTGCTCCCACACCGCGCGCAATGCGCGGCCGCGGCCCTTGGCGTCGAGGTGCACGACCCGCACGTCATCGAGTTCATCGGCGAGCAACTGCGCGACCTGCATGGTGTCGTCGGTGCTCGCATTGTCGGCTACGGTGATCCGCGCCGGGAACGGGAACCCGTCGCGCAAGTAGGCGTGCAGCCGCCGCACGCAGACACCCAGGTCGGCCTCTTCGTTGTAGACGGGGATCACGACGTCCAGCACGGGCGTGATCACCGTTTCGGTCATTTCCGCCCGGTGCGCGGCGGTCGTCGATTCGGTCATGGTGACTACCCTCGCGAACCGCGCTGGACCCTAGCTGGGCTCTACCTGTGAGGTTCCTGGGGACCGCGGCTACCGCACTCGCCGAATCCGCAACACGGTATCGGTACGCAGCCCCACCTGCCCCTCCGGCCACGTGACTTCCCGCTCGACCGCATCTTTGGTCTCCACGTTCCAGTCCGGCCCAAGAGCCAGCCCGTCGAGCACCTCATCCATGGTCGGAAAGTGCACGTCATGCCGATCCTCGACAAACGACGGCCATCCCGCATGCCCCGCGATCAACAAGACCCCGCCGACGTCCACTGCCTCCGCGGCCCGCCGCAGAACCTTCGTACGCTCCTGCTCCTGCGCCACCGGCGAATGAAAGAACTGCGCCGAGACCAGATCGAACTCTCCGTCCGGAAACGATTGCGCCAGATCATGTTCCGCGAATGTGATGCGCTCCCCGACGCCCGCCTCGTCGGCATGCACAGCCGCACGCCGCAGCGCTGTCGGGGACACATCGACCGCGGTCACGCGCCACCCCAGCCCCGCAAGCCAAACGGCGTCCGCACCCTCACCACATCCGAGGTCCAATGCGGTCCCCGGCTCGAGCTGCACGGCCTCCCGCACCAACAACGGATTGGGATTCCCGGTCCACACCTGATCCCGAACCTGATAGAACCCCTCCCAGAACTCCTGGGTGTTGCCAGAAGCGGTGCTCTCGGTCATGCGTCGTTCTCCCATCGAAGTCGCGTATCTCGGTCCATCGACCCTGTTCGCATGATGTACGCAGGGTCCGCGACAGCGCCAACTTTGTTGCCGTTCCGGCAACCGCGTCTACCTAGGTCGGGTGCAGGTATTGGTACGGTCGGATTTGTGATGCGCAGTGGGCGGGGAGTGGATGCGGGGACGCCCAGGCGGGTCGATGCTCGGACCGAGCGGTGGCGGGAGCATCGGGTGAAGGTTCGGGCGGAATTCGTCGATGCGGCGTTTCGGGCGCTGGACAAGTTCGGACCCGAGGTGAGCATGGGCGATATCGCGAAGGAGGCCGGGGCGGCCAAGCCCAAACTCTATCGGCACTTCGAGGACAAGACCGATCTGTACAACGCGATTGTCGACCGGGTTCGCGACATGCTGTGGGAGCGAATCGTTTCCAGCGCCGATCTGACGAATGATTCTGCGCGGGAGTTGATTCGGCGGGGCGCGGCCGAATATGTGCTCGTGGTTTCCGAGCACCCCAATGTTTTCCGGTTCATGCTGCACAGCCACTTCACGCAGCGGGCCGATGAATCCGAGCGGGCGCTGCAGTCGGCTCGGCAATCGGCCAAGCGGGCCGCAGATCTGTTCACCGGACTGCTCGCCGACAAATCCGTCGAAGTATCCAGCGTCGAACTCGTCAACTATTCGGTATTCGGTGCGGTGGCCTCGGCCACCGACTGGTGGCTCGGTGCGAACCGGCTACAGGCACACACCATGCCGATCGAGAAGTTCGTTGCCTACCTGGCCGAGATCATCTCCGCACTGGCCGAGGCCAATGCGCGACTGAACGGCATCCACATGGACGCGGACCAACCGCTGCACCTCGCGTTCTCCAGCGACTGACTTGTACGCACCGACCGCGAGCGCGCCATTAGCGGTCGGCTCCCGCATCCACTTCGAACCCCATCGTTCTCGTCAACCGCATCGTCGAGGCCAACGGTGTCTGCGATGCCCACAGTATGACCCCACCCACCGACAAGTTTCGCAACCACTGGCACCACCGAAGTCCGCATGACCAGTGACGGCGGCACACCTGGTACAGCGGTGCGCCGGGGGTCAGGGGGCAGACAGCCGCCACAACGGGGAAACGGGGCCGTGACCTGCGCCGAGGTCGTAGGAGGCGGCCAGGCAGCGGTAGGTCCAGTCCTTGGCGAACTCGACGGCATCGGGCACCGAGTAACCATTGGCGAGTGCGCATGCGATGGCCGCGGCCAAGGTGTCGCCGCCGCCGTGGTCGTTGCCGGTGGTTATCCGCGGAGCGGTGAACTCGAGGAAGCGATCGCCGTCGAAGAGCAGGTCGGTGCTCACCGTCGAGGAGCGCAGATGGCCGCCCTTGACGATGGCCCATTGCGCTCCGAGCTTGTGCAGCGCCTCCGCCGCCTTTCGCGCCGAGGCATCGTCGACGACCTCGATCCCGGTGATCAGCCGCACCTCGTCGAGATTCGGTGTCACCACCGTCGCCAGCGGAATCAGCGTGTGCCGCACGGCGTCCAGCGCCTCCTCGTGCAGCAGCGGATCGCCGTGCATGGATGCCGCGACCGGATCGACCACCAGCGGCGTCCGATCCCGTCCGATCCCGACTTCCTGACAGACCGCCGCGACCGACTCGATGATCGCGGTCGAGGCCAGCATCCCGGTCTTGGCGGCTCCGACCCCGATATCCCCGACCACCGCGCGCACCTGATCGGCCACGACCTGCGGCGGAATCTCGTGGAACCCGCTCACCCCGACCGAGTTCTGCACCGTCACCGCGGCCACCGCCACGCATGCGTGCACCCCGCACAGGGCCATGGTCCGCGAATCGGCCTGAATACCCGCGCCGCCGCCGGAGTCGGTCCCGGCGATAGTGAGGACGCGAACCGGGGTCTGCCCGTCGGGCACGAGCGGCAGGAATTTCACATCCCAGACCCTACTCAGCATCGGCCCGACCATTCCGATCTGCCCGATCGCATACCTGGCCAGTGCGGCGGCGCCCGCGTTGGATCATACGAATGTCCCTCACCCTCCACTGGTTTCTGCCAACCAATGGCGACAGCCGCAATGTCGTCGGCGGTGGTCACGGTGCGAACGCAGCGAACTGGCGCGCGGCGGCGTGCGGCACCGCGCTGGTCGGCAGTCACGACGAGGTCGCCGAGCGCATCCTCGAGTACCACGAACTCGGCATCGACGATTTCGTACGCTCCGGATATCCGCATCTCGCGGAGGCGTACTGGTTCGGTGAGGGGGTGCCGCCGCGATCGGCGCGTGGGCTGTGGCGGCATCCGGATGCGCCGGTGGTGGCGCACCGTGGTCTGGAAGTCGCGTCGTTCTGATGGCGATATCCACTGAACCGGTGCAGCGCTTCACGCGAAATCTATTGCCGTTGTTGTCAGTTGCTGTCTTTCTCATCGTCTGGCAGCTGGTCGCGGTAGCTGCGGTCTGGAACGAAACCTTTGTGCCGCACCCGATTACGGTGTGGCGCGCCGCCATCGACATCTCGACGACGCACGACGGGGTCCGCGGCTATCAGGGGTACCTGCTGTGGGAGCACCTGTATATGACGCTGCGCCGGGTACTCGCGGGCGTCGTGGTCGGTGTCGCCATCGGTGTAGCGCTGGGTGTGGCCATGGGCACCATCGGCTGGCTGCGCAGCATCCTCGAGCCGTGGCTCACCTTCCTGCGGACCCTGCCGCCACTGGCCTATTTCTTCCTGCTGGTGATCTGGCTCGGCATCGATGAGGCGCCGAAGGTGACCCTGCTGGCCTTAGCGGCACTGCCCGCGGCGGCGATCGCCACCACGACGGCGGTGGCGGCCGCACCGATCGGATTGGTGGAGGCCGCACGAGCACTGGGAGCCTCTCGTACACAGGTGATTCGGGATGTGGTGTTCCCGGCCGCACTGCCCGAAACGTTCACGGGTGTGCGGCTCGCGGTCGGCATGGCGTATTCGTCGG
>NZ_BDBY01000237.1 GCF_001613225.1 Nocardia pseudovaccinii NBRC 100343
GGTGCCCTGGAGAGGAAAGATATGAATTCCCAATCGTTTTCCAGACGCGTTCTGCGCGCCGTGGCCGCGGCCGTCACCGGTGCGGTGGCCTTCGCCGGATGCGCCGTCGACCACTCCGGCACAGATGACAGCAAGCCGATCATTCGCATTGCCTACCAGAGCTTTCCGAGCGGCGACCTGGTCGTCAAGAACAGCCGGTGGTTGGAGACCGAACTGCCCGGGTACAACATCAAGTGGACCAAGTTCGACTCCGGCGCGGATGTGAATACCGCCTTCATCGCCGAGCAGGTCGACTTCGGTGCACTGGGTTCCAGCCCGGTCGCCCGCGGTCTATCCGCGCCGCTGGACATTCCGTACCAGGTCGCCTTCGTACTCGATGTGGCGGGCGATAACGAAGCGCTGGTGGCGCGCCGTGGAATCGGCATCGAATCGATCGCCGACCTGAGGGGCAAGCGCATCGGTACCGCCTTCGCCTCGACCGCGCACTACAGCCTGCTCGCCGCGCTGGATCGAAATGGGTTGAGCGCCAACGATGTCAGGCTTGTCGACCTGCAACCGCAGGCATCGCTGGCGGCCTGGGAGCGCGGCGATGTCGACGCCGTGTACACCTGGCTGCCCACGCTGGACCAGCTGCGCAAGACCGGCAAAACGCTGATCACCAGCCGGGAACTCGCGACCGCGGGCAAACCGACCCTCGATCTCGGCGTGGTCGCCAAGGAGTTCGCACAGGCCCACCCCGATGTGGTCGATACCTGGCGCAAGGTGCAGGCACGGGCACTGGACACGATCAAGAACCGGCCCGACGAGGCGGCGAAGGCGGTATCGGCCGAAATCGGCCTCAGCACACAGGAGGCCGCGCAGCAGTTGGGGCAGGGCGTATTCCTGACCAAGGATCAGCTCACCTCCAAGGAGTGGCTGGGTACAGAGGGCGCGGTCGGCGATATCGCGGTGAGTCTGCAGAGCGCGGCCGAATTCCTGGTGGCGCAGAAGCAGATTCCGGCCGCGCCATCGCTCGCGGCGATCCGTGACGGCATCTATGTCAAGGGATTGCCCAGTGTCCTCGGCAGCTGAAGAACTTGTCGAAGTACCGCCGACTGCTCAGGGCGGCATACGAATTCGCGACTTATCGCACCGCTACGGCCATGGCGCGGAAGTGGTCACTGCGGTCGGACCGCTCGATCTCGACGTGCCGCCGGGCGAATTCCTTGTCCTGGTAGGCGCTTCCGGATGCGGCAAGAGCACGCTGCTACGCTTGATCGCTGGCTTCGAAACCGCCACCGAGGGCAGTATCGAGGTCTCCGGGGCGACACCGGTCCCCGGCCGATCCGGCGGCATGGTCTTCCAGCAGCCGCGCCTGTTCCCATGGAAGACCGTCGGCGGCAATGTCGATCTGGCATTGAAATACGCAGGCGTGCAGCGTGATCAGCGAGCGGAGCACAGGAATGACCTACTGCACCGTGTCGGCTTGGACGACACCGCGGGCCGCCGGATCTGGGAAATTTCCGGCGGTCAACAACAGCGCGTCGCCATCGCCCGCGCACTCGCGGCGGAGAACTCGCTACTACTGCTCGACGAACCATTCGCCGCACTCGACGCCCTCACCAGGGAACGCCTGCAAGACGACCTGCGCCGCGTCGGCCAGGGGCGCACCGCGGTCTTCGTTACCCACAGCGCCGATGAGGCGGCCTTCCTCGGTTCGCGGGTCGTGGTGCTGACCAAACGGCCGGGCCGGATCGCCCTCGACCTCCCGGTCGACCTGCCGCGCGCCGGTGCCGACGCAGACGAACTGCGCGCTTCCGCGGAATTCTCCGCACTGCGGCGGGAGATCGGTCTCGCGGTGAAATCCGCAGCCGTCTGAACGCACCTAAATGAAAACCATTATCGTTAAGGCGTGAACACTTCATCGACCCCTGACCTGCTGCCCGTCACCGTGCTCTCCGGCTTCCTCGGCGCGGGCAAGACGACCCTGCTCAACCACATCCTGGCCAATCGCGACGGTCGCCGCGTCGCGGTCATCGTCAACGACATGAGCGAGGTCAATATCGATGCCGCCCTTGTCGCCGGGCAGGGACACCTGGACCGCACCGAGGAGAAGCTGGTCGAACTTACCAATGGCTGCATCTGCTGCACGCTGCGCGAGGATCTGATCGAGGCGGTCGGCAGGCTCGCCCGCGCGGGCCGCTTCGATCAGCTGGTCATCGAATCCACCGGCATCTCCGAGCCGATGCCGGTCGCCGCGACCTTCGACTGGGAATTCGACGACGGCTTCGAACTCAGCGATATCGCCCGCCTGGACACCATGGTCACCGTGGTGGACGCCTCCACCTTCCTCGCTGAAATCGCCCGCGGACAGGCCCTCGCCGAGCGCAATCTCGAAGCGGGCGACGGCGATACCCGCACCATCGCCGACTTGCTGGTCGATCAGGTCGAATTCGCCGATGTCCTGCTGATCAACAAGACGGACCTGGTCAGCGCCAAGGCCGCCGGAACCGTGGAAGCCACTGTGCGACGGCTCAATCCACGCGCCCATGTGCTGCGCACCGAGAAGGGGGCGGTGGATCTCGCGGAGGTGCTCGCGACCGGCCGCTACAACCCGGTGCTGGCCGCCGAATCCGATGGCTGGGACGAGGAACTGGCGGGTGGCCACATCCCGGAAACCGAGGAATACGGCATCGGCAGCCTCACCTACACCGCCGACCGCCCCTTCCACCCCGAGCGCCTCGCCGATGCCCTCACTCAACTCCGAGGCATGTTGCGCAGCAAGGGTTTCTGCTGGCTGGCCAGCCGCCCCGACCTCGCCGCAATCTGGTCCCAAGCCGGGCCCAACCTCACCTTCGAACCCGCCGCCTGGTGGTCCGCCCTCGAAGTCCCCGCAGGCCAGGAAATCGTCTTCATCGGCATCGAACTCGACACCCTCCACGTCCGCGCCCTCCTCGACGCCGCCCTCCTCACTCACGACGAACTCAGCGCGGGCCCCACCACCTGGACCACCTACCCCGACCCCTTCCCCACCTGGGGCACTCTCCACCAGCACTGACCTGGACAACCGTTCACCATGCATCCATGCAGGCAACCGTCGAGAGCGCCCCCCACCACGGCATTCGCGGCCACTAGTTGGAGATGCCGGGGGCCTGGTGGGTGTAGGTGGGGTCGGTGAGTTGGGTGAGCATGAAGGCGGCGATGTCCGCGCGGGCGATTTTGAGGGAGAGGCCCTTGGCGTCGGCGGGGAAGCCCTGACGGAACGCGTCGGTGCGGGGGCCGTCGGTGAAGGCGCTCGGGCGCACGATGGTCCAGTCGAGGTTGCTGGCGCGGACGTATTCTTCCTGCTTGACGTGGTCGGCGTAGGCCTCGCGCAGCAGCATCCCGAACATCACGTACTTCCAGAGGAAGTTCAGGTTGCCTCGGCTGTCGCCGACGCCCAGGGTGGTCTGGCAGATCAGGCGCTCGACGCCGGTCCGGTCCATCGCCTCGAGCACCGCGCGGGTGCCTTCGGCCCGGATGACACCCTTACGGCCCGCACCCAGTGAGATCAACACCGCATCCTGCCCGGCCACGGCCCGCTCCACCGAATTCGTATCCAGCACATCGCCCTCGACGATGTGCAACCGCTCGTGCCGCTGTCCGACACCGGCCGCATTGCGAGTGAAGGCGGTGACCTCGTGCCCCTGCTCGAGCGCCTGCTCGACGACCAGCCGACCGACGGTGCTGGTGGCTCCGAAGACTGCGATACGCATGATGTTCTCCTTTGCTGAATTTGCGGTGCTCCCGGGCCCTACGTGGTTACGCAGGCTGCCGCCTCCGGGCACCGCGGGTGTTGAAAACTGTTGAGCTGTTGGTGAATCCAGTACATCAACGGAGAGCGAGACGAACCATGGCCGTGCGTCTCGAAGACATACGAGAGGCTCTCTGTTGGAAACGCGCAACGGCCCGCGTCCGGGAACGGATGCGGGCCGTTGCGCTGTGTGCTCAGCCGAGCTCGGCGAAGAACTGCCGGATATCGGCGACGATCACCTGCGGCGCCTCATGCGCGGCGTAGTGTCCGGCCGCATCGTTCGGGCCGCCTTGGGCAGAGCCGACGTCGTAAGAATTCCAGCTGACGATGTTGCTGTGATCGCGCTCGGCGAACCGGCGAATCGACTGGAAATCACCCTTGAACATCGCCAATCCGGTCGGCACCGTGGTCGGTCCGCTCGGCAGCTGCGCGGTGTGCGCATTCTCGTAGTAGAACCGCAGCGACGATCCGGCCGTTCCGGTCAGCCAGTAGATGGCCACATTGCCGATCACGAACTCCTCGTCGAGGCTCTCGCCGAACAGTTGCGCATTCCAGCCGAGCAACCCGACCGGCGAATCGGCCAGCGCAAACGCCAGCGTCTGCGGCTGCTGGCTGTGCAAGGCGTTGAAGGCCATCTTGTTCTCATGGAACCACTGCAGGTGCTGCAGCGCCGCCATATCCTCCTCGGACAGCCCCTCGAACTCCGACGGATCACCGGACGGGAACGAAAACAGCTGCGTCACATGCACTCCGACGACGTGATCGGAATCCAGCCGTCCCATCTCCGGTGAGACCATCGAGCCACCGTCGTTGCCGATGGCGCCGTAACGGGCGTAGCCCAGTCGGCCCATCAGCTCCGCCCAGGCCGCGGCGGTGCGGAGGGTGCCCCATCCGGTGCTGCGGGTCGGCCCGGAGAATCCGAATCCCGGCAGCGACGGGATGACCAGGTGGAAGGCGGGCTCATCGGCGGATTCCGGCTCGGTCAGCGGCGCGATGACATCGAGGTATTCGAGCACCGAACCCGGCCAGCCGTGGGTCAGGATCACCGGCAGCGCATCCGGCCGGGCGGACCTGATGTGCATGAAGTGGATATCTTCGCCGTCGATCTCGGTGGTGAACTGCGGGTAGGAGTTCAGCTTCGCCTCCAGCGCGCGCCAGTCGAAGCGTTCCAGCCAGTACTCGGCGAGATCCCGCACCCGCTCGTTCGGTACGCCGTAGGCGTCGCCGACGCCGGGCAATTCGTTCGGGTAGAGGGCCCGGGACAGCCGGTCGGCCAGGTCGTCGAGCTTTGCCTGCGGGACGTCGATGGTGAAGGGGGTGATGGCGGTCATCTCTACTCCTTGTGAAACGGAATGCTTCGTTCTGTTCGAACAGTATCAGAACGGATCATTCCGTTTCAAGTGCTAATCTGAAGACATGCCGAAGACATCCGATGCCCCAGCTCAGAAGGGTCTGCCCGGCCGTAAGGCGCAGGCCGCCCGCAACGACGGGCTCATCCTCGAGGCCGCCCGCGCGGTCTTCCTCGCCGACGCCAACGCCCCCATCGCCGCCGTCGCCGAGCGAGCCGGAGTGGGCATCAGCGCCCTCTACCGCCGTTACCCGAGCAAAGACGTGCTGTTGCGCACCCTCTGCCACGAGGGCCTACGCCGCTACAACGCCGAAGCCGATGCCGCACTGGAGGATTCGGACGGCTGGCACGGTCTGATCGGATTCCTGGAACGGGTCGTCGACGCGGACGTGCACTCGTTGACCGTGCATTTGGCGGGCACCTTCACCCCGGACGAGTCGATGCTGCCGGACGTCATGCATTCGGGTGAAGTCACCGAGGAACTGGTCCGGCGGGCGCACGCTTCCGGTCGGCTGCGCGCGGATGCGAATGCCAATGACCTCGGTCTCGTCCTGGAATCGTGTGCGGCCATCGCCATGCCGGACCAGGCCCGAACCGCGGAACTGCGCAGACGCGTGCTCGCCATGCTGATCACGGGGCTCTCGGGAAAAGGTGAACTGCCCGGTCCTCCGCCGGAGGCGGGTGAATTCGCATGGCGGTGGGAACCGCGCAACCAGCGATGATTTCGGCCCCGACGCGACGTCTGCACTTTCAGGCATGCCCATGTCCACAGCAGCGAAGGGAATCGCCATGAACTGGACACTCGAGGTCGTGATCGTGCCGGTGTCGGACATCGACCGGGCCAAGGACTTCTATTCGAACAAGGTGGGTTTCGACCTCGACTTCGACACCGAAATCGGCGACGAGATCCGCCTCGTACAGCTGACGCCGCCCGGCTCGGGCTGCTCCATTGTGATCGGCAAGGGCGGAGTCCCGGAGATGGAACCGGGCTCGATCCAGGGCCTGCAGCTCGTCGTCCCCGATATCCGCAAGGCCCACGCCGAATTGGTCGAGCGCGGCGTCGAGATCAGCGAAGTCCAGGTGATCGGCACCAATCCCCGGCCGATGCCCGACCCGCTCGACAATGTCGGCTTCTGCTTCTTCTCCGATCCGGACGGCAATGGCTGGGCGGTCCAGCAGATTTCGACACGCCCCTAGCTCGTTCCGGTGGTCCTGTGATTGGGGTATCAGAGGTGGCTGTCGCCGGTGGCTGTCCAGGGTGCACCGGGCCGGGCGAGGGGTTGGATCGCGCGGCCGTCGACCCATGCGGTCCAGCCGTTGTTGCAGGCGATATGCGCCCAGTCCCCGGCGCGGCCGAGGATCTGGAGCTCGACGCCGGGATCGATGCTGGTGATGGGGCCGAGGCTCGGATCGGGCGCGGCCCATGCGTCCAATCCGCCCTCGGGTACCAGGTGGGTCGGGTACCAGAGGGCGGCAAGGGGTTCGATGGCGCGGCCGTCGACCCATGCGCTCCAGCCGTTGTTACAGACGATATGCGTCCAGTCGCCGGAGCGATCGAGGATCTGGAGTTCGACGCGCGGTTCGATGCGGGCGATGGGCGGCCGGGTCGAGTCGGGCGTGGCCCATGCGGGCATGCCGTTGGCGGGCACCTGGTGGGTCGGATTAAATGCCGGAGTGCTGCCGCGCTCGACCGCAGGCACCGCTTCCGTTGGTGCGGCAGACGCGTCGAATGCCGGTATGCCACCGGCGAACGGCTTGACCACGGCGGGATCCAGCACATCGCGCACCAGCCTGAGCGCGACTTCGGTTGTGGTCTCCAACAATTCGGCACGCGGATTGCGCGCCGCAAGCTCGCGCCAGCATGCGAACCGGGTCGAGAACGTCGATCGGAACACGGTGAAATGGGCGAGCGCGTCCTGTTTCGTTGCCGCACCGTCCATTACGGCAATGCTCCCGGTCGTCAACAGTTGACCGAACGACCGTGCCACCGCGGTCCCGGCATCGGTGAATCGGTAGCTGCCGAGCGCCTCCAGTCGAACAAGGCTCAGCGACGCCAGCCGCGCCAGTCCCTCCGTCATCCGTCCGGCCGCCGCCGCGAGTGAGACCGGTGTGGCGCCCTGGGCGGCGGACAAGGCCCAACGAGTGTCGCCCGCGGCCAGCCCCTTGGCGAGTTGCTCCTCCAGCTCGAGTGCGCGCAGCTCGAGCGGTCCGGCCGCGACGTCTCGACGCAGGACCCCGGCCAAGCGGGCCTCTTGCGCCGCATCGGCGGCGGCGAGCAGTGCGGCGAATGCGATGAGATCGAGGTCGATCGGCGGCGAGGCGAATCCGGGGCCGTAGGAGCTGAGGTCGAGCAGTTGGTCGACCAGCATGGTGGCCTGGGTGAGCGTTGGCACGACGGTGAAATCGAAGCCCTCGTCGCCGGTCCCGGCCTGCATGACGAAGGTGCCTTCTTCGTCTCCGCGCAGCAGCAGCGCCGCTGTCCGGTTGTCCTGCCCGACGCGGTTGGCGGTAACGGCGGTGGTATGCGCGGGATCGGCGGCGATCCGCAGTGCTCCATCGGCCGGTCCGGTGAGCCGGTCGTCCGCTTCGAGTAGTCCGGTGTCCCGCAGCGCCGCTGCCGGGTCGGACGGCGGGGTCGTCAGCGGCAGCACGGACCGTCGTCCCGGCTTCAGCCCGGCGATGGACATGGCCGCGGCCAGTTGGTCCGGGTCCAGCCGGAAACGCATCAACATCGTCGACTCCTTCCCGCGTCCGGATGGCCGCGCGAAGGCGGCTCAGTGGGCGTCTCGGGTCGACCGAATCACATTTATGGTTTCACATGCGGCGATTGCTCAGCAACAGTCCGGACGG
>NZ_BDBY01000238.1 GCF_001613225.1 Nocardia pseudovaccinii NBRC 100343
CGGCCGAGCGGACCCTTCTCGTCGAAGAGCGCGGACTCGGCCAAGCCGATGCCGTGCGGTTGCGGATAGGTGGCGGCGTCCAGGCAGACCCATTCGCCGACCGGCTGTCGGTGCAGCGTGACCGTGAGATCGGTATTGATGAACAGGTATCGGTTCCAATCCAGCACCCGGCTGACACCATTGCCCGAATCCGCCGCGGCGAGTGTGCGTTCCAGCGGACTCGGCGTGGTACCGGCGACGATCGGATATTTCAGCCGGATCCAGCAGATCGCCGGGCCGGGATCGGCGAACGACCCGGACACGAAGCGATAGTCGATGCCGGTGTGGAAACCGATGGGTTGGGTCGACGGAAAGTGGGACGGCACTGCCTGATCCGGTCCGGGACGGGCGCCGGTCGGCAGGAACTGTTCGGGCAGTTCGAGCTCCGGCTCGGCGAGTTTGAATCGCCAGGCATTCGCCCGCATGACCGGTCCGCGATCGGTGGACAGAATTGCTTCGATCAGCTCCACGCTGCGCCCGGGGCGGGCCACCCGCGTCTGCACCGTCAGGGGCTCCAAGGGAACCGGGCCGAGGATTTCCACCGCGACCCGCCCGACCTGGAATCCGGCCCGCGGCTCACAGCGTTCGATCGCGTGTCCGAGCAGCGCGGATGGCGGTCCGGCGTGCTGGGCGTCGGGTGACCACGGACCGCGGGTCAGTTCGGTCGAGACGAACCGATTCGGGTTCGCCGGATCTGGGGTGTAGAAGGCGTCGGCCACGTCGTTGTCCCGTTCCGCTGGATTGTTCGTACGGTTAACGATTCTGCTACGACGCTACCCCGCGGCAACGAGCAGCCACCGCTACGCCCGGCCGAAGGCCAGGGCGACATTGTGGCCGCCGAAGCCGAACGAGTTGTTGAGCGCGAAGTCGATGCGCTGCTCGCGGGGCGCGCCCGCCACGATATCGAGGTCGATCTCCAGGTCTCGATTATCGAGATTCAATGTGGGCGGGACGATTTGGTCGCGCAGCGTCAGCATGGTGAGGATGGATTCGAGCGCACCGACCGCGCCGATCGAATGGCCGAGTGCGGATTTGGGCGCGTAGACCGATGCCTCCGGCGTCACCGCGGTGATGGCGTTGGCTTCCGACGCATCGCCGATCGATGTCGAGGTGGCGTGCGCATTGACGTGTTGAATATCCGAAACCTGCAGTCCGGCAGTGCATATCGCCTTTCGCATGGCGCGCGCCGCGCCGATGCCCTCCGGCTCCGACGCGACGATGTGATAGGCGTCCGAGGTGATCCCCGCGCCCAAAACCCGGCCGTGGATCCGCGCACCGCGCGCCCGCGCATGCCGCTCGGACTCCAGCACCAGCAGTGCCCCCGCTTCGCCGAAGACGAACCCGTCGCGATCCCGGTCGAATGGCCGCGACGCCCGCTCAGGTTCGTCATTGCGCGTGCTCATCGCCCGCATCATGGCGAAACTCGCGATCGGCACCGCATCGATATGCCCCTCGACGCCACCGGCCACCACCACATCCGCCTCGCCGGTGGTGATCAGCCGCCAGGCATGCGCGATCGCCTCCGAACCGGAGGAACAGGCCGAGACCGGCGCGAAAACCCCTGCCTTGGCACCGATTTCGAGCCCAACCGTCGCGGCCGGACCATTCGGCATGACCATCGGCACCGACATCGGCGACACCTTCCGGTAGCCGCCGTCGCGCATCGAATCGACGGCATTGATCAGTGCGTCGCCGCCGCCGAGCCCGGTGCCGATGACGACCGCGAGCCGCTCACCCTCGACCTCGGGTGCGCCCGCATTGCGCCAGACCTTGCGGCCCAGGACCAGGGCCATCTGCTCGACATAGGAGTGGCGGCGCTGTTCGACGCGGGTGAGCTGATCGCCCGGCCGTGACTTCAACTTGCCGCCGATGCGGACCGGCAGATCGTAGTCGGCCACGAAATCGTCGGCGAGCATGCCGATACCGCTGTGCCCGGCGAGCAGTCCGGACCAGGTCTGGTCGATGTCATCGGCGATCGACGTGGTCGCGGCGACCGCGGTGACCACGACGGTCGGGCAAGTTTCTGAAGCGATTGTTACAGTCACGATGTCATGAATACCTGTACCAATCGCTACAGTCAACCCATGGCTCGTCCACTCGACCACGCGAAACGCGCCGACCTGCTGGCCGGTGTCGTCGAATACATCGCCGCCCACGGCCTCGGTGACCTGTCGCTGCGCCCGCTCGCCGCAGAACTCGGCACCAGCTCGCGCATGCTGATCCACTACTTCAACACCAAGGAAGAACTGCTGGTACAGGCGCTGACCACACAGCGCCCGGATATCGCGGCGGTCTTCGCGGGGGTCTCCGATGCGGCTTCGCTGCGCGAGCGGCTCGGTGAATTCTGTGCGGTGAATATCGCGGGGGAGGCCACGACGAGTGTGCGGGTGCTGCTGCAGGTGCTGGGGGCGGCCTGTGCGCCGGGTAGTCCCTATGGCGAATACGCGAATGCCGCGATCGCGACCTTCATCGGGACGCTCGCGGATGCGCTGCGCCGAATCGAGTCCATCGATGATCCGAAAGCCGTTGCCACGCTGTTGGTTTCGGGGCTACGCGGCATCATTCAGGATCGGTTGATAACCGGTGACGTGGCGCGCACCGACCGGGCGGCGCGCAGGTTGATCGACCAAACCATCCGCTAGGCAACATATTTCGGAGCATGCGAAAACCCTGTGTCGGCCGCACCTTGCATGTGTGGCCGACACAGGGTTTTCGATGAGGAGCGTCAGGCGAGGGCGATCGCGGCGCAGAGCGCGGCGATGGCGGTGAACTGCAGGGCCACCCGGCCGTTGATCACGCTGTTCCACTTGTCCTGCAGCGCACGGGCATTCGACGGAATGACGCCGGAGTGCGCCGCGGCGGTCTGCTGGGCGTTCACCGGCTTCGCAACCCGAACGTAGATGCCGAGCCAGGTCACCAGCGCCACGACGGCGATACCCGCGGCGATCGCCGCTGCCGCGTGGCCGCAGATCGCCGCGAGAGCCGTTGTGACAACGGCGGTTACGACACCGCTGATGCCGACGATCGGCATCCTGCGGTCGCCGTAGTAGTGACCCCAGCCCGCTGAGATGGTCACCGTCCGGTCGTCCAGCTTGTCGTACACCGACCGCGTGATCAGTGCGAAGCAGGCATCTGTGCCGTAGACGACAGCGTTCGCGAGGACCGAGACGATGGCGACGACCTGGATGAGTGTGGTGATCATGAGCTGTTCCGTTCTTTGTTTGTAGCGTTGATAGAGAATCTAGCAACGCTAGAACTCTTAGTCAACCGATATCGGGATTCCACATGCCATCGCACCGATCGGATCGGTAGCGTGCTATTAGCTGAAATGCTGGGAAGGCTGATGGAATCCCGGATGGTCACACAGGTGTGCCGGTGTCCGCGGGGTTGCTGGGGTGGGTAAAATTCTGGAACGCAGCTGCAGCCAGACGCTCGGCGAGCATCTGATCGGATCAGTCCGCGGGATCATGCCTTCGGGCTCGGTGGCGGACTTGCGATCACCGCCGCCGCGGCGGTGCTGGTCCCGCCGGAACGCGCCGGATAGGCGGGCGCGGTTTCCGAGATCAACCACGAACTCGGCACCGGTTCTCCGGAAGCTACCGACCCCAGCCGTTTTCGAGCAGGTCGAACAACTCGTGGAACGCGCTCGCCGGATCTTCCCTGGTGCTCGCGACTTTGGCGGCTTCCAGCGCGAAGTGGGCGAGTCCCGCGGCCGCGAGATCATCTGCCGGTGCGCCGGTCGCCTCGGCGATCGCGGTCGCCAACGCGGATTCGTGCCGCAGCAGCATCTGGTGCGCGTACTCGCGCAGCGCGGGCGTCGAGTCGACCAGGCGATGAAAGGCCACGATTCCGGGATCGTCGCTGCGCGCGGTGCGGGTGCGCATCAGGTAGTCGCGCAGTGCGTGGATGACCGATTGCCCGGCGGTCCGGTCGCGGACAGCCGCCACCAGGTCGGCCTCGATATCCGCGTCCAGGTCGAAGACCAGTGATTCCTTATTGGGGAAGTGCTTGAACAGCGTGCTCAGCGATACGTCCGCCGCCTCGGCGACCTCCCGGACGCCGACATTGTCGTAGCCGCGTTCGGTGAACAGCTTGGTCGCGGCATCGGCCAGGGCCTGCCGCGTCTGTGCCTTCTTGCGCTCCCTGCGCCCGGTCGTCGCGGTCATGCGGCAACTCTACCCGATTAGGCTATCTGCACTAAAGTCGGAGCAGTTGTACTTTTGTAGCGACTGTGTTTTTCTGAAGCGGTTGGCAGTTCCTGAACTGCCGAGAAGGAGGTGAGCGGCCATGTCCGCAGAAATGACCGAGACGAGAACCGCACCCACGCGACAGATCCGATTGGTACTGGCCGGGGTGCTGCTGGCGATGCTGCTGGCAATGTTGGACAACGCGATCGTCGGCACCGCGATGCCGACGATCGTGCGCGAATTGGGCGGACTGTCCCACGTCGCCTGGGTGGTGACCGCCTACACCCTGCTGTCGGCGATCTCGACGCCGGTATGGGCGAAACTCGGCGACCTGTACAGCCGAAAGACCGTATTCCTCAGTGCCATCGGCGTCTTCCTGGTCGGCTCGGTACTGGCGGGCGCGTCCTGGTCGATGCCCGCGCTCATCGGATTCCGCGCACTACAGGGCCTCGGCGCGGGCGGTATCGCGGTCACCGCATTCGCCGTCATCGGCGCGCTGGTCCCGCCGCGCGAACGCGGAAAGTATCAGGGCATGACCGCCACCACGATGGCCGTCGGCACCATCGGCGGCCCGCTACTCGGCGGTGTGATCACCGAAGGTCTCGACTGGCGCTGGGCCTTCTATATCAATATTCCGCTGGGGCTGGTGGCCTTCGCCTGGTCGTGGTGGCGGCTCGAACTGCCCGCCGCGCGCAGGAAGGTGACCATCGACTACGCGGGCATTCTCGCGCTCACGACCGCGATCGCCGCCCTGGTGCTGATCGCGACCTGGGGCGGTGTCGACTACGCGTGGCTCTCGGCGCGGATCGTCGGACTCGCCGTGCTCGCGGTGGCCGCCTTGGCCGCATTCCTGGTGATCGAACGCCGGGCCGTCGATCCGGTGATCCCGCTGGGGATCTTCCGCACCCGCAATCTCACCCTGGCCGCACTGACCGCCCTGGTCGGCGGCGTGGTCATGTTCGGATCGGTGTTGTATCTGCCGCTGTTCCAGCAGACGGTACAGGGTGCATCGGCCGCGAACTCCGGGCTGCTCCTGCTGCCGATGATGTTGCCGCTGCTGGTGGTCTCCCAGATCGTCGGGAAGCGGATGACCGCGACCGGCAAGTACAAGATCTTCTTCATCCTTGGCGGGCTGTTCCTCACCGCGGGGGCAGTACTGCTGTCTATGATTGACGCCGAAACCGGCCGTGTGACAACGGGTTTCGCCATGGCGCTGATGGGCACCGGGCTCGGCTTCTCGATGCAGCTGTCCACCGCCGTCGCGCAGAACAGCGTGGAGATGCCGAATATCGGCGCGGCATCCGGTGCGGTCACACTGTTCCGAACCCTGGGCGGATCAATCGGCGTCGCGGCCTTCGGATCCCTGTTCACCAGGGTGCTACAGGGCCATGTACCCACCGAGGGACATGGCTATCTCGCGGCCTTCGCCTCCGGCACCGGCCACGTCTTCCTGGCCGCCGCCGCCATCTGCGCACTGGGCTTTCTGATCGCCTGGTTCATCGAAGAAGTTCCGTTGCGCGGCAAGGCTCCCGAGCCGGTCGCCATCGACAAGCCCGAAAGCAAGGCCGCTGCCTGATGCGGTACGGCGCCTGCTCAGGAGCGCAGGCGCCACGCCGCGATCTCGGTTCGATTCTGAAATCCCAACTTGGCCAGGATGCTGCGGACGTGCGTCTCCACCGTGCGCTCGGAAAGTACCAGCCGAGTGGCGATTTCGCGGTTGGCGAGGCCATCCGCGACCAGGTTCGCGACCTCGGTTTCGCGGGCGGTCAGCGGGTTCGCGTTGCGGCCCGCCCGGTCGATCTCGGCGAGCAGCGCATCGGCGGCCCGCAGGCGGTGCGTCATATCGAGTCGCCGAAATTCCTGTGCCGCTTCGGTTATCGCCGACCGGGCGGCGCGCAGATCCCCGGGCGCGCCCCGGGTGCGCAGCGCGTCGGCCAGCCCGAGGCGGCTCAGCGCCAGAAATGGGCGGGCGCCGATCCGGCTGTCCATCGCGATCGCACGCTGGTAGTGCTCGATCGCGGCGTCGACTCGTCCGGCAGTGAACGCGAGGTCGGCGATCGGGCGGGCGATCGAACCGGAGCACAGCACAGCGCCGCCGTCGCCGAGGTAGTAGCCGTCGTCGGAGCCGAACGCCTGGTAGGTGCGCTCGGCGGTTTCCTTGTCGCGCAACAGCACCGCGGTGAAACCGAGGTTGTAGAGCAGCCCGAGCCAATGCGGACCGATCTGGAAGGTACCGGGCAATTCCCGGAACTCCTGGAACAGCGCGCGTGCCTCGTCGAGATCGCCCGCCAGGGCGCGTGTCATCGGGAGGAAGATCCGGATCAACGGTATCTGCGGCGCATGGCGCATCGCCGCGAATCGCTCGGCGGCTTCGGTTTCGGACACATATCCCTGCACCATGTTCATCAGCCCGCGGAACGCGTGGTGCAAACCGAGCAGCGACTCGTCGCCCATCCGGATGGCGAGTTCGAATGCGGCGTTATTGCTTTCGTGAGCGGCGGCGAAATCGCCGGTCAGTGCTGCGCGGGTGGCATCGAGTCGATGCAGATGCCAGCGGGCGATCGGCAGGCGTCCCCGCTCGGCGACCTGCTCCAGCTCGATGATCGCTCGGTCGACCAGGCCGAGATCACCGAGTTGGAATGCGGCCGAGGCCTGCCATAGATAGCCCCACAGCCGGGCCAGCGGCTGACGCGCCCGGTCGCCGATTTCGATGGCGCGTTCGACGAGGCCCATTCGCTCGGCGAGGAATTGCGGCGCCGAAAGGGCGAGGTGGCGGGCATGGATGGCATCGAGCAGAGTGTCGGGGTCGCCGCTGCGTTCGGCGGTCGCCATGGCCGTCGCGGAAAGTTCTCTGGCACGGTCGCATTCGCCGATCTGTGCGGCCGCCATGGCGCGATGCGCGGTGAGCCGGGCGATCGAAGCGCTGTCGGTATCGGCGGACAAGCCGCGTAATGCGCTGCGGCACAGTTGATCCACTGTGGCGAATACCTTCGGGGTACCGATACCGTGCACCACCAGCGCGGCCGCCGCCACGAGGTCGGGGCGGCTCGCCTGCTCCGCGATCGCCCCGGCCTGTGCGCAATGGCCGATGCTGTCGTCGATGCGACCGGCCTCGAATTCGCTGCGCGCGAGTTCGATCAACAGCTCGGCCCGCAGCGGGCCGGGTGCGCTCGGTCCGGTCGCCTCGATCGCCCATTCGTGGAAGCGGATCGCCTCGTCGTAGGCGGTCGTCGCGCGGGCGGATTCGGCGGCGATGCGAGCCCAGTGTGCGCAGTCGGCGTCGGTGTCCTGGCCGCTCGCCCTTCGCAGGTGGGTCGCGATCGGTCCGGCCGCCGAAGGATCGCCCTCGGCGCGGGCGGCGAGCAACTCGGCGGCGCTGCGGTGCAATGACATTCGCTGCGAGGGCGACAATTCGGCGTAGATCGCATCGCGGATCAGCGCGTGGACGAATGCGACCGCGCCGTTGTCGGGGTGCCGGACCACACCGGCGGTCACTGCCGTATCGAGTGCCGTTTCTACATCGGCGCCCGTGAGCTGCTCGAGTAATTCCGGTTCGATCCGCTCGCCGAGCACGCTCGCGGCCCGCAATACCGTCCAGGTCGCCGCGTCGAGCCGATCGATCTGTGCCAATGCCAGCCGTCGAAAACCCGGACGGGACAATGGATCCGGATCGGATTCGCCGGACGATTCGACGACGAGCCGAACGTAGAGCGGGTTGCCGCCGGTGCGTTCGTGTAGTCGGTCGGCGGCCGCGGTATCCAGGGTGGGCGCGGCGTGGCGCAACCAATACCGGACCTCCTCGACCGATAGTCCGGTCAGCGGCATCGTCTGGGTGTGCGGCATCCGTACCAGGTCCGGCAATTGTTCGAGATAGGGCCCGTCGGCGTTGTCGCGTGCGGTGGCGACTAGAAGCAACCGCTGGTGCGGGAGTTCGGCGGCGATGTGCCGCAGCAGCAGCAGTGAGGTCCGGTCGGCCCAGTGCAGATCCTCCAGCACCACCGCGAGTCCGGCTGGGGCCGCGGCCGCTTCGAGCGCGTCGGCGAAGACGGTGAACATCCGAAACCGTTGCGAGGCCGAATCCTCCCACCGCACCGCGTCGCCGCCCGCCAGTGCTTCGGCCAACTCCGGAAGGTCGCGGCCGAGCCGATGCCACGGCCACAGCGGCGGCATCCCCGCATCGTCGACAGCGAAGCCACGGCCGACGCGCAGCCCGCACTCGGCGGCCAGCGCCGCGGTGTGCTCGGCCAGCCGGGTCTTGCCGATTCCGGCCGGTCCGTCGATCAGGACCAACCGCCCCGGTCCCGCGGCGGCCGCGAGCACAGCGGCCCGCAGGCGGGCGAGCTCGCGATGGCGACCGATCAGCGGGTCCTGCATAGGCAGCAGTATCCACGCGCTCGGCGGACCGCGCGCGAGGTTCAGTACCGCGCGTACGTGGTCGCACTGATTCGCGCCGCTGCCGTACAGCCGAAGCTCAGGACATCATTCCCGCAGATCAGGAGTATTTCCGATGTACGCACAACTCGTCTGTTTCGACGGACCACGCAGCACCGACCAATTGGTCGCGGCGGACTTCGCGTCCCGGCACCGCATCGAACCGGCGCTCGCCGGTGTCCCAGGACTGCTCACCACCTACGAGCTGCGCCGCCACGACGGGTCCGGGATGATCGTGGTGTTCGCCGAATCCGAGGATGTGCTGCTCGCCGCGCAGCGCGCGATCCTCGCCACCGAACTGCTGCCCGGCGAGGATATGGCACTGCTGCCCGGCCCCGACCGGGTGGAGACCTATCCGGTGATCGCCCATCGCGGCTCCGCCGACATCTATGCGGATCGGGGCTAGCCATGACGTGGACATTGCTCGTCGAGCCACAGCTGCAACGCGGCCAACGACACTGGGTGGTCGATCCGGCGCACAGCCGCGCCGAATTCACCGTTGCCAACTTCGGCCGCACCGTCTACGGCCGGGCGCCGATCCGGAACGGTCGGTTGACCACCGGACCCGGCGGTAGGCCCGAAACCGTTACCGGCACGGTCGATCTGGGTGCGATCGACACCGCGCATGCCCGGCGCGACCGGGATCTGCGTGCCCGGCGCCTGCTCGATCTGGACCGGTATCCGCTGATGACGTTCACCGCCGACCACATCACGGATCCGGCTGGCGAGTGGCGAGTCGCCGGGACGGCACAGGTGCGCGGGCGAGGGGTCGAACTCATCTGCACCGTAACCAGATTCGTCCTCGGTCCCGACGACACCGTCCGGCTGTTCGCCCATGCCGTGCTGGACCGGCGGGAAATCGGTATCCGCGCACCGGAGTTGATGATCGGACGGTATATCGCGATCGACCTGAATGTGCTTTTGCGCCCGGAGGCCGAGTCGGACTGACGATCTCCGGCGCGGGCCGACGAGGGGTCAGTCCGCGCCGGAGTTCGGGTGCGTGTGCTCGAACAATCGAAGCAACATGTCCGACAGCATAATTCGCTCTGCTTGACCGAGTGGGGCGAGGATCTCGTCACGCACCTGTCGCGCCTCCTTCTCGAGGGCCCGCAGCAGGGCCCGGCCGGTCTTGGTGATCCGCACCGACATTCGACGGCGATCGGCGCGATCGCGGGTGCGTTCGACCTGGCCGGCACTGGCCAATTCGTCGACGATCTTCGCCACATCGCTCGGATGGATGTCGAGCCGAATGCCCAGATCGCGCTGCGCGTGCGGCCCGAAATCGGCGAGCGCGGCGAGTACCGCCATATGCCACAGCCGAAGCCCGCGCGCCGCAAGCCGATCGGTGAACCGTCCCCGCGCGACCTTACCCACCCGCGACAACAGGTAGGTCTCGAGGCCGAGCAGGCTCGGCGGAAGTGCACGCGCGGAGTCCATGCGACAAATTATAGGGTGGAACCTACGATAGGTTCGCACCTACTAATAAGGAGACGGCATGGACGCCCTGTACTCGAGACTGCTCGTCACCCGCTTCGCCGAATGCTTCGACTTCTACTACGCCGTCCTCCCGGAGCTCATCGGCGCGAAGCTGATCAAAGGCACCGCGGCGGGCCCCTACGCGAACTGGGATGTCGACGACCAAGCGGTACTCGTGCTCTTCGATCGCGGCGCGATGTCCGAAGTCGTCGGCACCACCGATCTGCCCGTCACCGCCGCACCCGCGCAGGATGCCGTGATGTTCGTCTGCCGGGTGCCCGACGTCGGCACGGGCCTCGACCTGTGCCTGCGCAACGGCGCGACCCTGGCCGCCGCCGCGACCGATCGACCGAACTGGGGTCCGAACCTGCGCGCAGCCCACCTGCGCGACCCAGCGGGTACCCTGATCGAGCTCCAGTCCTACTGACGGGCGATGAATTCCGTCCGCCAGCACCGTCGGCACTAATACAGGCACACCGATCGGGAGGACCACCATGCAGAAAATCGTCACGAACCTCTGGTACGACACCCAGGCCGAGGAGGCCGCCGAGTTCTACTGTTCGCTGTTCGAGGATTCGAAGATCACCAGTGTCGTGCCCTACTCCGAGGTGGGTCCGCGCGAAGCCGGACTGACGATGCTCGTCGACTTCGAACTCAACGGACAGAAGTTCACCGCCATCAACGGCGGCGGCGATTACCACTACACCCACGCCATGTCGCTGCTGGTGAATTGCGACAGCCAGGACGAGGTCGACCGGCTCTGGACGGCACTGCTCGCCGACGGCGGCCAGCCGATCGAATGTGGTTGGCTCAACGACAAATACGGCATTCCCTGGCAGATCTGGCCCGTCGAAGCCGACACCCTGTTGACGAGTACCGACCGGGCGGCCGCGAACCGCGCCATGCAGGCGATGCTCGGTATGCAGAAGATCGACCTGCAGGGCATGCGGGACGCCTACGAGGGCAAGGTCAGCTGATCTGCCAGGAGCCGACCTCGCGGTATCCGGAGTTGTAGATCGCGGAGCTGTCACCCTCGGTGATCTGGTAGTGCTTCATGTTTCCGCCCCAATAGCGCAGGATCCGGCCGAGCTCATCGGCGAGATCGGCGGGCGCGGCGACGCCCTCGGGCAGGGCATCCAGATCTACCTCCAGGATGAATTTCACCCTGAGGAATGTACCGGCGCCCGGTCAGGCCTCGGGCGCTTCGCTGTATGTTCCTCCGATCGCCGGGCGGGGCGTGGACGTGGGAAGGTATCGTCGGGCGGGAAAATTTCACACACCAACGGGGGCTCGCACCAGCGGGCTGAGAGGACGGCTAGCCCAATTCGGGCGTTCAGGGCCGTCGACCGTATGAACCTGACCGGGTAATGCCGGCGTAGGGAGGATATTCATGGGCACCCCTGTAGATTCCGTGACCACCGGTCCGATCGAAGGCAGCGTCAAGCACTACCAAGAGGTCGATGAGCTGCGCATTCCGGTGCGCCGGATCAATCTGACCAATGGCGAGCACTTCGACGTCTACGACACCTCGGGCCCGTACACCGATGACACGGCGTCCATCGATCTGGAGGCCGGTCTACCGAAGCTGCGCGACAGCTGGACCAAGCCCGGGGTCGACGGTCCGCCGACCCAGCTGGCCTGGGCGCGGCAGGGCATCATTACCCCCGAGATGCGCTTCATCGCCGCGCGCGAGGGCGTCACGCCGGAGCTGGTGCGTGACGAGGTCGCGGCCGGTCGCGCGGTCATCCCGGCCAATCACAAGCATCCGGAGCTGGAGCCGACCATTATCGGCAAGAAGTTCCTGGTGAAGATCAATGCCAATATCGGCAATTCGGCCGTGTCCTCCTCGATCGCGGAGGAGGTGGAGAAGATGGTGTGGGCCACCCGCTGGGGCGCGGACACCATCATGGATCTGTCCACCGGCAAGAACATTCACGAGACGCGCGAATGGATACTGCGCAACTCGCCCGTTCCGGTCGGCACCGTGCCGATCTATCAGGCGCTGGAGAAGGTGAACGGCGATCCGACCGCGCTCACCTGGGAGATCTACCGCGACACCGTGATCGAGCAGTGCGAGCAGGGCGTCGACTATATGACCGTGCACGCCGGTGTGCTGCTGCGCTATGTGCCGCTGACCGCCAAGCGGGTCACCGGCATCGTCTCGCGCGGCGGATCCATCATGGCCGCATGGTGTCTGGCGCATCATCAGGAGTCGTTCCTGTACACCAACTTCGCCGAACTCTGCGAGATCCTGGCGCGCTACGACGTGACCTTCTCCCTCGGTGACGGCCTGCGTCCCGGCTCCATCGCCGATGCCAATGACGAGGCCCAGTTCGCCGAGCTGCGTACCCTCGGTGAGCTGACCAAGATCGCGAAATCGCATGGCGTGCAGGTCATGATCGAGGGCCCGGGGCACGTGCCGATGCACAAGATCGTGGAGAACGTGCGGCTGGAGGAGGAGCTGTGCGAGGAAGCGCCGTTCTACACCCTGGGCCCGCTCGCCACCGATATCGCACCCGCCTACGACCACATCACTTCGGCCATCGGCGCGGCCATCATCGCCCAGGCGGGCACCGCGATGCTCTGCTATGTCACGCCCAAGGAGCACCTCGGCCTGCCCAACCGCGACGACGTCAAGGTCGGCGTGATCACCTACAAGATCGCCGCGCACGCCGCTGACCTCGCCAAAGGTCATCCGCACGCCCAGGAACGGGATAACGAGCTGTCCAAGGCGCGGTTCGAATTCCGCTGGCGCGACCAGTTCGCACTCTCCCTCGATCCGGATACCGCCCGGGAGTACCACGACGAAACCCTCCCCGCCGAACCCGCCAAGACCGCTCACTTCTGCTCCATGTGCGGACCGAAGTTCTGCTCCATGCGCATCTCCGCCGATGTCCGGGAATACGCCGCGCGCCAGGGCCTCACCGAGACCGAGGCGCTGCAAGCCGGTATGGCGGAGAAGTCCGCCGAATTCGCCGACCACGGCGCACAGGTGTATTTGCCGGTCGTGTCGTAAAAATGGCGATAGCCCCGGACCAACTGGTGGTCCGGGGCTTCCCTTGGAAGGTACACGAAGAATCCGCCGCTCAGGAGTGGATTCGCACAAATTGGTGCCGAGGCAGTTGCGTGATCAGCGTTCGCGTGGGCCGATCGGGAAACCGAGGGCGCCGAAGGTGGCGTTCGAGTTGATCTCGATCTGGGTCAGCAGGGCGTTGAAATCGGCGAGCATGGAAACCACGTTCTCGGTGCGACAGCCGACCTGATCCGGCGCATCGGGAGCCAGGCGGGACTTCAGCCAGTTGAAGGTATCGGCCATGCCGAGCGACGGAAGAGTCAGGTGTTCGCTGAGGTGGTCGCGTTTGTAGACGATCGACGCGCCGTCCGCGCACCACTGCTGGTTCAGGCGATCGGTGGTCCATATCGGCACGGCCTCGTCCAGGACGCCCTGATAGATGAACAGCGGTGCGGTCGGGGTGTGTTTGCCGAGGACGGTCGCGTCGAAGACCTCGCGGATTTCCGGTAGCGCGAGGTATTGCGCGATCGGAATCGTCAGAATCCGTTGGTAATCGGTGAACATCTGGGTCAGTGCATTGCGTGGCAGGCACTGTGAGTTGGTCCGGTTCATCAGCGCCGTGCCTTCGGGCGTCAGGTACTGATCGGTCACTTCGCGAAACTTGGGGTAGGCGTTGTAGAGCGAGGAGACGCCGATGCCGATGAGGCTGGCGAACATGGATCCGTTGACGTGCAGCAGGGATTCGACATCCGAAACCGGCGCACCGAGCGCGGCGCCTCGCACGTTCAGCTCCGGCGCATAGCTCGGCTGCATCTCGGCGGCCCAACCGCTGCCCATGCCGCCGCCGGAATAACCCCACAGCGCCACCGGGGTATTCGCGCCGTCGAGGCCGAGCGGTTCGAAACGCTCGGCGGCTCGGATGCCGTCGAGGGTCATATATCCAGGCTCCTCGGCCACCGCGAGATGTCCGTTGCGGCCCTCGTAGTCCGGCACCGAAATGGCCCAGCCCTGGCTGATCAGTGCGGCGATCGCGATCAGCTCGCTCTGTGAGTGGATGCCTTCGACGCCCGGCAGCCCGGCGCCTTGCCGCAGTACGAACGACGGCGAGCAGGCGATGCTGGCACTGTCGTAGTAGAACTGCAGCGAGACCAGCGGACGCGACCGGTTCGGATCCGCGCCCGCGGGCAGGATCACGGTGCTGACCGCAGCCGTCGGCTGTCCGAACAGATCGGTGCTGCGATAGAGCAGCTGCCATGAGCGCACGCTGAGCGGAAGTACGGTCAGCACCGCCAGCTGCACCTCGCGTGCGCGCAGAATCGTGCCGACTTCCTGCGCCTCGAAACCCTCCGGCGGTTGATAGAACGAATCCTGTTGCGGCACAGGCACAGCGGTGGCGGGCGTGGCCGTGACACCTCCGATCAGCAGTGCCATCGCCATCGATAACAGCGCGGCCACCACGCGCAATCCGCGCCGATATATCGGATCCTCATCGATCACTGCCACGTCTGTTCCTTCCTCATCGACGTGACAGTGATTACAACACGACTTCCTGTTACCAACAAGAAGTCTTTCTGAACTGCTCCGGCTATCGTCGAGGTATGACCCGCAGCAAATCCGCCGCGCGGCCCGATCCGACTCCGGCGCGGCGCCGCATCCGTGGTCTCGATGCCGAGCAGCGCAGTGCGCAACGGCGCAGCCAACTGCTCGACGCGGCCACCGAACTATTTGCCGAGCAAAGCTTTTCGGGTACGTCGATCGAGCAGATCTGTCAGCGCGCGTTCGTCGGGACCAAGGGTTTCTACGATCATTTCGACAGCAAGGAAGCGTGCTACGTCGCGCTGCTCACGCACATCACCGAGCAGATTCAGCAGCGGGCCATCGAGGCGGCCACCGCCTCCGCCGAACTGCCATGGCCGCAGCGCGCACAGGCCATTATCGCGGCCTTCGTGCACGCCATTGCCGATGATCCGCGGCTGGCCAAGGTGACATTCGGCGAGGCGGGCGGCATCTCACCCGCGGTGGAGAGGCAACGGCGTAGTAATCGGCGCTGGTCGGCCGCCTTTCTCGATCAGCAGTGGTCGGGTGCGGCGGCATCGGATCCGGAGGCGCAGCGCAAGCGAATCGCTCTGGCGCTGGCGGCTATTGGCGGCATGTTCGAACTCGTCGCGGACTGGCTGCACCATCATGACGACGGTGGCGCGCCCGATACGGTCGATACGCTGATCGAGGATTTGCAGCGGTTCATCGCCGTTGTCGACGCGGGCGCACGTACTGCCGCGCGCTGAATCTCACTCGCGCGCATGCCAGATGCGCCCGCGGACCTCGCCGAGACCGATGCGCCGCGCATTCGCACCCCGGGCCGATGCCGTGATGACCACCTCGTCGCCGTCCTCCAGAAAGGTCCGGTGCAGTCCGTTCACCGTGACGGGTTCGGCTCCACCCCAGGACAATTCGATGAACGAACCGCGCTGGTCCGGTTCCGATCCGGAGATGGTGCCGGAGGCGTAGAGGTCGCCGGTGCGCGTGGCAGCGCCGTTCACGGTGAGATGGGCCAGCATCTGCGCCGGTGACCAGTACATCCGGGAATACGGTGGATGCGAGACGGTTTGGCCGTTCCAGTGCACGGCCAGGTCGATATCGAGTCCCCACCGCTGGCTGCCCCGCAGGTAGGGCAGTGGCTCGGGTTCTTGCTTCGGCAGCCGAATGCGGGCGGTCTCCAAGGCGGCCAGCGGCGTTATCCAGGCCGAGAGCGAGGTCGCGAAGGACTTGCCGAGGAACGGTCCGAGCGGCTGGTACTCCCAGGCTTGGATATCGCGTGCGGACCAATCGTTCACCAGCGCGACGCCGAAGACGTGCTCGGCGAACTGGTCGATATCGATGGGTGTGCCGAGTTCGGATCCGACTCCTACCACGAATCCGAGCTCGGCTTCGATATCGAGGCGCTGCGACGGCCCGAAAGCTGGTGTGCCGGAGGTGGTTCGGAGTTGGCCGTGCGGCCGCACGACCTCGGTCCCCGAGACGACGACGGTGCCCGCGCGTCCGTGATATCCGACCGGCAGATGCCGCCAATTGGGCAGTAGCGGTTCGGCATCGGGGCGGAAGAGTCTGCCGAGGTTCGTCGCGTGGTCGATGCTGGCGTAGAAGTCGACATAATCACTGATCTCTACTGGCAGCTTGGTGCGCACATCGTGCAGTAGATGCACGGCCTCCCTGGGGATTTCGTGATCGATCAGCTCGCGGATCCGGTCGCGCACCTCCCGCCATCGACGTGGCCCTGCCGCCATGAAGGCATTGAGACTCGGCTCGGCGAATACCGGATCCTCCAGTGCCGCGGCCAGATCGATGACTTGCTCGCCGAGTCGCACACCGACCCGGAAGTCCTGGCCCTCCGGCGCGAAGACGCCATAGGGAAGATTGTTCGGACCGAAGAGGGTGTTGTCGGGAACCTCGATGCGGGTCTTCATGCGGGCCCACGGCGCTGATTCGCGTGCGGGCGCTGATTCGGTTGCCGGTGTCCGTCGGACTGCGGTCCGCGACCGGACCAGGTCCACGCATATCCAGGATCCTCGCAGGCCAGCGCGCCTTCGCCGAGTTGGAGCGGTCGGAAGGTATCGACCATGACCGCGAGTTCATCGAAGAAATCGATGCCGATGCTGCGCTCATACGCGCCCGGCTGTGGACCGTGCGCATAACCGCCGGGGTGCACCGATACCGAACCCTGCCCGATGCCGGAACCCCTGCGCGCCTCGTAGTTTCCGCCGCAGTAGAACATGATCTCGTCGCTGTCGACATTGGAGTGGTAGTACGGCACCGGAATCGATAGCGGGTGGTAGTCGACCTTGCGCGGTACGAAATTGCACACCACGAAATTGATCCCCTCGAATGCCTGATGGGCGGGCGGCGGTTGGTGCACCCGGCCGGTGAGCGGCTCGAAATCGGCGATATTGAAGGTGAGCGGATACAGGCAGCCGTCCCAGCCGACCACGTCGAACGGGTGCGTCGCATAGATCATCCGCGTGCCGACCACCTGACCGCCGGGTCGATGCTTCACCAGCACCTCGACATCGGTCCCGGTGGCGACCAGCGGTTCCCCCGGCCCGTGCAGATCCCGCTCGCAGTACGGCGAATGTTCCAGCAGCTGACCGAATTTCGAGAGATAGCGTTTCGGCGGCGTGATATGGCTGGATGCTTCGATCACATACGCGCGCAGCGGTTCCGGGCCGCTCGGTAGCCAGCGGTGCGTGGTCGCGCGCGGAATCAGCACCTGGTCGCCCTGCCGCGCGGGGACGGCGCCGAAGACCGTTTCGACAACGGCCGCACCGGATTCCACGTACACCAGCTCGTCGCCGATGGCATTGCGGTACAGGGGTGAGGCGCCCTTGGCTACCACATAGGAGATCCGCACATCGGCATTGCCCAGCAGCAGTCGGCGGCCGGTAATCGGATCGGTTCCAGCCGGGGTATCGCCGGGGAAGAGTTCGTGCAGGCGCAGATGTCGGTGGCGCAGTGGATGATTCGGAGTGAGAGTCTGGTTCGGCAGCTCCCATACCGTCGAATCGACAATGGCGGGCGGCAGGCCGCGGTGATACAGCAACGAGGAATCGCCGGAGAAGCCCTCCTCGCCCATCAGCTCTTCGTAGTAGAGCCGTCCCCGGTCGTCTCGATGCTGGGTGTGCCGCTTCGGCGGCACCGCTCCCACCTGCCGATAGAACGCCATGACCGCACCTCCGGCTGGACCGCTGGATTTGCTTCCATCGTAGTGCCGGAAGGGCCGGTACGGTGGACATTTTGTCGGTCCTCTGCCGCCTTCTGCGGCATTTCGCCTAGCGATGGGGTGAAGTGCTGAACAATTGTCAGGCGTGACGCAATGCGCGGTACACGGCCGCCCCGACGAAGGCCCCGAGGCTCTGCGGATCCCACCCGCCCTCGCTCGCCAGCAGCGTGCGTACCGCGCCCTCACCCGCGGACACCCACAGCTCGACCAGCACCGGCAACTTGCGCTCGGCGTCCTCGGTGCCCCACGCGCGCAGCGTCGGTCGCAGCAGCGTGGTGCAGCGCTCGATGGCGAGCTTGCGACCGCGCCCGAACGAATCCGCAACGGCCGGGTCGGGATTGCCGTACAGCAGCCGCCACGCATCCGGTCGCTCGGCTGCCTTCTCCAGCAGTGCGCGGAAGCCGTCGACGAATACGGTCTCGCCCGCGTCGACATCGCGGGGCGGCAGCACCTCGAGCACTCCGCCGACCAGGAAGCTCTCCTCGCGCTGGATGAGCGCCTCGATCAACTCGACGCGATCCGGGAAGCAGGCGTAGACCACCGGTCGGGTCACATTCATCCGATCGGCGATCGCGGCCATGGTGACCGCCGCGACACCGTGCTGGACGGCAATCGCCAGCGCGGTGTCGAGCACCTGGGGGCGGCGACGCTCCGGGCCCAAATGCTGTGCCCGCTGCCGTGGCCGCACCGCCGTCTCGCTACCCATGGGCACCAAGATATCAGCGTTGCTCACCGAGTTCGCCCTGGTACCGGGCCTGAAGATCAAATTCCTACATCTGTGAACAATAATGCTACAGTCGCGAATGAAGTGGCCGGTTCGTTGTCCGGATCAATGAGGAGTCATCGATGACGGAAACTCTGTTCAACCCGAAGACCTGCGAATTCGCCGAGTTCGATGCGGAGACCCGCAGGCTCCTGCGCGCCACCGTGGAGTGGTTCGAGGCCAGGGGTAAAGCGGCGCTGAAGCACGACGATCGGGAACGGATCTGGTACGCCGACTTCCTCGATTTCGTGAAGCGCGAGCGTGTCTTCGCCACCTTCCTCACCCCGGCGGCCGAGGCCAATGGCGATCCGAACAAGCGCTGGGATACCGGCCGGATCGCCATGATGAGCAAGATTCTCGGCTTCTACGGCATGTCCTACTGGTACGTCTGGCAGGTCACCATTCTGGGGCTGGGCCCGATCTGGCAGAGCGAGAACAAGGCCGCCAAGCAGCAGGCCGCCGCGCTGCTGGATTCCGGTGAGATCTTCGCCTTCGGACTCTCGGAGAAGGAACACGGCGCGGATGTCTACTCGACGGACATGGTGCTTACACCCGAGCCTGGTGGCGGCTATACGGCTTCCGGCAGTAAGCATTACATCGGCAACGGCAATCTGGCCGGGATGGTGTCGGTATTCGGTCGGCGGGCCGACAAACCCATCATCGACAGCGCGAAGGCGCTGGAAAGCAAGCCGACGCAGGAGGATTACGAGGGGTATCTGTTCTTCGTCGCGGACAGCAAACACAAGAACTACAAGTTGCGCCGCAATGTCGTCGACAGCCAGATGTATGTGGCGGCCTTCGATCTGGAGAAATATCCGGTCGCCGAGGCGGACATCCTGCATCGCGGCGAGGATGCTTTCCACGCCGCGATGAATACGGTCAATGTCGGCAAGTTCAATCTCGGATTCGGTGCGGTCGGCGCCTGTGAACACGCCTTCTACGAGGCGATCACCCACGCTGAGAACCGAATCCTGTTCGGGCACCGGGTAACCGAGTTCCCGCAGGTGCAATCGCTGCTGACCGATTCCTACGCGCGGCTGCTCGGCATGAAGCTCTACAGTGAGCGCGCCATCGACTACATGCGCTCCGCATCCCCGGACGACCGTCGCTACCTGCTGTTCAACGCGATCGAGAAGATGACCGTGACCCGGCAGGGACAGCGGATCACCGAGGATCTCGCGGATGTGATCGCGGCCCGCGGTTTCGAAAACGATATGTATTTCCCGATGGCGATGCTCGGGCTCTTCGGACTGCCGCGGCTCGAAGGCACCGTGCACGTGAATATGGCGCTGTCGCTGAAATTCATGGCCAACTACATGTTCCATCCCGCCGATGCCGGATTGGTCGCGCTGCGTTACCTGCCCGGTGCGGGTGTCGCGCCCAAGGGGACGGTTCGGGCTGTTTCCGGTGCGCTGAGCTGGTCGAGCCGCAAGCTCACCCCGCGCGCCGGTGCGGCGATACCCAAGCTGCGCGCCGAATTAGCCGGTGCCAGTTACGATCCCGTGCCCACGCGCCGCGATGCTGCCGACGACGAATTCCTGTTCCGGCAGGGCCCGAGCAGCGGCCTCGGCCGAATCCGCTTCCGCGACTGGCGCCCGGCCTTCGAAAAGTTCGCGCACGTACCGAACGTCGCACTCTTCATGGAACAGGCCCTCGCCTTCCAGACCCTGCTGGCCGCCGCCGCGCCGACCGCAACACAACAGCGCGACGTAGATTTCCTCTTCGCCTTAGGCGAACTGTTCACCGCCGTGCCATACGCCCAACTCATCCTGGAACAGGCCGAAATCGAGGGCACCACAACAGATGTCCTGGACCAACTCTTCGACGTCTTCGTCCGCGAATTCTCCAAGAACGCCCTGACCCTGCATACCAAGCCCACCGCAACCAAGTCCCAACAGACCCGCGCCCTAGACCTCGTCCGCCGCCCGATCCCCTCCCGCGTGCGCTTCGACAAAGTGCTCGCGCATGCCCGAGCACACGCGGGTGGTTACGAAATGAACCCTTGAATCGAACGCCCGCTGAAACGGCGTGTTCTGCGCGACCAACGGGCAAGAGATCTGGGCGTTGGATCCGTGCGGTGGCCGATCGCAGATCGGGCGCATGGGTATGAAATGAACCCGTAGCTGACGACACGGATTGTCGTCGCGGTACGACTCGCCGACCCCACGGCGATACGCTGATGTTGCCTTGCGCATGATCTGTGTCGATCGGTTGCGCGCCTGTACCGTTAGGACATGACCGCCGTGCATGAGTCACTCATGACAACCGAGGAGTTCGAGGAACTTGCTCGGGCGGCCGATCGTATTTCGGAGGGTGTGCGACTCGAGTTCATCGACGGACAACTGGGGGCCAAGGCAATGCCGGATGGGGACCACGGACGGATCATGCAGTGGTTGATCCGCACCTTTTTGCTGTTCCGTCCCGAGCTGTTTCTGGCTGCAGAACAAGGACTGAGGGTTGAGCGGTACCAGAAGGGGCGTGCGCGACCGGACGGTGCACTGGCCGATTCCGAGGCATTCGTCGGCCAAGGGGAGTGGGCCGATCCAGCTCCAGTTCTGCTGGTTGTCGAGGTGACGTCCAACGACCAGGACACCGAGCGTCGTGATCGGCAGGAGAAACCGCGGGCATATGCGGCGACTGGCATTCCGATCTACCTGCTGATCGACCGAGATTCGTGCGAGGTCACCGTCCATAGCTCCCCCCAGTCGGGGCGATACGAGCAGATTCTGAGGGTGCCGTTCGGAGCGACGGTCAAGCTGCCCGAACCGGTGAATCTCGAGCTGGACACCGACCCGCTGAAGAACTGGGTGCGCTGATCCTCAGTCGGTGAATTCGGCGATCACTGGGGCGTGGTCGCTGGGGCTCTTACCTTTTCGTTCCTCGCGGTCGACAAACCCGTCCACTGCGCGGTTAGCGAGGGTGGGGGAGGCGAGGATGAAATCGATGCGCATGCCTTCTTTTCGGGGGAAGCGCAGTTGGGTGTAGTCCCAGTAGGTGTAGACGCCGGGGCCGGGGGCGTAGGGGCGCATGACGTCGGCGAAGCCGGTTTCGACGATGGCGTTGAAGGCGTCGCGTTCGGGTTGGGACGTATGGGTTTTGTCGGCGAAGAATTCGACGGACCAGACGTCGTCGTCGGTCGGGGCGATATTCCAGTCGCCGACCAGCGCGATCTGCGCCTGCGGATTCTCGGCGAGCCACTGGGCGCCGTTGGCGCGCAGGGCGGCAAGCCATTCCAGTTTGTAGGTGTAGTGCGGGTCGTGCAGGGTGCGGCCGTTGGGGACGTACAGGCTCCACACCCGCACTCCGCCGCAGGTCGCACCGAGTGCGCGCGATTCCACGATCGGGGTGCTGATCAGCGATTCGGCCGCATCCTTGTCGAAGCCGGGCTGGTCCGGGAACGCGGCCTCCACATCGTCGAGGCCGATGCGCGAGGCGATGGCGACACCGTTCCACTGGTTCAACCCGATATGGGCGACCTCATAGCCGAGTTCGTCGAAGCGTTCGAACGGGAACTGGTCGTCGCGGCATTTGGTTTCCTGCATGGCGAGCACATCGATGTCCTGGCGGTCGAGGAAGTCCGCCACCCGGTCGAGGCGGGAGCGGATCGAATTGACGTTCCAGGTCGCGAGACGCACGGATGCCTTCCTTCGCAATGGGCTATAGGTCTGTTGTACCGCAGGACCGCAGGTTCAGCGAGAGCCGTCCGGCACGGCATAGCGGTAGGTGTGGTGGTCGAGGAAGCCCAACTCGTGATACATCGCGATGGCCCCGGTATTTTCGGCCTCGACCTGGAGATAGGCGTGGGTGGCGCCGCGGTCGGCGCCCCAGCGGATCAGCTCCGCGCAGATCAGCGAGCCCAGTCCGTGCCTGCGGTGTTCGGCCGCCACCGCGACGCAGGTCAGGCCGATCCAGCGGCGGCCGTCCGGCGCGGTGGTGAGTGCGCCGCGGCCGATCGCGATGGGTTGCGGCAATCCGAGCGAGGCGAAACCCACCTCGCCGTCGTGCACGGCCGTCAGCACCTCTGCCACCGGCGGCGTCGAAACGGGTTGTGTCGCAGGATCTTCGCCGTTGTAACGGTGCATCGACAACCAGGCGTCATCGGGTGCGGGCACGATGCGCACCATCCGCGGCCCCTGCGGCAGTACGAAATTCTCGATATCGATCGCCAGCAGCTTGGTTTCCCGCCAACTGCGCCAGCCCGGTGGCAGTGCTGCCAGCCGATCGGGCAGCGCGATCTGCACCGGCAGCCCGTGCGCGGTGTACCACTCGCCGATCCGCTGCATCGTATCCGCGCCCAGCGCCGCCGGACCGTCCGAGCTGCCGAGCGGCACAGCGGAATTGGCGCGGTTGGTATAGCCGTTCCCGGCCCGCAGCAGCCAGCCGTCGATCCAACCCTGTTCGATACCGGGCCAGCCGTAGGCCGCCGCGGCCTCCAGTGCCCGAATCTCCCTGGTGCGAATCGGCCTCGGCCCCAACGCTTTCATCGCGACCACGCGATCCACCGCGACCGCGACGACCTGCCCGTCCGCGGCCCGCACGGTAGGCGGATCCAGCGAAACCAGTTCCCCGATCACATCTGTGAGTGGCTGGGGATAACCCGCAGGCAACCGGTACCGCAGCACCACGCGCCGACCCAACTGGATATCGGGCAATAACGAATCACCCGCAGGATCAGTCATCGTGTCCGAACGGGTCGGGCACGCTACCCGGAATCCAGCTGAGTCCCGGTGTGCCCCAACCGTTCCGCTTGATCGCCTTCTTGGCCGCGCGGGCATTGCGGCCGATCAGCACATCCACATAGAGGAATCCGTCGAGATGTCCGACCTCGTGCTGCAGCATACGCGCGAAGAAACCCTTGCCCTCGATCTCGACCGGTTCGCCGTGCTCGTCGGTTCCGGTGACGCGCGCCCATTCGGCGCGGCCGGTGGGGAACTGCTCACCGGGCACCGACAGGCAGCCCTCGTCATTGTCATCGGGATCCGGCATGGTCTCCGGAATCTCCGAGGTCTCCAGCACCGGATTGATCACCGCGCCCTTGCGCCGGACGGCCGAACCGTTGGCGCCGACATCGGGGCAGTCGTAGACGAACAGCCGCAGCGGCACGCCGACCTGGTTCGCGGCCAGTCCGACGCCGTTGGCGGCATCGAGCGTCTCGTACATATCCGCGATCAGCTCGGCCAGTTCCTCCGGCGTCTGGGTGACCTGCTCGGTCGGATTGTGCAGAACCGGGTCACCGACGATCACGATGGGGAGGATTGCCATGGGGGCAATTATTGCCGATGGGCTCGCACGGGTCGCAGCCGCCGCGATCGCGGGTGGTCGCGACTCGCTACCGACCGGTAGCGAACACGCCGCGACGGTGCTGGGGCGATCCCACGGCCCGTGGTTGAATGATCCGCGACGTACAAGCATCATTTTCCTCTGGTGGTCACTCGGCGAGGGAGCAAGATGGACGGCGCAGCGGCTCGGAATCTTTCCGGGATCCAGGACGGCCCTTCTGCGAGCGAAGATGTCAC
>NZ_BDBY01000239.1 GCF_001613225.1 Nocardia pseudovaccinii NBRC 100343
CCTCGCGCACCGCGGGCGAGCTCACCGCCAACGGCTGGACGGTCGCCGAGGTAGGCAACTATCCCGGCCCCAATCTCACGAATACGACTGTGTACTACGGCAATAACCCCGGCGAGAAAGAAGCCGCACTGGCCATAGCCGATGAACTGGGTGCGACCGCCGAGCTGCGCTCCGGTGGGTCGGGTTCGGGCGTGACGGTAGTTGTCACGGGCAACTGACCAGTCCGGGGGCTCGCGACACGGCCCGGTCACGGGTGCGACACGGCGGGCGTGGCATCATCTTGTCCGGTAACGAACGTGTCCACCCAGCTTTACTCGTAAACTCGGTACTCGTAAAGGAGTTCCCCCGATGGCCCCGTCCACAACTCGTCGCCCGTCCTGGCGCACTGTGACCCCGGTGCTCGCTGTCGCGGTCTTCGGCCTCGCCGCCTGCTCGAACAGTCAGGAGTCGAGCGACGTCCAGGGAACTACGCCGCCCGTGTGGACCGGTGCGTCCGCCCCGCCTGCCGGTGAATCCGGCACCGAGACGGGCGCCCCGAATGCCAACACCGGGGTGAAGGTCGACCTCAAGGACCCCGCGGGTTCCTCGGTCGCCGTCGCAAACATCACCAAGGACGGCAATCACCTGCAGGTCAGCATCGAGGCGCACGGCTTGCGTCCCGGCTTCCACGGCCTGCACATCCACCAGGTCGGCAAGTGCGAGCCCAACTCGGTCGCGCCCACCGGCGGACCGGCGGGTGACTTCCTGTCGGCTGGCGGCCACCTGCAGGTCGGCAGCGCCAACGCCCATCCGGCCAGCGGCGACCTGACCTCGCTCGAGGTCCGTGCCGACGGTTCGGCCAAACTGGTCACCACCACCGATGCGGTGACGCTGGACGACATCAAGGGCAAGGCCCTGATGATCCACGCCGACGCCGATAACTTCGGCAATATCCCCAACCGTTATGTCCGCGCCGACGGCGTTGCCGGCCCGGACGACACCACACTGGCGACGGGCGACGCTGGCGGTCGCATCGCCTGCGGTGTAATCCAGTAGCAAGGTCACCGATATGGCCGGGACAGCAATCGCGCGGGTTCCCTTCCCCGGGTCGCCCCGGCCGACCATCGGTATCGAATGGGAGATCGCGCTCGTCGACAAGGTGACCCGCGATCTGTCGAATACCGCTGCGGCCGTATTCGATTCGCTCGGTGACCTGCATGCCTACGACGGAACCCCGCAGGTCACCAAGGAATTACTGCGCAATACGGTCGAGCTCGTCACCGGTGTGCACAACACCGTGGGCGAGGCGGTCGACGATCTGCGCGGCACCATGGATACCGTGCGCCGTGCCGCCGATCCGCTCGGCGTCGATCTGTTCTGCGCGGGCACCCATCCGTTCGCCCAGTGGTCGGCCCAACAATTGACGCGCTCAGCGCATTACGACGAACTGATCGATCGGACCCAGTGGTGGGGCCGCCAGATGATGATCTGGGGCGTCCATGTGCATGTCGGAGTTTCGCACGGCGAGAAGGTTTTTCCGATCCTCAACTCGCTGCTGCTGTCGTATCCGCATCTGCTGTCGCTGTCCGCGTCCTCGCCGATGTGGGCGGGCGCCGATACCGGCTATGCCAGCAACCGGACGTTGATGTTCCAGCAGCTGCCCACCGCCGGTCTGCCGTTCCAATTCGAAAACTGGACCCAGTTCGAGCATTTCGTGCACGACGAGATGAAGACCGGGGTTTTCGAACAGCTCGGCGGCATGCACTGGGATATCCGGCCCGCACCGAAATGGGGCACCATCGAGGTGCGCGTCTGCGATGGGATCTCGACCCGCGCGGAGCTGGCGGCCATGGCCGCGCTCATCCATTGCCTGATCGTCGATCTCGATCAGCGCCTCGACAACGGCGAGACGCTGCCGACCATCCCGCCGTGGCATGTCCAGGAGAACAAATGGCGCGCGGCCCGCTACGGCCTCGACGCGATCGTCATCGTGGACGACGACAGCAATGAGCGGTTGGTCACCGATGATCTGATGGATCTGCTGCAGCGGTTGGAGCCGACCGCCAAGCGGCTCGGTTGTGCGGACGAACTCGCACTGGTGGCGGAGATCCCACAGCGCGGCGCGTCGTATCAGCGGCAGCGAAAAGTGGCCGCGAGCACCCAGGGCGATCTGGTCGCGGTGGTCGATGCCCTGGTCAAGGAGTTGGACCAGTAGTTCTGCCTGGTCGAAAGGTCGGCTGACGTTCAGCTGGTCAGGGGGATGGCGTTCATCCGCCGTTTACTATGGTCGACGTGCTTGTCGAAGATCCGAGTCATCCCGTAGCGACTGCTCGCAGGTCGCTCGAAAAGGTCAGCGGTGGCAGCGTCTCCGCGGCGCGAGCGACGGGCCCGGAGGCGGTAGCGGAGCGTAACCACGGAGGGAACCGGGAGCGCCGCAAATCGAATACCGAGCGGGTGCGCGTGCCGCGCTCGCGGATCTGGACGGTGGCCGCGATCGCGGCGGTGCCGGTGCTGCTCATCGCCCTACAGGTGGGTTCGATCGGGCACGATTTCGAGGGGCCGCTCGGCAGTCTGTGGCACGACTATGTCGGCACACCCAAGTCCATGTCGGTGCCGTGGGCCGGACTCATTCTGGCCCTGGTCGGAATCTCCAAGCGCCGCAGGATGATCGCGGTCGGCATCGCGGCGGGTATCGACGTGGTGTGGGCGAGTGTTCGACTGCTGAGTGGTGAGTCGTTCGCCATCGGCAATGGGCCGACGCTCGTGCTCACCGGTCTGGCGCTGATCGCCGGATTCCGCTGGAGCGGGGTGGAGCGACGCAATGCGCTGCACGCCGCCGCGCTGGGCGCATTGCTGGTGCTGGCCACCAAGGTCGGTGACGTGTGGCTGCACATTACGGTCGTCAGCAGGCCGCAGGTCTATGACGTCTATGTGGCGCTGGCCGACCATGCGCTCGGTGATCCGTCCTGGGTGATGGGCCGCGTGGTGGATGCGCTCGGACCGGTGGTCTACGCGGTGCTGCACTGGGTCTATATCGAACTGCCGGTGGCGGCGATCGTCGTCGCGGTGTGGCAGCTGCGCCGGGTGGTAACGAGCGGGGTGTGGCCGACCCACTATCTGGTGCGCACCTTCCTGGTGCTCGGACTGCTCGGTCCGGTCATCTATGTGATCTTCCCGGTGGTCGGCCCGATGTTCGGCTACGGTGCGGACGGCCACGGCATGCAGGTGGGCAACTTCTGGCCCGATTTCGTCCCGCCCATCGATCGCAATCCGGCGTCGCTGTCCTTCGACTCCTTCACGCCGCGCAACTGCATGCCCTCCATGCACACGGCCTGGGCGCTGTCGGTCTTCGTGCACACCCGCCGGGACACGGACGGCTCGCAGGCTCCGCTGTGGCTGCGCTGCCTCGGCGCGTTCTGGTTGGCCGCCACGCTGACCGCGACGCTCGGTTTCGGCTACCACTACGGCGTCGATCTGGTCGCCGGTGCGATGCTGTGCTTGACCGTCGAATCCGCACTGCGCGATCCCGAGCGTGGCTGGGGTTGGTTCCGGATGCGCCTGGTGCTTTTCGGTGCGGTGATCCTCGGCGCGCTGTTGCTCTCGTTCCGCTATCTGGCGGTTTCGATGGCCGAATATCCGGTGCTGGCCGGGACTGTCGTGCTCGCGCTGCTGGCCGCTATGGCCGCGGCATTCCATGCGACGTGGTTTGCCGGGGCTACGGTGCCCGAGGCGGAAGAGGTTCCGGTCGGCGCCGCTCGATAGCGTCAGCTCACAACGTGTCGTCCCGCAACTCGTTCACCCGCAACAGCCCGTCACGGTAGCGCTGCTCCCGATAGGCCGTCCGCCCGATCAGATGCGCGATGACCGGCGCGGTGAGCAGCGTGAACAGCCCGACCAGCGCCAGCAGCCAGATATTGCCGTGCCCGCGCAACTGGATCGCCACACCTTCCAGAACCAGGATCAGGCCGACGACCTGGGGTTTGGTGGCGGCGTGCATGCGCGAGAGAGTGTCCGGAAAGCGCACGATCGCGATCGATGCGGTCAGCGCGAGTGTCGCTCCGCTCAGGATGAGGACTCCAGAGGCCAAGTGCCACAGATTCATACGTCATCCCGAACGCGGAATCGGGATACCGCCGCGGAGCCGAGGAAGCCGACCAGCGCCAGCGCGACGATCGCGGGAACGACGGTGGTGTCGTCGCTGTAGGCGGCCCAGACCGCCAGGCCGGAGGCGGCGATGGCCATCAGCGAATCAATGCCGACAACGCGGTCCAGGGTGCTCGGACCGGCCAGGATGCGGTAACTGACGATCACCGCGGCGGCCATCAGCATGATGCCCGCCACAATCGCGACAACGTTCACGACTCCACCTCCGGAGTTGTTCGGACCGAACGCCATTCGGTGGGGCGTTCGAACGACGAGATGAGCAGCCGCTCCAGCCGCCGGGTGATCCGGTAGAACGTGTCGACAGCCTTTTCGCTGCTCACGTCCAGGACGTGCACATAGAAGACACAGCGCTGCCGATCGATCTCCAGCACCATGGTGCCCGGAATCAGATTGAGCACATCGGCGCACAACACCAGCACCAGATCGGATCGCACACTCAGATTCACCCGCAGCACACCGGATACCGGCGGCGGCGCCGGACGGATCGCGAACCAGGCCACCTGCAGACTGGATTCCAGTGCGTAATACGAACTGACGACGATCAATTCGATCAGCGACAGCGGATGTAGGCGGCCGGATACCGGCACGCGCGGCAGCGGCAAGGTCAACATGATCAACGCACCGACAACGAGACCGGCCAGCAGATTGCCCACACTGAGATCGCCCCAGAGCGTCAACCACACGGCCGTCAGCCACAACAGCACGCCTATGCGCACGACCGTCGATCGATTCGGGACAAGGCGACGGACGGTGCTCATCGGGTTGTTCCCTTCGCCTCGGCCTGCGAATTGCCGAGCACCGCACCGACATACACCGCTGGATTGCTCAGATCGTCGGCGGCGCGGTCCGCGATGCGCAGAATCGGACCGGCGAATACGGTCAGGCACAGACCGGCCACCACCAGTGCCGCCGTCGAGCCGACCATCAGCAGCGGCATGCGTCCCGGATCGGTGCGTTCGTCATAGAGCACATCGGTCGAATCCTCCACCAGCGTCGGCGGTTTCGCCGCGGTGAGATGCCCCTCCGGCGCCTCGGCGCGCGGTCGCCAGAACGCCTTGCTCCACACCCGCGCCATGGCATACAGCGTCAGCAGGCTGGTCAGCACCGACCCCGCGACCAGCACCCAGGCCAGTACGCTGCCCGCCGCCGCACCTGCCTGCAGTAATGCGACCTTGCCGATGAATCCCGAGAACGGCGGTATCCCACCGAGATTCAAGGCGGGCACCAGGAACAGGATCGCCAGCAGCGGGCTCGCCGCCGCCAGACCGCCCAGTCGTCGCAGCGATACCGATCCCGCCTGCCGCTCGATCAGTCCGACCACCAGGAACAGTGCCGTCTGCACCAGAATGTGGTGCGCCACATAGAACACCGCGCCGGAAAGGCCTGCGGCGGTGGAGAGTCCGATGCCGAACACCATGTAGCCGATGTGGCTCACCAGGGTGAACGACAGCAGACGCCGGATATCGCTCTGCGCGATGGCGCCGAAGATGCCGACCACCATGGTGAGCAGGCCGCAGACCAGCAGCGCATCGTCCAATCCGCCGTCCGGGAACAGCAGGGAGTGCGTCCGGATGATCGCGTACACGCCGACCTTCGTCAGCAGGCCCGCGAAAACGGCGGTCACCGGTGCGGGTGCGGTGGGGTAGGAGTCGGGCAGCCAGTTCGAGAGCGGGAAGACCGCCGCCTTGATACCGAAGGAGACCAATAGCACCGCGTAGACGCCCATTCGAATACCGGTGGGCACCTGGCCCATTCGCACCGCCAGCTGGGCCAGGTTCAGTGTTCCGGTGGCCGCGTAGGCCAGCGCGATGCCGGTCAGGAAGATGAGTGACGACACCATCGAGACCATCACATACGCGATACCGGCGCGGATCCGGTCCGCGGTCGCGCCGACAGTGAGCAGCACGAACGATGCGGCGAGCAGGATTTCGAAGCCGACGAACAGGTTGAACAGATCACCGGCCAGGAATGCGGCCGAAACACCCGCGGTGAGTACGAGATACGTCGGTCGATAGATCGAGGTCGGCTGGCGCTCGTCGCCGTCGCGGATGTTCTGGCCCGCACCGTAGACCGAGACGGCGAGCAGCACGATCGCGGAGACCAGCAGCATGGCCGCGGATAGTCGATCGACCACCAGCGTGATGCCGATCGGCGTACCCCAGCCGCCGACCTGCACCGCGGTGGTCCCGTCGCGATCGACCAGATACAGCAGCACCCCGCAGATGCCCACCACGACCGACAGCACGAAAATCATGACGAAGCGCTGGATACGCGGCCGCCGCCCGAACACCAGCGTGCCCGCCGCCCCGAGCAGGGGCACCAGGACCGGTAGCGGCGCGAGCGTGGTCAGCAGACTCAATGCTCCGGATCCTCTGCGTCGCGCCGGGCCGCGACCTCGGCGTCCTCCGGATCGTTCTGCACGGTGTCGGTGGTGGTGAGGATGTAGGAGCGATAGGCAAGGGCGAGCACGAAGGCCGCCAAGCCCATGGTGATCACGATCGCGGTGAGCACCATGGCCTGGGCCAGCGGATCGGCCATATCCTCGCCCTCACCACGGATGGGTGGCCGACCGTCCAGTCCTCCGGCGGTCAGGATCAGCAGATTCACCGCATTGCCGAACAGGATCATCCCGAGCAGCATTTTCGAGACCGCGCGTTCGAGGATCAGATAGACACCGCACGCGACGAGAATCCCGATCAGGATCAGCAGGGTCAGATTCGCACTCACTGGAAACGTCCTTGCGCCGAGACGGATTCGTCCTCGTCGGTGGCCAGCTCACTGTCCAGGCGCGCGCCGAGGCTGCGCAGCACGTCCAGGACCAGGCCGACCACGATGAGATAGACGCCGAGATCGAAGAACAGTGCGGTGACCACCTTGACGTGCCCGATCACCGGCAGCGTCACCTCCAGGATCGCCGACGACAGCGGCGGCGCGCCGAGTAGCAGTGAGGTGCTCGCGGTTCCGGCGGCCAGCGCGAGCCCGCCGCCGAGCAGGTGTCCCGCATCGACGGGCAGTGCCTCGCCGAGTTCGTAGCGACCGCCCGCGAGATAGCGCAGCGTCAGTGCCAATCCGGCGGTCAGTCCGCCCGCGAAACCGCCGCCCGGCGCATTGTGGCCGGAGAAGAAGAAGTACACCGACAGCACCATGATGGTGGGAAAGACCAGTCGGGTGGTGACCTGTAGGACCATCGATCGTTCGCGCCGATCCACCAGCCGCCCCGCGGGCAACCAGCTGATCAGGTCCGGATCGTAGTCCGGGGAGTCCACTGCGCGCGGCGCGCTGCCGAAACGTCGGCTGCGGAATACCAGCGATGCCACACCGGTCGCGGCCACGACGAGCACCGAGATCTCGCCGAGGGTATCCCAGGCCCGGATATCGACGAGCAGAACATTGACGGCGTTCTTGCCACCGCCGAATGTGTATGCGGCATCGGGGATCAGGTGCCAGATGGGTTCGGTGGAGCGGGCCGCGACGGCGAAGGCGGCCAGCACCGCGACCGACGCGCCGACCAGCGCGGACAGGATCGCCCGGCGCACTTTGAATGCGGCCGTGCGGCTTTCGTCGATTTCGGCCGGGAAGGCCCGCAGCACCAGTACGAAGATCACCAATGTCAGTGTCTCGACCAGAAATTGGGTCAACGCCAGATCGGGCGCACCGTGCAGCGCGAAGATCACGCCGCAGCCGTAGCCGGTGACGCCGACGACGAGCACGGCGGCCAACCGGTTGCGCAGCACCGTCGCGGCCAGCGCCATGACGGCCATGATCACGCCGATGGCGACTTGGAACGGCGAATCCCACAGGCGCAGGCGAACTCCGGTGCGCGTGCCGAGCGCGAGCAGCACCGTCGGCAGCAGGATCAATGTCACCAGGATCGCCGCCTGACTCAGCGGCAGCGAACCGCGCTGCACCGCACCGGTCATCCGCAGCGACAGCCGGTCCATGGCGCGCAGGGTGGCGTCGTAGGCGCGGTCGGCATTGCCGAGCATGGTAGCGGATTCGCCGATGCGATCACGCAGCTGGAACACCGCGATGCCCGCGCAGATGATCAGGATCGTCAGTGCCAGTGGCACATTGAAGCCGTGCCAGAGTGCGAGGTGCGAATCGAGAACGCCGGGAAGACTTTTCGCGTAGGGCCTCAGCAGTTCGTCCATCCAAGGCGCGAAGAGTCCCGCTGCCAAGCTCGCAACCGCGAGCAAGGCGGGTGCAGCCGTGAACTGCGCGCCCGGCGCATGCCAGTGACCAGCTTCCGAACAGCCGTGCTCCGCAAGTCGCACGTCCTCGTGCAAATCTCCACTCTCGGGCTCGCAGGACGGCAACTCCCTATCCGCGAAAGCTCCCCAAATGAACCGAATGCTGTAGCCGACGGTCAACATTGACCCCAGCACCACCCCGACGGCCAACGCGGCGCTGGCCGGTTCGGCAAGCACACCCGCATCCAATACCGCGGCCAGTGCACTTTCCTTGCCCACGAACCCGAGCAGCGGCGCAATCCCGGCCATACTGAGCGCCGCCAGCACCGCGACCCCGCACAGCACCGGCGCACGCCGCCCCAGCCCCGACAACTCCCGCAGATCCCGCGTACCTGCCCCGTGATCGATGATCCCGACCACCATGAACAAACATGCCTTGAACAGCGCATGCGCCACGATCAAGGCCGCACCGGCCAGTGCGGCATCCGGCGTCCCCAGCCCGACCAGCACGATCAGGAACCCCAACTGGCTCACCGTCCCGAAGGCGAGCACCAGCTTCAGATCCGTCACCTGCAACGACCGCAACCCTGCCAGCACCATCGACGCCACGCCCAGCGTGAGAATCAGCGGATGCCAGGCCGGGCTTTCCGCGAATACCGGCGCCAACCGCGCCACCAGATAGACGCCCGCCTTCACCATGGCCGCCGCGTGCAGATACGCGCTCACCGGTGTCGGCGCCGCCATCGCACCAGGTAGCCAGAAGTGCAGCGGCACGATCGCCGACTTGCTCAATGCCCCGACCAGCAGCAGCACCACCGCGACATCCACTGCGGTGCCCGACGGCGGTCCGGCGAGCAGATCGGACAGCAGATAGCTGCCGCTCACCTGACCGAGGATGACGATCCCGACCAGCATCGCCAGACCGCCCGCCCCGGTCACCAAGAGCGCCTGGATCGCGGCCCGCCTGCTCACCGCCTGTTCGGCATTGTGGCCGACCAACAGGAACGACAACACCGTCGTCATTTCCCAGAAGACGAAGAGCAGCAACATATTATCGCTGGTGACCAGGCCGAACATGGCCCCGGCGAAGGCGACCAACTGGGCCGCGAACACCTGCAGCCGCGGTTCGTCGTCCTCGAAATACCGTGCGCAATAAGCCAGAATCACCGCGCCGATGCCGAGCACCAGCGCGGACATGATGGCGGCCAGCGAATCGAAGCGCAGCTCGATATTCATCTCGATGCTCGGCGCCCAACCGACCCGAACCCGCTGTGTCCTACCCCAATTCGCGATCACCCAGCCGAGACAGCCGAACGGTACGAGCGCGAGTACGTAGAAACCGTTGCGCCCCAACGCCCGCACGCACAACGGTGCCGCGAGTGCGGCTGTCACGAGCGCGAGCAGGATTCCGAGCAAACTGCACTCCGTCGGGTAGTTGCGGCGGGGTGATACCGAATGATCCTACTTGGAGCCTGGGGGTTTCGTCGGCCGAGCGAATATGGCGTATGCCATCTCCAGGCAGCTGGGCTATATATCCGCTAACGTTTCGTCGTCGACGGATCGCCCCGGCCTGGGTCGGCTGCGCGGCCGGAATCGGCGCAGCACCACCAACCCGAGGGCCGAACCGAGGGCGATCGCGAGCGCGGTCCGGCCGGCCAGCGCTTGATGGTCGGCGCCCCCGTTCAGCGGCCATTCGGCCGTGTCGTGCGGCAGTGCCGTGATGATCGACGGCAGATACAGCGCGGAAATGGCGAGCACCCCGCTCGGTGCATAGCGGGGACGCGCGGTGCCACAGCAGTAGCCAGCCGTGAGTGCCAGGACGGCGCTACCCGCCGCGGTCACATAGCGATGGGCGTCGGAGGATTTCACCAGAGCGAATACCGCGAGTCCGGTGATCAGCAGGATGGCGATAAAGGTCGAGGGCAGTCGGACCCCGATCAGCAGTCCGACGGCGGTGACCGCGATCAGCACGGCGACGCTCCACCCGGGCCGCGGATTGCCGCCGATCGCTTCGGCGGCGGCTACCAGACTCACCGCCAGATACACCCCGGTGCCGTCGCGCCCGGGTAGCAGCATGGCCGCGGCGGTGGCGGCGATGATCGTCGCGGCGACCGCCATCCCGATTTCGACCGCATGACTGACGTTCGGCGCATGTTGATACTGCCGCGCCAGCCATTCGGTAATGGCGAGGATGACCAGTGCCAGCACCATCGAGGCCAGGATCGGCGTGACCGGAAGCTCGACGGCGATCCGCGGCGGCTTCGATCTCTCGGGCTGGGACCGATTGCGCAGCGTACTGATGATCAGCAGGACCACCGCGACGCTGACGAGCCAGCGTGGCGGTGTCTCGAGCACCGCGTATGGATCGCCGTCGGCGATCTCCAGCAGTTCCGCGAGATCACCGAAGACGAAGAAGCCAGCGGCGCCGATCGCGAAGCCCGCCGCTGGACCCGGCCGGCGCAGCACCGCCGCGCCCAACGCGCCGAGCAGCACACCGGCCAGAATCGAATCCAGATAGTTCTGGGTGGTCAGCAGGTCGGCCGAGGAAACATGGCGTCCGGCGAAGTGATTGATGTCCATGGCGGTCGCGCCGAACAGTGCTGCCGCCCATGCCACCAGCGGCTTGTGGAAGGTGATCACCAGCACCGCGACGGCCACCGCGACGATCACTCCGATCGCGGCACCGCGCGGGACGCTGTTGTTCAGGCTGGCCAAGCGATACGGCGAAGTGTCGGCGCTCCAGCTGAAGGTGATCGGCAGGAACATCGCGACGCCCGCGACCGCGGCCCCGAAGAAGGCCGTGATCGTGTCGATCGCATTGCCGATCTTGCGCACCCCGTCGAACTTACCCGCGCTCGACGCGGGAACCGGTGATTGCGCCCATATTGCCCGAATATGTCGGATATGTGGAAAACGCAGGAAGACAGCGATTACCGGGGGATTGCGCTGATCAGCTATCGACGGTTGTCCGCGTACCGGCGCAGCGACTCGACCTGCTCGGCATCGAGCGACGGACGCACCACCGCCCTGGCCGCCGCGACATCCCCGGCGGTGACATCGGCGGCGTCCACATCCCGGCGCATCGCGGCCAATGCGGCTTCACGCAGCAGCGCACTGCAATCGGCCGCGGAATAGCCGTCCAGATCGGCGGCGAGCGCCGCCAGGTCGACATCGGCGGCCAGCGGCACCGATTTCCCGGCGGCCCGCAGGATCTCCAGTCGGGCAGCGCCATCCGGCGGCGGCACGAAGATCAGCCGTTCCAATCGGCCGGGGCGAAGCAGTGCGGGATCGATTAGTTCCGGACGGTTCGTCGCGCCGAGCACCACCACATCGCGCAGCGGTTCCACACCGTCGAGTTCGGTGAGCAGTGCCGCGACCACCCGGTCACCGACGCCGGAGTCGCTGTTCTGGCCGCGGCGCGGCGCGAGTGCGTCCACCTCGTCCAGGAAGATCAGCGATGGCGCGGAATCGCGTGCGCGCTGGAACAATTCGCGCACCGCACGCTCGGATGCACCCACCCATTTGTCCATCAACTCGGCGCCCTTGACCGCATGCACGCTGAGCTGACCGGTCCCGGCCAGTGCGCGGATCAGGAAGGTCTTACCGCAGCCCGGCGGGCCGTAGAGCAGTACGCCGCGCGGCGGATGAATACCGAGGCGGGCGAACGAATCCGGGTGGCGCAGTGGCCAGAGCACGGTTTCGGTGAGCGCCTCTTTGGTTTCGACCATGTCCCCGACGTCGTCCAGGCTGAGGCTGCCGATCGCGAGTTCCTCGGTCCCGGAACGCGATAGCGGCCGGATCACTTCGGTGGCGCCGAGCAGGTCGGGTTGGGTCAGCTCCGGCTCCGACTGTTGTTTGCTGGCCCGCGAAGCCGCGCGCAGCGCCGCCTCCCGGCATAGTGCGGCCAGATCGGAAACCACGAATCCGGGTGTGCGCGAGGCGATTTCGTCCAGTTTCAGGTCCTTGGTCGGTACCTTGCGCAACAGCTGCTCCAGCAGTGCCTTGCGTACAGCCGCGGTCGGCAGCGCGAGTGCGAGTTCGCGATCGCAGAGATCGGGTGCGCGCAGCCGCGGATCGGCACCGGCCGGATGCGCGGTGGTAGCCAGCAGCGCCACGCAGGGCTCGGCGATCGCCGCGCGCAACTGGTCCAGGATAAGCGTGGCGACCGGTTCGGCCGGTGCGGGCAGCAGTGCGTCGATATCGGTGACGAGCAGGATTCCGCCCCGTCCGGAACCGATTTCGGCCACCGCGGCCGCGACCTCGCGCAACCGTGCACCGCTTTCGGCCGCGCCGACCGTCGGACCATCCAGTTCGACAATGCGCCGCGGCGCTGCCACCGCACGCGCCAGCGTGGCTTTGCCGACCCCGGCCGGGCCGGTGATCAAGACCCCGAGATGCGGTGTGGCGCCGAGGGCCTTCAGCAGTTCCGGTTCGTCGAGCGCGAGGCTGAGCCACTCCTGGAGTTTCGCCGCCTGCCCATGCGCACCAGCCAGGTCCTCGACCGGAATGGCCGACTCGCCGACCGTCGCGGTCCAACCCGCGCCCGCCCCATTGGTCGCGGCCAGCGCCGCGGCTTCAGTGGCCCCACGCGCGGCCTCACCCGCGGGTACCGGCAGCCCGGCCGCCGCCCGATCGGCGGAATCCCGGGCCGCCACCGCACTCGCGCCCCAGACCACCGCGGTATTCGGCTGCACGCTCACCGGAGCGCGGCCGGGATCGGTCGCGGTGACGGTCAGCAACTCGGTGGTCCAGGCGATGCCGAACGTGCGCGAAAGTGCCTGGGTAGCAGCCGAAGAACTGATGTCCGGACCGAGGTCGCGGGGCAGTAGCGATACCGCGTCGCCCACCGTGACCACCTTGCCGAGCAGCGCCTGCCGCAGCGTCGCCGCTGGAATGGTCCTGGTGGCATGCACCGAACCGCTCACCGAGATCTGCTTGGCGCCGTACACCGTCGCGGGCGAGACCACCACATTCGCGTCCTCGCGCAGCCCTGCATTGGACAGCGTGACGTCGTCGAGCAGTGCCACCCCGGCCGGTGTGCCTGACGGGGCCACCCCGGCCACCGCGGCGGTGCGCCGTGCCCCGATCAGCGCGATACCGTCCCATTCCCGCAGGCCGAGCGCGGTCAGCGCCTCCGGATGTAACCGGACTACCCCGCGCCTGGCGTCTGCGGCGGAGGGATTCAGTCGAGCGGTGAGCGCGAGTTCTGCCACCGTGTCATTCTGCCCGCGTCCGGCCCCGGTTGGTCGGCGGTCCGTCGGATAGATCCGAGATCATGCGGAAATCGTCGGTGGCGAGTGCTCCGATCCGCTAATGCGCCCGGCAATCCGAAATTGTGAATGTACTCACGGAACCGAAAACAGTCGGGGAACGTCGTCGATATCGCCGATCGGACGTGCAGTCGCGGCGATGCGCTCTGGACAGTGATTTCTCCCCGAAGACTGGTACGTCTGTCCGAGTTGACCGCATTAGTCGCGGCTAATACGCCGCGAAGTTCGAAGCTCGGCTCGAGCAAATGTGAAACATCATTGACGTTGCCTGAGTGCATCGCAAATCTAACCGTGGAGCTGTGTATAGCTAAACTTCGGCAATTGTCACGATTTCATGATTGACGAACCCCGGTGTGCGACAACGAATTCCGCGCGCTAACGTTCTGGTCCCGCCCCTTGTTCGGGCGGGACGACAAAGTGGAGGGAATTCAAGAAATGAAGTTCGGAAAGATCACTACTGCTGTCTTCATGGCCGTCACCGCGGTGGGGATTACCGCGGCTACCGCCAATGGGCAGCCCGCCGTGGCGACCGATCAGCCGGCGGCAGTGACGCGGGGGGACGTGACTTCTGGTGTTGCACACGGAATCAACTACCACACAACGGTTTCCCCAACTGATAAGACCATCACCTGGGCGGTTGACAGCGGCCGGTTCGAGCTCGCCTCGGACGGTGCCGCAGTGCTGCTGAAGTCCGACGACGGCGCGACGGTGGACCAGGTGCCGCTGCGCTCCGAGGTCGCGGGCCTCCCGATCGCGGTGAGCCAGCAGATCAGCGCGGACGGCCGCACCGTCGCGCTGGCTTCGACGATGACCCCGGCGGACTCCGCGAAGCTGAAGGACATCGCGGGGCTGAAGGACATCAGCTCCTACGACCGGCTCATGGAGCAGGTCAACAAGAACCTGCCGGGCATCGTCATCGGTGCCGTGATCGGGGCTTTCATCCCCTTCCTGTGGATCATCAGCATCCCGGCCGGTGCGCTGATCGGCGGATACGTCATGGGCGGCCAGGAGTTCCTCGACGCCGTGATCGCGTTCGCCACCGGTCAGCCCTGATCGTCGCGCCATGAGTAGAACGCGCGTACACAGCGCCTGCCCGCTGTGTACGCGCGTTCTGTCTATGTGCCGCCGGTGCTGCGACCGAGCAGCACAGCCCTACTTGTCCTTTGCGACGATTCCGGCGGCCACCGCGACCGGGGTATCGGCGTAGGTGGGGGCCAGGCAGACGAGTTTGGCGGTGCCGAGTGCGACGTTCGGGCTGCCCTCGAATTCACTGCCCGGATTCTCCGCGAGCACCTTCTCGATCAGCTCCTTCTCCTCGGTGCTGTCCAACTTCTTGAACTCACCGCAGGTGGTGCTCGACGCGGGGCCGAGCGACGGGTAGCTCGCCGTGGTCTTGGTGGTGGTCGGTGCTGCGGCGGCCGTGGTCGGCGCCGCGCCGGTCGCGGACGTGGTGCCGGTGGGCGTACTGGCGCTCGTCGCGCCCTTGCGCAGACCGTTCGCGTCGGAGCTGGAATCGTCCGAACTGCCACATCCGGCCAGGGCGACGGCCACCGCCCCGGTGGCTAGGACGATGGCGGTAACTCGCTTGATCACGTGCGTTCCCCGGTGACTCGCGGCGCCGGAGTCTCCGGCGCGTCCGGAGCAGGGTACCGGGTGGGAGCGTGATCAGTGGATGCGACTCTGCCAATCGGCGGGCACCCGGCCGCGCGGTCCGGGGGCGGGCTGGTCCACCGGATGGTGGGTCGGCGGTGCCAGTTCCGGTCCGCCGCTGTACATCTCGTCGGAGCGGAAGTCGAAGAACCAATCCTCGCCCGGCTCATAGCTCTGGATGAACGGATGTCCGGTGTCCTTGGCGTGTTTGGTGGCGTGCTGCTCCGGCGAGGTGTCGCAGCAGCCGATATGGCCGCACTGCGCACAGCGCCGCAAGTGCACCCACCAGCCCTGAGCCGCTTCGCATTCCATACAGCCCGGACCGCTGGGCGCGACCGCGGGATCGATACCCTCCAACTCCTGCGTCATCACTGACCTCCTGCATCGGCTTCGGAACGGTCGCCGGAGTCCGGCATTTCCTCGGGACGGTTCAGCGGGAGCCAGACCGTGAATCGGGTATTGCCCGGCTCGGAATCGAGCTGGATATCGCCGTGGTGCTTGTTCACCACGATCCGGAACGAGATGTCCAGGCCGAGACCGGTTCCCTCGCCCACCGGCTTGGTGGTGAAGAACGGTTCGAAGATACGGCTGCGCACGTCGGCCGGTACGCCCGGGCCGGTATCGCCGATCTCGATCACGGCGCAGTCGTTTTCGTGCCTGGTGCGGATGGTGAGCGTGCCCGCGCCGTTCATCGCGTATACCGCGTTATCGATCAGGTTGGTCCACACCTGATTCAATTCCGCCGCGTAGCAGGGTACTTCCGGCAGTGCGCGGTCGTATTCCTTGACCACCTTGACACCGTCGCCGACCTTGCGACTCAGCATCACCAGCGTGCTGTCGAGCAGTTCGTGGATGTCGACCACCTGGAACGGCGCCCGGTCCATCTGCGAATACTGTTTGGCCGCGCCGATCAGAGTGGAGATGCGCGTGGTCGAATCGGCGATCTCGTTCATCAGCAGTTCGGTCTCGATGGTGTAGTTCAGCCACCGGATCGCGCCCTGGAACACCTGGTCGGGGCAGTCCTCCAGGGTGGCCGAAACCCGTTCCAGCCAGTCCACATCGAAACCGGCCTGTACGAAATTCGGGGCCAGGTTCCAGCCATCGTCGATGCCGTGGTCCTCCAGCCATTCGCTGAGGATGTCCTCGCGCTCGGAGGCCTCCAGCGTCGTCAGCTCCGGGGCCTTCGCGACCTGGGCCGCGGCCTCCTCCTGCAGGCGCACCAGCGCTTCCAGCGACGCGGTATCGAACTTGCCCTGCGCCATCATGGCCAACTTGTGCCGCATGCCCGCGACCCGATCACGCAGCCCGGAGGTGGCGCGCACGGCCGCGGCCGCCGGATTGTTCAGCTCATGGGTCAGTCCCGCCGATAGCGAGCCCAATGCGAGCAGGCGTTCGCGCTGGGCGATCCGCTCGGCGGAGTTGCGGTTACCGAAGAATGCGCCCTCGAGCAGGTGCACGGCCATCGGGAACCAGTCGTGCATCATCCGCGCGAAGGTGCCCGCATCCAGTACGAAGAACCGCGACCGGCGGGTCACATACATCGAACCGGTGTACACCTGGTCGACCTTGTCGCCGAGATAGGCCGTCCACGCCCCCGCGTACGCGCCGCGATAGTCGGTGCGCGATGTCTCGATCTCGGCGCCGCCGGACAGCTTGGTGAGCTGCACCTCGCCCTCGATCATCACGTAGAAGCAGGTGGCCGGATCGCCCTCGCGGAAGACCAGTCCCGGTTCGACGATTTCGATGCGGCCATCGGCGCACAGCAGATTCAGCTGTTCGTCGGTGAGCTTCTCGAAGAGAAAGAGGCTGCGCAGCTCCGCGGGATCGCAGACCAGATGACTGCTGCGATCCGCTGTCTCCTTCGAATTCATGGTCCAGCCTCCTATCACGCCAGGTACCGATGCACGAGCATGACCGCCATCGCACCCTCGCCGACCGCCGAGGCGACCCGCTTCGCCGAATCGGCGTGCACGTCACCCGCGACGAAAACGCCGGGGACGCTGGTCTCCAGGTGATGCGGCGGTCTGGGTAGCTCCCAGCCCGCGGGTCTGGTTCCGTCGACGAGCAGATCGGGACCGGCCAGCACATAACCCGCCTCGTCCCGCTTGACCACGCCGTCGAGCCAGTCGGTCTGTGGTGCGGCACCGATGAACAGGAACAACCGCTCGGCCTCGGCTTTTTCTTCCGCGCCGGTCCGGTTGTTGCGCACCACGATCTGCTGCAGGTGATCGTCGCCGTCGGCGGCGATCACTTCGGTATCGGTGTGCACGCGGATATTCGGAATCTGCGCGATCTGCTGGATCAGGTAGTGCGACATGGACTTCTCCAGCGAATCCGCGCGGACCACCAGATGCACCGCGCGCGCGTTGCGGGACAGGAATACCGCCGCCTGCCCCGCCGAATTCGCCCCGCCGACGATGTAGACATCGTGGTCGGCGCATTCGGAGGCCTCGGTCATGGCCGAGCCGTAATAGACACCGCGCCCGGTGAAATCGTCCACGCCCGGTGCGGGATGACGCCGGTAGTCCACACCCGTCGCGATGATCACCGTGTGCGCGCACAGCCGCCCGCCGTCGGCGAATCGCACGGTGCGCGCGGACCCGTTCACCTCGAGCCCGACCACCTCGCGTGTGGTGATCACCTCGGCGCCGAACTTCGCGGCCTGCCGCCGCGCCCGATCGGCCAGCTGCGCGCCGGACAGCCCGTCCGGGAAGCCCAAATAGTTCTCGATGCGCGAACTCTGGCCCGCCTGGCCGCCGGTCGCGGTGCGCTCGACGAGCACCGTGCGCAGCCCCTCGGAGGCGCCGTACACCGCCGCACCGAGTCCGGCCGGTCCGCCGCCGACCACGATGAGGTCGTAGAAGTCGCCGGTCGGATTGGTGTTCAGCCCGACGCTCTCGGCGAGCTCGCCGTCGCTCGGTTGCACCAGTGCCTGGCCACCCGGGGTGATCACCACCGGACAGACATCGGGATCGGCGCCCGCCGCCTCCAGCAGCCGGGCGCCTTCCGGTTCCTCGGCCAGGTACCAGCGGTAGGGCAGCTGGTTGCGGGCCAGGAATTCGCGCACTTCCGACGACCGCGGCGACCAGCGGTTGCCGACCACCTTGGTCTCGGTGACGGGTTTGTGGTCGTTGCTGCGCCAGGCCTCGATCAGTCCGTCCAGCACCGGATAGAGCTTCTCCTCCGGCGGATCCCACGGCTTGAGCAGATAGTGGTCGAGGTCGACGACATTGATCGCGTCGATCGCGGCGCTGGTATCGGCGTAGGCGGTCAGCAGCACGCGACGTGCGTACGGGTGCAGGTCCATGGCCTGCTCCAGGAATTCGATGCCGTCCATGCCCGGCATCCGATAATCGGCGATCAGGACCGCGACCGGTTGGCCGCGAAGTTTCATCTCACGCAGTGCGTCGAGCGCGTCCGCGCCCGACTCCGCGCGCAGAATCCGGTACTCGGCCCCGTAGCGGCGGCGCAGGTCGCGAACGACCGCGCGGGATACCCCCGGATCGTCGTCGACGCTGAGGATGGCCGGTTTCGTAGCAGCGGGTGCAGTCACCTATCGAGTATGGAACGCTCGTCAAACGCGATGCTCGCGCACCAAGTCGAGTTCGGTGGGCGTGAGCAGGCGCTCCAGTTGTTCATCGGGAACTATCGGGCGTGCGATACGCGGCGCGAAGATGTCTCGAGTAGCGGGTGTCTCGGGTGTGATGGTGGGAAGCAGCGGGACCTGATCCCCGTGCCGATGATGTAAGAGCGAGCGCAGTTTCACGGCCGATCACCTCACGCTTGACGGAAAAGCTTGTGGCAGTGTCTGATGCTTCGTCTATCCGCCATTGTGCGCGCGCCATTACACGGCCGGGTGAACAAGTCGCGAAATAGTGACACATTTGTCTTCCAACAGCCGCCGACTAGGCTGTTGCCAAATCGTCAAGCCGTGCTGGACGGACGTCCGTCGCACAGTTCTCCGGAGGCAGTGTTGCCGAAAAATATCGAAGCCACGATCGAGATCGCGGCACCGCCGGAACAGGTCTGGGCCGTCGTCGCCGATCTCGGGCGGATGCCGGAGTTCAGCCCGCAGTGCGTCCGGATGCTCGCGCTCGGCACGCCGAAGGCGGGCACCTGGACGATCAACCTCAATACCGACGGCAAGAAGTACTGGCCGACCACCGCGCGCATCGTGCGCTATGAGCCCAACCAGGCCTTCGCATTTCGGATCAACGAGAACCGCAGCATCTGGAGCTACACGCTGGAGCCGACCGCCACCGGCACCCGGCTGATCGAACGCCGCGATGTGCCCAACGGCACCAGCTGGTTCTCCCGCAGGGCCATCGATGCCGCGCTCGGCGGCGAGGCGCCGTTCGAGGAACTGCTCGAACAAGGAATGAACGAAACACTCGGCAAGATCAAGTCCGCGGTCGAGGCCGCCGTGTAGATCCCATCGCGTCCGGCGTCGAACGGGAACACACACAGCCGGACACGAGTCAGGCCTGCGTCCGATGATGCGGACCGGGCGTGATTCCGATTCGGGGACGCTATCTGCGGTCGAATTCGCTGTCGTGGCAAGTGCTGGAGCCGGTCACCCAGACGGTGACCTTCAAGCTGAAGGTCACCGTTGGTCTGGGCTGAGTTACTGCCAGTTGGGCAGCGTCACGACCTGCGCGGCGTAGGAGAGACCAGCGCCGAAGGCGATCAGCAGCGCGGTATCGCCCGGCTTCGACTCACCCTTGCGCAGCAGCGCCTCCATGGCCAGTGGAATCGAGGCGGCCGAGGTATTTCCGGTCTCCTCGATATCGTTGGCCAGCGCGCAGTGCTCGGGCAGTTTCAGCACCCGGGCCATGATCTCGATGATCCGGCCGTTGGCCTGGTGCGGGATCATCGCATCCAGGTCGTCGGTGGATAGGCCCGCGCGATCGATGGCGTCGCGGCAGACCTTCTCCAATGAATGTGCGGCCCAGCGGAATACCGCCGTACCCTCCATGGCGAGGTAGGGCCGCACCGCGTCCAGGCCCTTCTCCTCGATTTCGGCGAAGAACTCCATCCAGTCCTTGTCCTGGCGGATCGCGTGATGCTGGGTGCCGTCCGAGCCCCAGACCGTCGGGCCGATGCCCTGTTCCTCCGACGGACCGACCACCACCGCGCCCGCGCCGTCGGCGAACAGGAAGGCGGTCGCGCGGTCCTTCGGATTGACGGTGTTGGTCAGCTTCTCCACGCCGATCACCAGCACATGGCTGGCGGTTCCGGCGCGCACCAGATCCGAGGCCAACGCGAGGGCGTGACAGAAGCCCGCGCATCCGGCCGAGATATCGAACGCCGCCGTGCCGTTCATGCCCAGTTCGGTCGCGATCTGCGGCGCGGCCGCCGGAGTCAGCAAGAGGTGGGTGGAGGTGGCGACGATGACGCAGTCGACCTGATCGACTTCGATTCCCGCGGATTCGAGCGCGCCGCGAGAGGCCGCGACGCTCATGCTCTGGATCGTCTCCTCCTTCGAGGCGAAGCGCCGCGTTTTGATTCCGGAACGGGTGCGGATCCACTCGTCACTCGAGTCGATGGGTCCGGCGACTTCTTCGTTGGTGACGATTCGAGCGGGGCGGTAAACGCCGAGCCCGAGGATCGCCGTGTGCTCAGCCCCTGTGGTCTGGGTGATTTGAGCAGCCATAATGCGTCTCCTATGTACCTGCGGCGGCGCCGCCGGGTTGTACCCCGAAAGCATCGAAATGATTCCCTCATCGGCCGACCGCCTACGTCACCGTAGACATGAGGCCCCCTCATATTAGCCCGTGTCGCGCGTGTTGGGCGTGCGTATTCTCACATTTGGCGGGTATACCTCCGAAGCACGCCCTGTGGTGCGGCGCGCTGCCCCAACTAGTGATTCGAGGACACCATGCTCGGACTCGGGATTATCGGGTGGATCATCATCGGCGGTCTCGCCGGCTGGATCGCCAGCAAGATTATGAAGACGGATGCGCAACAAGGCATCCTCCTCAACATCGTGGTCGGCGTGGTCGGCGGCCTGCTAGGCGGATTCCTCCTCAAATTGCTCGGCGTCGATGTCGAAGGCGGCGGACTCTGGTTCAGCTTCTTCACCTGCCTCGGCGGCGCGGTGATTCTGCTGTTCCTGGTGCGGCTGTTCACCGGCCGTAAAGCCATGAGCTGACCGCAGGTGCCACAGGCTCCATTCCCGTAAGGTGTGAACGCTTGCGCCGGACCTATCGTTGAAGGGCGCAAACCGTCTGCATCGAGCACGAAAGAGGAGCCTGTGGCACGCCGTCCCACCCCGCCCGGCACGCCCGAAACGACCGGAGTCGGCCATGTCGTCGATCTGGTCCGGGCCGCGATTCCCCCGCTGCATCCCGCCGGGCTGCCCTTCGTCGCGGCGCCGCTCGCGGTGGCGGTCATCGGAGGTAAGCGCAAGTGGGTGCGCCGCACGGGTCTGCTGGCCGCCGCGGCCTGCGCGACCTTCTTCCGGCATCCGAACCGGGTGCCGCCGAACCGGGCGGGCGTGGTCGTTGCCCCGGCCGACGGTGAGATCGCCCTGGTCGACACCGCGACGCCGCCCGCCGAACTCGGCCTCGGCGATGCGCCACTGCCGCGCGTGAGCATCTTCCTTTCGGTGCTCGACGTCCATGTGCAGCGCACCCCCATCTCCGGCATCGTGCGCACCGTGCTGCACCAGTCCGGTCAGTTCCGTTCGGCGGATCTGCCCGAGGCCAGTGCGGTGAACGAGCGCAACAGCATGGTCGTCGACACCGCCGGTGGCGCGCAGCTCGTGGTCGTGCAGATCGCGGGTCTGCTGGCGCGGCGCATCGTCTGCGACGCGCAGGCCGGTGACAAACTGACCATCGGCGATACCTACGGCCTGATCCGTTTCGGGTCCCGGGTCGACACGTACTTCCCGGCGGGTACCGAATTACTCGTCGAACCCGGACAGCGCACGATCGGGGGCGAGACCGTGCTGGCCGTACTTTCGACCGACTCATGATGGAGCAGGCCCTGCCCACACCGCAGCGAAGGCGCCGGACCATCCGGCTGTTGCCGAGCATCGTGACAATCATGGCGCTGTGCGCCGGACTGTCCGCGGTGAAGTTCGCCCTGGACGACAGGCTCGACATCTCCTTGGCGATGGTCGGCGCCGCGGCCGTACTGGACACCCTCGACGGTCGGCTGGCCCGGATGCTCGATGCCACCACCAAGATGGGCGCCGAACTCGATTCGCTCTCCGACGCCATCTCCTTCGGTGTCGCGCCCGGTCTGGTGATCTACATCGCGCTGCTGGACAGCAACAGCGCGGGCTGGATCATCGCGCTGGTTTTCGCGGTGAGCCTTGTGCTGCGCCTGGCCAGGTTCAACACCCTGCTCGACGACGACACTCGACCGCAGTGGGCGCGCGAGTATTTCGTCGGCGTCCCCGCACCGGCGGCGGCGCTGATCGCGCTGGTGCCGATCGGGCTGTACGTGCAGTTCGGTGACGGCTGGTGGGTCGGCTACTACGAGGTCGCGGCCTGGACCTTGTTCGCGGCGGCGCTGGCGGTCAGCACGATTCCGACGCTGGCCATGAAGTCGGTATCGGTGGCGCCGCAGGCGGCTGCCGGGCTGCTGGTGCTGACCGCGCTCGCGGCGGCGCTGCTGGTCACCTATCCGATCGTGCTGCTGCTGGTGCTGGTCGCGCTGTATCTCGGGCACATCCCGTTCGCCTGGCATTCGCAGCGCTGGGTGGCCGCGCGTCCGGAAACCTGGCAGCACAAGCCATCCGAACGCCGGGCCCAGCGGCGGGCGCAGCGGCGACGACCCGCCCTGCGGCGTCCGGCGATCCGCGGGGCGAGCCGCCTGCGGCTGCGCAGTCCGGGTAAAGAGCATCCGGCGGACGATCTGCACCACTGAGCTGTTGGGGCTTGTCTGGCATTCCTTAAGGAATCGTCTAGGTCGCGCGGGAATGCTGCGGCTATGAGCAGTGTTGCGGCACTTGGTGGTTTGGGCTTCTGGGGATTCGATCCGGGTCGGGTTTTCGGTGGTGGCCGGACCATCGGGTCGGCCACCGAACTGTCGAAGGCCGGATGGATCCCGACCGGTACCGTCATCTTCGGCGGCCGAGCACGGAAGAAGGTGGCGGTGGAACCGGATGGATTGCGCGAATTCCAGGCGCATCGCCCGCGGCTGTTCGCGCTCGCCTATCGGATGCTCGGCTCCGCGACCGAGGCCGAGGACGCGGTACAGGAGACCTACCTGCGCTGGGATGGCACCGACCGCGGCACGATTCGCTCGGCCGAGGCCTGGCTGACCACCGCGGTTGTGAATCTCTGCCGCACCTGGCTGGTTTCGGCCCGGGCCCGCCGCGAGACCTATGTCGGACCGTGGCTGCCCGAGCCGGTACCGACCGCGCGCGGGGAGCTCGGGCCGTTGGAGACGGTGGAGGAGCGCGAGCTGGTGTCGCTGGCGCTGCTGATGGCATTGGAACGGTTGAGCCCGATCGAGCGGGCGGTTTTCGTGCTGCGCGAAGCGTTCGGATACGCACACCGGGAGATCGCGGACATGCTCGCGGTATCCGAGGCCAATTCGCAGCAGATCTTCCGCCGGGCCGGTATCCGGGTGCGCGAGGGGCGTCCGCGCTTCGATGTCCCGGCCGATCAGGCCCGCGAGTTGATCGAGCGCTTCCTGAAGGCGGCTCGCATCGGGGATATCGAGGCATTGGAGCGGATGCTCGCGGCCGATGTCGTCTCGACCGCGGACGGAGGCGGTCAGGTCACCGCGGCGCGGCGCCCGATCGTCGGGGCTCCCGCGGTCGCGCGGTACGTGGCCGGACTGTTCCGGTGGGAGGTGCCGGGGATGGTGATGGCGCTGGAGGAGATCAACGGCGCGCTCGCGGTCGTCGTGCGGTTGGCGGGGGAACCCGCGCTGGTCGTCGGCGTGGACACCCTCGACGATGCGGTGACCGCGCTGCGCTTGATCGTCAATCCGGAGAAGCTGTCCTATATCGGGCGGGAGTGACGCGGGTCATTATCCGAGGCTGTCAGGGATCGGAGGGCTGCCCAGTCTAAGGGGTGTCGGCCGATCGAAAGGGAGCCACATCATGACCGGACAGCATCGAATCGTCGTCCTGGGCGCCGGATACGCGGGGTTGGCGGCGGCCCGCAGGTTGGCGCGCACCGCCCGCGACGCCCACATCACCGTTGTCGACGCCCGCGCGACCTTCGTCGAACGCGTGCGGCTGCACCAATACAGTGCGGGGCAGTCGATTCCGGAATGGGATCTGCGAGAGTTGCTCGAACCCAAACGAATTCACTTCGTGCGGGCTCGGTCGCAGGGCATCGATACCGAGCACAAACAGGTGATCCTAGACGGCGCACCGGATCTCGAATACGACTCGCTCATCTATGCGTTGGGCAGTACGAACGATCCGGCGGGCGTGCCAGGGGTAGCTCAGTACGCGTATTCGGTTTCCGCACCGGAGGATTCGGAGTATCTGCGGACCGGTATTCCGGCGGGGCGGATCGTGGTGGTCGGTGGCGGTGCCACGGGAATCGAGCTGGCCGCGGAATTGGCCGAGTCCCGATCGGATGCGCGGGTGGTGCTGCTCGGCTCGGATGAGCCCGCCGCCTGGCTGTCGATGCGGGCGCGCGATCATGTGCGACGGGCGCTGGAGCGGCTCGGGGTCGAGATTCGTTCGGACGCAAAGGTTATCGAGGTGACTCCGGAAGGCGTGCGGTTGGCGGACGGGTCCGTCGTCGCGGCCGCCGCAACGGTGTGGACCGCCGGATTCGGGGTGCCGGAGCTGGCGGAGCGGGCCGGGCTCGCGGTGGACGGGCATGGTCGGGTGCTGACCGACGAGACATTGCGATCGGTATCGCATCCGGATGTCTACGCGGCGGGCGATGCTGCCGTGATCGCGGGTCCGGGCGGTCGGGAACTGCGGATGGCATGTGCGACGGCATTGCCCACCGGCAAGTACGCGGCCGATGCGGTCGTCGCACGGCTGGCCGGTCGCGCACCCCGCGAGCTGCGGTTCCGGTACTTCTTCCAGTGCATCAGCCTCGGTCGGCGCGATGGCGTCATCCAGTTTCTGCACGCGGACGACTCGCCGGGACGGACCGTGCTGACCGGGCGGACGGCGGCCTGGTTCAAGGAGCGGATCGTGCGTGGTGCGGCCGGGGCGGCCCGTCCCTGAAAATCGTCAACTATCGGTTGACGATCCAGAATCGTCAACCTATGGTTGACGCATGACAATCAACGTACGACTCGACGATCTGATCGAGGGCATCAAGAAGGCACGTCCGGACAATGTGCTCGACCAACTCTCCGATGCGGTGGTCACGGCCGGGCATTTCGGCGAAGTGGCCGATCATCTGATCGGCCACTTCGTGGATCAGGCCCGCCGCTCCGGCGCCTCGTGGACCGATATCGGCGCCAGCATGGGCGTCACCAAACAGGCCGCGCAGAAGCGGTTCGTGCCGAAGGGGCCCGGTGATCCGGCGGCCATGGACCCCAATGCGGGCTTCGCGAAGTTCACGCCGCGCGCGCGAAAGATGGTGGTGGCCTCGCAGGAGGCGGCTCGCACCTCCAGCAATCTCGAGATCTCCATCGGACATCTGGTGCTGGCCCTGTTGTCCCAACCGGAAGGCCTCGGCGCCAGGGAGGTCATCGCGCAAGGGGTGCAACTCGACGCGGTCCGGGATGCGGCAAACGACGCCATCGCCCGGCAGCCCGCCGATCCGGCGAAGGTGCCTGCGCTCATTCCGTTCGGCGCCGAGGCCAAGAAGGTGCTCGAGCTGACCTTCCGTGAGGCACTTCGCCTGGGACACAACTACATCGGCACCGAACATGTCCTGCTCGCCCTGCTCGAACAGGAGAACGGTTCCGGAATCCTGTCCGATCTCGGCGTCGACAAGGCGAAGGCCGAAGCCGATCTGTCCGAATTGCTGTCGGTGATCGCCGCCGAGAAGTCATGAACGCCCGGGCCGCGTTCGTCGCTGGACGACGTCGAATTGCCTGGATAGTCATCGGCATTCGATCCGCGCACGACTACGCCTCGCTCGGCTCCGTCGCGCGCGGAGACGCGCTGTGTCTATGGTTCCGCTCGCTGACGCTCGCTCACGCGGCCAGGACACGGCAGCGCAGAGCCATCCGATCGCGCGGGATGTCGGTGCGGCGTGGCTCACGGATCCCGCTCGAATACCGTGCGCCCATCGCGGCGTGACGGCGGCTCAGTTCTCCGGGACGTTGCGGGCGAGTTCGTCCAACCAGGCGGCGGCGGAGGCATCGCTAGGCGCACGCCAGTCGCCGCGCGGTGAAAGTGAGCCGCCCGAACCGACTTTCGGGGCATTGGGCAGGGTGGAGCGTTTGAACTGGCTCGTCTGGATGAAGCGGCGTAGGAATTCGGCGAGCCAGTATTTGATGATCGGCAGGTCGTAGGTGTTGCGCTGGTCGGCCGGAATGAGGTCCGGCCAGCTGCCGCGGTCGCGCTCGGACCAGGCGTGCCGGGCCAGGTAGGCGACCCGGCTCGGGCGGTACCCGAAGCGCAGCATGTAGTAGAGGTGGAAGTCCTGCAGTTCGTAGGGGCCGACGGTGGCCTCGGAGCTCTGGCTCGGTGCGGTGGAATCGTGGCTGGGCACCAACTCCGGCGAGATCTCGGTCCGCAGGATCGATGACAGCACCCGGCCCGACTCGGGGCCGAACTGATCGGTGTCGACCGCCCAGGCGATCAGATATTTGATCAGTGTTTTGGGGACCGAGGCGTTCACACTGTAGTGCGCCATATGGTCGCCGACACCGAAAGTGCACCAGCCTAAGGCGAGTTCGCTCAGATCGCCGGTGCCGACCACGAGCGCGTTGTGCTGGTTGGCAAGTCGGAACAGATGTGAGGTGCGCTCGCCCGCCTGCACATTCTCGTAGGTGATGTCGTACTGCGGAATACCTTCGGCGGCAGGGTGATTCAGGTCGCGCAGCATCTGGGTGGCGGACGGGCGGATATCGATCTCCTGCGCGGTCACGCCGAGCGCGTCCATCAGCGCGTGCGCGTCGGTGCGGGTTCGGGTGCTGGTCGCGAAGCCGGGCATGGTGTAGGCCAGCACATTCGCGCGTGGCAGACCGAGCCGGTCCATGGTTTTGGCCGCGACGATCAGCGCCTGGGTGGAGTCCAATCCACCGGATACGCCGATGACCAAGCGCTGACTGCCGGTCGCACGCAACCGGGTGCTCAGGCCCTCGACCTGGATGTGATGCACCTCTGCGCACCGTTCGTTGCGCGCGGCCGGATCGCTGGGAACGTAAGGGAAGCGCTGGATTTCGCGGCCCAAGCCGATGGCACTCGTCGGAACCGGCAACTCGACCTCGATACGCCGCAGCCGCACCAGCCGGTCGCGGTGATCGTGCACATTGTCGGCGAAACTGGTGGTGCGAATGCGATCCGCGGCCAGCCGCTGCAGATCGAGATCCGCGGTGATCAACTGGGGATGGTCGCAGAACCGCTCGCCCTCGGCGAGGAGGTCGCCGTTCTCGCAAACCAGCGCCTGTCCGTCCCAGGCCATATCGGTGGTCGATTCACCGTGTCCCGCAGCCGAATACAGATAGGCGGCCAGATAGCGCGCGGAATGCGAGGTGCACAGCGCGCGCCGATAGTCGGCCTTACCGATGACGATATTGCTCGCCGACAGATTGACCAGCACCGTCGCACCGGCCAGCGCGGCATATCCGCTGGGCGGCAACGGAACCCAGCCGTCCTCACAGATTTCCAGGTGGAATACGAAACCGTCGAGATTAGTCGCGGTGAACAACAGATCGGATCCGAACGGCACCCGCTGGCCCGCGATCGTGATGTGGTCTTCCAGGGTCTCGCGCGCTGCCGCGAACTGGCGCTTCTCGTAGAACTCGCGATAGTTCGGCAGATAACTCTTGGGCGCCGCTCCGAGGACGACGCCGCGGCATATCGCGATACCGCAGTTGAACAGCCGCCCCTGCGTCCGCACCGGCGCACCGATCACCAGCACCGTATCGATCTCCGCACTCGCCGCGACCACCTGCTCGATTGCCGCGGCCACCGCATCGTCGAGCGCATCCTGGTGGAACAGATCGTCGGCGGTATAGCTGGAGAGTCCGAGTTCGGGAAAGACCGTCAGCACCGCGCCGTCGGCGGCCGCTTGCCGAGCGAGCTCGAGCGTCTGCTCGACATTGAACGCGGGATCGACGACCCGGATCCGCGGCACCGCGACCGCCACCCGCGCGAACCCGTGCCGATAGAGCGAATCGAACGGCAATGCGGGCACGGGCGTCCCCCTTCGGGATCGTTGATCTTCCTCCATGGCGAAATCTACGCCCGCCCGGTCAGGCCCCCGCCCCAGCGCGGCCATTTCGCCTTGGCCTTCGGTTCCTCCATGAGCGGTCCGCGCTCGATATCGGTGACCAACAGCGGCAGCCGCGGCGCGAGTTCGTCGAGCACCGCCCGCGTGTGCCCGCCCTGCGCGGCCCGGTACTCCGGCATGGTCAGGCCGACGATCTGCAGGAACTGCATCCGCCCGTGCGGTGTGTCGATGGCGCCGAGTTCCGGGTCGACGGTGAAGGCGACGGCGTGGATATCCGAGTCCGGATGGTCCGCGGCGATCGGGCCGTTCGACTTGATGGTGTGACCCGGTGCGAACCAATTCCCGGATTGGAACACGTAGCGAGCCAGATTCTGCAGGAAGTTCGCGGGCCAGACCGGCGGTTTCTCGTCGGCCGGGGTGCGCAGCAGGCGGAAGGTGAATTCGAATCCCCAGCCCGATTCGTCCGGGTTATCCCATTCCTTCTCGTACAGCTCGGTCATGCCGTAGCTGATGTAGTGCCAGTGTGGGACCGGTTCGGTGCGCGGATAGGCGCTGATGCCGTCCAGCGGATCGGGTCCGCCGAGCGACCAGGGGACCCCCGTCCCCCAATGGCTGGGTGCGGTGTCGTGGTACAGCTGCTCCAACGCCGCGTCGATAGCGTTCCAGCCGGGACTTTCACTCACCTGGACACCATAAGGTCGGCGCCGATCATGCGCCGCGCTGCGCTGGATCGTAAGCCATTGGCGGACAGCGATTTGCTGCTCGCACGACTGGGGGCGGCGCCAGGGATCCCGGACTGGTCGGCCTGTCGGGAAAGGGCTGATCCGGCGCACCGGTAAGCTATAGCAATGGCGGATGGCATGGATTCCGACCTAGTTGCGGGGGAGCGACGCGCTGATCTCGAGCGTGCGCTGACCTATGTCTCCACCGAATCGCAGCCCGACGGCAGCTACATCATCAACGGCGACCTGCCGCCCGATGTCGCGCCACCGTTCATTCGGGCGATCATGCGGGTGGAGGCGGAGTTGCTGCTGAACGACGCGGAACTCGTAACGGTCGATGAGGGTGAACCACGCACGCCCGAGGAGCGCCGGGCCGATGCTTTCGTCGCATTGATACTCCGGGTGGACGACCGCAGCTCGGCCTGAGTCGGCGCTGAGCAGCGCGGCGGACCTTGCACTCGATACCCCTGAGTGCTAAAAAGGGCTTGGCACTCTCGACGTGTGAGTGCCAGGTCGGGACGGTGAGACCGGGTCACATCGACACCCTCGGTCGTCCGTCGCGGGCACCGAACCTGGCCAGCGTAAATGGGGCGATCCAACCTGCGATCGACCTGTGTGTCAGCCATATACATGTGGAGGATCTCAACGCAATGGCCAAGACAATTGCGTACGACGAAGAGGCCCGTCGCGGCCTCGAGCGGGGTCTGAACGCCCTCGCCGACGCGGTCAAGGTGACGCTGGGCCCCAAGGGTCGCAACGTTGTCCTGGAGAAGAAGTGGGGCGCCCCCACGATCACCAACGATGGTGTTTCCATCGCCAAGGAGATCGACCT
>NZ_BDBY01000240.1 GCF_001613225.1 Nocardia pseudovaccinii NBRC 100343
CGACGCGTCCATCGGTGAGCTGATCGCCGAGGCCATGGACAAGGTCGGCAAGGAAGGCGTCATCACCGTCGAGGAGAGCAACACCTTCGGGCTCCAGCTGGAGCTCACCGAGGGTATGCGCTTCGACAAGGGCTACATCTCGGGTTACTTCGTGACCGACCCGGAGCGTCAGGAAGCGGTCCTCGAGGATCCGTACATCCTGCTCGTCGGTTCCAAGGTTTCCACCGTCAAGGACCTGCTGCCGCTGCTGGAGAAGGTCATCCAGGCCGGTAAGCCGCTGCTGATCATCGCCGAGGACGTCGAGGGCGAGGCCCTGTCGACCCTGGTCGTGAACAAGATCCGCGGCACCTTCAAGTCCGTCGCCGTCAAGGCGCCGGGCTTCGGTGACCGTCGCAAGGCGCAGCTCGCCGATATCGCCATCCTGACCGGTGGCGAGGTCATCAGCGAAGAGGTCGGCCTCTCCCTGGAGACTGCCGGTATCGAGCTGCTCGGCCAAGCGCGCAAGGTCGTCATCACCAAGGACGAGACCACCATCGTCGAGGGCGCTGGTGACGCGGAGGCCATCAAGGGCCGCGTCGCGCAGATCCGCACCGAGATCGAGAACTCGGACTCGGACTACGACCGGGAGAAGCTGCAGGAGCGTCTGGCCAAGCTGGCCGGCGGTGTTGCGGTGATCAAGGCCGGTGCCGCGACCGAGGTCGAGCTCAAGGAGCGCAAGCACCGCATCGAGGATGCCGTGCGCAACGCCAAGGCCGCCGTCGAGGAGGGCATCGTCGCCGGTGGTGGCGTGGCCCTGCTGCAGTCGGCTCCGGCGCTGGACGACCTGAAGGTCACCGGTGACGAGGCGACCGGTGCGAACATCGTGCGTGTCGCGCTGTCGGCTCCGCTGAAGCAGATCGCCTTCAACGCTGGCCTCGAGCCCGGCGTTGTCGCCGAGAAGGTCTCGAACCTCCCGGCCGGCCACGGCCTGAACGCCGACTCGGGCGAGTACCAGGACCTCCTGGCCGCCGGTGTCGCCGACCCGGTCAAGGTCACCCGTTCGGCCCTGCAGAACGCGGCCTCCATCGCGGCCCTGTTCCTCACCACCGAGGCCGTCGTCGCCGACAAGCCGGAGAAGGCCGCCGCTCCCGCCGGAGACCCGACCGGTGGCATGGGCGGCATGGACTTCTGAGTCCAGCCTCTCTGCAACACATCTAGACCCGAAGGCCGGTCCACCAATGGTGGACCGGCCTTCGGTCTTTGGCTATTCGAGAACGATGAATGGAATGGCGAAGCCGAACGATCGAGGCTATTGGTTCGGTGGGGTTAATTCGAGGCGGCGCTCAGGTCTTGGGTGGGGCGGTTGGGTTTTTTGGGGGTGCCCTTGGCCGCTGGGGTGGGGGGTTCGATTTGTGGTTCGGCGGCTGTCTCGGGCGCATTGTCGACTGTCGGATCGGAGTCGATTACCGGCGTGGGTGGGTTGGGTTCGACTACCGGCGTGAGTGGATCGGAGTCGACGGCCGGTGTGGCTGGATCGGGTTCGGCGGCCGGTGTGCCGGTCGGCAGTTCGAGATCCGCAGGTTCGGTTGCGGCCGATTCGGCGGCGAACTCCGCGGCGGCGGCCAGGCGTAGGCGTTCGGCGAGTTCGTTGAAGATGTAGAAGTTGGGGATCTGGCCGACGGGGGTGAGCGAGACCCAGCTGCCGTCGACCTTCATGCGGACCAAACCGCTTCGGGCGTCGATCAATTGGATCTGTTCCCAGGCGTAGGCCCGGCTGTGGAAATAGAGTGCGGCCAGGTCGAGGGCGATTTCGCCGAGACGGACGGTGGCGCCGTCATCGATGGCGGCAACGGCGCGGGGGAGCTGGGCCAGGGTGACGGCCGACTGGATGGCCCTGCCCCACTCCCGCGCGTCGCCGAACAGGGTGTCGTCGAATGCGGCCTCGGCGCCGTCGGGGCTCGACATCCGCAGCGAGTACTCGGTGTGGGCGGAATTCTGGAACGGGATGACCTGCTGGCGCACTTCGGCGCTGTCCCAGCGGAACCCGGCCACCTGCTCACCGGAGCGGTACACGGTCATGCCGACATCGAAAAGATCCAGCCGCGCGGCGCGGTGTCGCCGATTGCGCCGCCCGCGGAAGAATGCCAGCGATGCGGGCACGAGGCCGAGGAGACCGACCGCGAGCGCACCGGGATAGGCCCCGACCGTCACACAGATGACTCCCACGGCCGTGAACCCGCCCGCGACGATCCCGCAGCCACGCACGAAAGTATCGCTCGCAGGCGCCGGTAGAAAGGTCTGTCGGTGCGTGCCGAGCTTCTGATATTCGGCCATCAAGTGGATCAGCTGCGACAGTGGAACCTTTTGTGGCCCGCCGGTTCCGACATCGCCATGGCTCGGAGTGGTCAATTGTCCCTCCATGAGGCGGTTTTCCTCCGCGGCGAAGCGTATGACACTCGCCCGAAGGTCGCCACCCCAGCCGCGTGCCCGGTCAGTCGGCCGAGCTTACGTCATCGCGGCGGCATACCTGCGATGGGTTCGGGCGTTTCGTCGTGATTTAGATCAAGTTGTCATATGGGGAATAGGCCGATGGCCGGTCCGCTGAACGAACCGGCCGTGCGGCGGGATCAGATTCCGTCGACCGTCAGGACGGCGAACGGTGTGGCCGGGGTGCCGGGCCCCATCGGCCCGCCCTTATCGAATTGGGAAGAGACGACCAGCGTTCGACCATTGCTGCGTACCAATGTGGTGGGAATGCGCAGGGAGTCGTCGGTGAGCGTGCGTTCCAGCTCGACGGTCGCGCCGTCATCACTGATCTTCCAGCGGGTAATGGTGTTGCTCGCATTCTGGGCCGCCCACAGCGTGCTGCCGTGCAGTTCCAGTCCATCACCGTGTTTCAGATCGGCGCCGCGCATGGTCACCTTGCGAATCTCCGGTGAATTCGCCGCGGTCGCAACGCGATACAGCTCACCGGAGTTCATATCGACGATCAGCAGATAGTGGCCGGAATCGTCGGACACGATGCCGTTCAAGGTAAATGCGTCCGGCGCGTGCGGGCCGACAATGTTGCTCAGGTCGAATTGTGTTGTCAGATCGGACTTTCCGCCGTGCGCTGCGGTGACCTGCTCCGGGGTGACCCGGTAGACCACCGGTCGCAGGCTGTCGGTCAGATATGCGCTGCCGTCCGGCGTAATGGCCAGATCATTGACCAGGCTCGGTTCGGTGCCGGTGATATCGAAGCGGGCGACCAGCGCACGGCTGCCGGTGTCGTACACCGCGACTCCGGTGGTCGAGTCGATTACCCACAGTCGTCCTGCCGCATCGACTTTCAAACCATTGGCGGTTTTGCGGCCGTCGGTCCCCTCGGGCAGGAAGATTTCGGCCCGCGCGGCGCCGGGTGTTGCGCGGTAGACGGCGCCGTTGGCGTATGAGCCGACGTAGGTGTCACCGGTGCGGGGGTCGACGGCGATGCCCTCCGGGTAGACGCGATCACCGGGCAGTTCGTAGGCGGTGCTGATGTGGGTCGCCGGTTGGGTCACGGCTTCCGTCGCGGTGCCGCACGCCGTGACGGCGGTGCAGGCAAAAGCGGTGGCGATGGTCGAGATGGTGCGGAACATGCTGCTCGTGGCTCCTGATAGTCGAACATCTGGATGCATTCACATCTTCGAATGTATACGAACATATATTAGAACTCTAATCAACGTCAAGAGTCTAATCAGTAGACGGGCAGTTACCATGCGGATATGACGTCCATGCACTCCTCCGAGCGCCTCGGCTCGTATATCAAGCGCGCCGAACAGGCCCTCAACTCGGCGAAGAGCGCGGCGCTCAAACCGGCGGGCCTCACCGTTCCCCAGTACGGGGCCCTGCTGTTCCTCATCGAAAATCCGGGCATCAATGCCGCCGCGCTGGCCCGGCTGTGCGGGGTGACCCCGCCGACCATGAATACGATCCTGACCAATCTGCAGGACCGCGGCCTCATCGAGCGCACCCCGCATGCCTGGCACAAGAACGTCCTGGAGACCCGTCTCACCGAAGCGGGGGCGGCGCTCGCGCGGGAGGCGGACGTGAAGGCCGTCCGCGTGGAACGCGCATTGGCCGACGAGTTCACCGAGGCCGAACATGCCGCGCTGCGCGAACTGCTCACCCGCTGCGCCGACCTGCTCGACTCCATCCGCCCGGAATCCGCGCCGAAAAAATAGCTCCCGGCTCGGATCGACCCGGGAGCAATTGGGGTACAGGCGATTTCACGCCGGAACGACCACCGCCGTTTCGGCGCGTACCAGTCGGCGCAGGGTTGCTACGCCGAGCGCGAGGGCGACGACGCCGACCGCGGCGGAGGCACATGGGAGCCAGCTACGATCTGGAGCAACGTTTCCCCGGCCTGCTCGACGCGATCATCAACGGTTCGCAATCCTGAGTCGTGCATATCGACCGCCTGCTGTTCAAACGCCCCAAAAGTATTGGCTTTACCGGCGATCCCGTAACAGGTGCACTTGGGGTGGGCACAAGCCTTGAATGTCACTCGGGGGTGGGGACAATGAACGGATTCATGGTCGTGCTGGTGATCGTGCTGGTGATCGGCACGATCGCGATGATCAATCGCGCGAACCGCGACAATCTGCGGCGCCGCAACCACCGCAGCCGGAGCCGATGGGCCGCGGGCGGCGGTGGCGAAGGCGGCGGTTGCGGCGGCGGCTCCAGCTGTGGTGGTGGTTCGAGCTGCGGCGGTGGTTCGAGCTGCGGTGGTGGCGGCTGCGGCGGAGGCGGTGGTGGCGGTTGTGGTGGCGGCAGCTGATTCGGCCCCGCTCAGGCAGCAGACTCTTAAATATGCTGTCTTCCAACGCTTTTGCTGGATGTCAGGCTGCCAAGCCCAGCAGGGGCGTTCCAGCTGCTCGCGGTTTCGGCCAGCGGCGCATTGGCGTCCGTTAGGGGCCATGACCTGATGCTCTCTGGCATGAAAGTCGCTGTTGTACGGTTGGCCGATGTTTGCACTCGTGGGGAAGTTCGATCTGTTCGACGCTGACAAGGCAGCGGCATTCGAGGAGCATGAACGCCAGCCGCATACCCGCCGATTCTTGGACCAGCGCGGCGAATACGTCGAGTCGTTCCGTGTCGAATTCCTGGCACCGGCCGCGGTGAAGGGTCTCCCCGCCGCGGACTGACTAGAGGCGGTCAGTGATTCCACACCACACTGCGAAGCCGTGCACGGTATCGACAATGCGCGCCTCCGCCCGTGCCAGCGCGCGCACGGTTTCATACACCATCGGGTTGTAGCGGGTCTGGGATGGCGCAATCGATTTCGCGGTCACCAGCGCGTCGAACGCGCTGCGGCGGTTGCCACGAAGCAGATAGGCGCGGGACAGGTCGATGTAGTGATGCCCGGCGCGTTCCCTCGGCGCATCGTCCGGGATGACGAGTGATCGCGCCCGGTTGAGTGCTGGTATCGACTCGCCCATTACCGGCCACCATCCACGACGGTCAAGGTCGGCGACCATCGGTGACCGCACGGATACACCCGCTCGGAGCTGATCAAGTCGGCACCCGTCAACCGGGAACCGACCGATGAGCAACAATCCAGAAACTGAACCGTCCCGAGTTCGGGGCCGCTGCCAACGACCGCCTGCTCTTCGTGACCCCTACCTGCGTCGCAGCTGTGATGGCTGCCATCGGTCCGGCGGAGGCCGTCACAATCCAGCAATGCGAGGAGGCGGGTGGCGTGGTCATTCGGTGCGCTGAGCAGCCGGTGACCAAGAACGACAAAATCGCTTGCCCGGCACCAGGCAAGACAATCCGACTGTGGTGTGTCGGGTCGCGGTTCTACACCATGCCGGACGGCTGCCCGATGGAGGTCTTCGATACCGGCGGCAACAGCAAGTACGGGCGATAGTGTCGATGCCATGACCTCACGATTTGGTTCCGTTACCACGATCACGGGGGCGAGTCCGGCGGTGATTTCGCTACTGCGTCGCGCCGCGCAGGTGGCCGAACAGCATGGCCGCAACGATCGGCACCCGAGGATCTGCAAGTAGCCCTGCTTCAGGGCATTCCATGGTCGACGCTCGAGGTGTGGTGGCCGCGGGTCGGCGGAAAACGTTGCAGCGTGGTGTCATCAACGATCTCGATCCGTCTGCGCCGCAGCAGGCGTTGACCTACACGGAATTGGTGGAGTTGGTGGCCTCGATGGTGCCTGGCCCGGCCGGGCGTGACGAGTTGAACCCGGCAGAGCCGGTCACTGTCACCTACGAGCTGTCGGGGCCGGATGCCGACGAGTCCCGAGCACAGATCGACGGGTCTGAATAACTCCCAGCCACACTCAGGAATTGCCGTTGGTGGGAGTCAGGATAACCACCGGGATCTGCCAGGAGACCTTGGCCTGGAAGTCGGCGAGGAATGGTGCGTCGGCCAGCTTGCTTTCCCAAAGCTGTTGCCGCTCATCGCCTTCCGCAACCGATGCGAACACCGGCCACGATTCGGTACCGACTTCGACGACGGCCTCGGGGTGCGCGGTCAGATTGTGGTACCATCCCGGACGATTCGGCCGTCCGCCGTTTGCGGCGTAGACCACTACCCGGTCACCGTCGCGCTGAAAAGCCAGCGGCCAGGTTCGGGATTCGCCCGTGCGGGCGCCGGTGGTGGTCAGCAATAGCAGCGGTATGTTCGCGAACTGCCCGCCGACCTTTCCCGCATTGGCGCGGAATTCCGCGATGACATCCAGATGTAGTTGCCGCCGTTGCTCATTCGACACGAGCATCAGCCTATGACGGCTTGCTCGATCGCGCTTCGTCGCGACGTAGGCGCGCGGTCACCATCTAGCGGTCCCGCAACCACTTTTCGATTTGATCGACCGTGCTGCCGTACCGACGGATCCAGCCGTTGTGCCCCAACGGTTCCGGTTGTACCCAGGTGGTCACCTCGGCCTCGGGCATCTTGGCCAGCAGATGTGCGGCCGAACTGCTCGGCGTGAGATCGTCGCCGGTCATGGTGATGGACAGCACGGGCAGCTTCAATCTGGCGATCCGCTCCTCGTAGTCGATATCCGCATCGACCGGCACAAAGCGTCCGGTGCGAGCCAGCCGGGCCCAATCCGACATCAGCACCTTCGACTGGCGTCCGAACCCGCCGAGCGAGATCCGGTCGCCGGGCCAGAAGCCCGCCAGATTGGCCGTCAGCGACATGACCGCGGTGCCAGCCAGCATGCCAGGACCCGAAATACCCCGGAAGCCACGGTGATACGGGGTGCCGGAGGCGATCAGGATCAGCCCACCCAGGCGGCCGCGGATCCGCGACGCATACAGCACCGCGAGCTGGCCGCCCATACTGTGGCCGAGCAGATACGGGGTGCTGTCCGGGAACCGGTCGCGCACCACCGAGAAGATCGCCGGGAAGTCGACCGATGCCAGTTCGTGGTAGCCGAAGGTGCTCGCGGCGCTCGGGCGCGGGCGACTGTCACCCGCGCCGCGCAGCTCACCGATCGCGGCATCGAAGCCGCGCGCGGCCAGCTCCTGGGCGAACAATTCGTAGTACCCGGCCGGGACACCGAGGCCGGGCACCATCACCACCACCGGACGCGGCGCATCCGGGCGCACCGGATGCCGATGCGCACCGGTCGCCGGGAACAGCCGCACCGGCACGGTGGTGCCGTCCGGCATCTGGATGGGAACCGTTTCCACAGAACGCACGCTAGCCGACGGCCGCCGCGACTACGCGCCGACCGCACCCATGATCACTCGGCTGAGCACCCGGATCACGTCGTCCAGTGGCGGGCGCGGATCTGAACCGCTCCAGGAATCCACCACGTAGTTGACCGCGCCGATGATGGCCAGCACCCGCATCTCGTAATCGCCCGTTGGGATTTCGCCGTGCAACGCGGCATCCTCCGCGGCTCCGGCGAGTAGCGAGCCCCAGACGCGACGCAACTCCAGCCGGAACTTCTCCACCTTCGGCCCCGCGCCCACGACCTCTACCAGCGCCACCCGCGCCTTGCGCGGATCGGAGCCGATGGATTCGACGTAGGCGCGCACCGAGGCATCGATGATCTCCAGCGCGGTCGCATCGGATTTCTTCTCGAGGGCGGCGGTCACCGCATCGCGCGATTCCCTATCGATCTGCTCGTAGAGCTCGAGTAGGAGGGATTCGCGGCCGGTGAACTCCTCATAGAACTGCCTCGAGGAGAGTCCGGCGTCCTTACAGATAGCGCCGACCGAACTATTGGCGTAGCCATCGCGCGCAAAGACCGTCAGGCCCGATTCCAGAAAACGCGCACGCCGCTGACGTTGCCGGTCCTCTACGGGTTGCCCGGCATACATTCGTCCCGTATTCGCATCCTGTGACATTGGGGCAGACAATACCGAAGGGCCCGATCCCCTCGTCATGGATCGGGCCCTTCGTCTCAACCTTCGGCGAAACAGGTGTTAGCCGAAAGTTGGCCGCTCGGTTGCTATTGCGCTTGCCGGATGCCACTCTCCGATCTAACTGCTGCCACAGTGGGCGTCACTGGCTGTTTGCCGCAACGGAGGATACCGAGGGGCTCGGCACGCCGAAAGTGTTTTGCAGGACTTTTTTAGAATAATTCTTTCGACAGACCTTTCAACAACGCGGGCAGTTCCGCGACGGAATCGATGACGTGATCCGGTGCGGCCGAAGCCGCCGCCAGAACGGCGGGCCGGAATTTGCCGGTGCGCACCAGAACTCCGGTCATACCGGCCTGTTGAGCGGCGAGTACATCCGAGTGCAGATCGTCACCGATCATCAACACCTCGGCCGGGTCGAGGTCCATAAGGTCCGCGCAGGTACGGAATCCGGCCGCCGCGGGCTTGCCGACCACCGCGATCTCGGCATTGCCCGCCGCCTCCAGACCCGGCAGATACGCGCCCGCGTCGATCCGGAGCCCGGTGTCGGTGGCCCAGGTCAGGCCGCTGTGCATCGCGACGACCGGAATGCCGTCCAGCATCAGCTGCGCCACCCGGCTCAGCGCCTCATGTGTGAATTCCGCACCGGCGCCGCCGATTACGATGACATCCGGATCTTCGTCGTCGAGAGTCAGCTCGGCGAGGTCGGCCGCGATATCACCGTGATTGAGCACCCACACTGCCGCATCCGGGTAGTGGCGGCCCACATATTCGCCGGTGAGCCGGGCGGCGGTGACGATCTCCGCGGTATCGACATCGAACCCGGCGTCGCGCAGTCGCTCGGCGATCTCATCGCAGGTGCGGGAGGTGGTATTGGTGAGAAACCTTCGGCGCAAACCACTTTCGCGCACGCGGCGCACGGCGTCGACCGCGCCGTCGATCTCGCGCCAGGAGGTCACCAGCACGCCGTCGATGTCGTAGAGCACACCGCGTATGTCGCCAGACATGGGTTCAGCCTACGACCGCGGAACAGAGGCGTCCCCGCATCCGTTCGAAACGGCGCGTCAGCGGGCGAAACTCCGGGCGGCGCGCGCAAGCATCCACGGCACGAGCCGACGGTGGAATGGGCGCACGACGGCGAAATACCTTCGGCCCCAGCGATTTCGATACTTGACCAGTGAAGTGATGGTGACCGTGCCGTCGTCGACGAGTACCGAGACGACAAAGTCGAGGACCGCCATCGCATCGGCGGTCACATGCTCGCGTTCATCGCATTCGCGATCGGGAAAAGGGTTGCCGAAGAATATCTTTCGGGTCCAATTCCGAGGATCGATAGGAGCGCCCGGCGGCAACGCTATTTCGTAGGAATCGATGTAATCCCAATCGCTGCCCGACGAGCGCGCCAGGGTGGCTCGTTCGGGAATTTCGATCCGTCCATGAGTCGGCATCACATTCCTCCGATAACCCATACGGGGCCGTATGGAATGACCATACGGTAGCGTACGGGAATGGCACAAGGGGATGCGACCGCCAAGGCACGGCTCAGCGCCGACGATTGGGCACAGGCCGCACTGGACGCGCTGGCGGAGGGCGGTCTGGCGGCGGTCGCCGTCGAGCCCATCGCCAAGCGGCTCGGCACCACCAAGGGCAGCTTCTACTGGCATTTCAAGGACCGTGCGGCCCTCGTCGAGGCGGCACTGGCGCGCTGGGAGCAGCGCAGCACCGACGATGTGATCGCCGAGATCGCCATCGAGACCGATCCGGCCGAGCGGTTGCATCGACTCTTCGCCCAGGTCATCGACTATGCGGCGACCGGACGCATCGAATTGGCGCTATTGGCCTCGGCGGACCAGGCATCGGTCGCCGCGACGCTGCGCCGCGTCGCGGACCGTCGCATCGAATACGTGGCCGAACTGCTACGCGAATTGGGACTGACCGCCGGGCAGGCGCGGACCAGAGCGGTTGTCGCCGTGAGCATTTACCACGGCTTCAACCAACTGGCCCGCGTCTCCCCCGACGCGCTTCCGAGCACCGAGGCTCAGCGAAGGCTGTTGGTGGACAGTGCCTTCGAGAGTCTGCTGCCGAAGCGGAACTGAATCAGTTGCTGCTCCCCTTCGAACTAAGCAGGGTCGGCGGTTTGGCTGAGGTTTTTCGCGAAGCCGTCGAGCATTGCGGTGAGGCCGATTTCGAAGTGGTCGGTGTTTGCGGTGGCGTCGGCGGCTGCGGCGAGGGTGTTGTAGTGGGGGGTGTTCGGGGTGGGCTTGCGGCTGCGCTCGGCTGCTACCGCGGCTACGGTGTGGCTGAGGATGTGGCCGACTACGTATTCGCGTAGGCAGCGGGCGAATTGCAGGGCGACCCCGGGGGTGAAGCCGACGCCTTGGAGGCGTTCGACCATCCAGTTTCCGGTTTCGATTGCTCTGGTGCTGCGGACCGGTCTTGTCGCGAAGATCGGGACGGCGTTCGGGTGGCGGCGGAGGGTGGAACGCAGGCGGTGGGCGTAAGCGCTCATCAAGTCCGGCCAATCTTCCTGCCACGGAAGGGTTTCCATTTCGAGTTCGTCGAACATCGCTTCGGCGATGCCGTCGAACAGGTCCTGCTGGTCGGTGAAGTGCCGGTAGGCCGCCATCGGGTCCGCCCCCAGTGCCGCACCTAATTTCCGCATGGTGAAGCCGTCGAGTCCGGCCGTATCGATGACGGTCAGCGCCACCGCGGCAATATAGTCGCGATTCAGTGCGATCCGGGTGGTCGGCTTTTTCATGCGCTGATCAGCTCCATCAGCCGGGTGACGAACTCCTTCGGCTGCAACTGGTATGGCACATGTCCGCCAGGGAATTCCACACAGTCGCGGCCGAGTTCGTCGGCCAGTGCGTGTGCGGCGACGTAGTACGGCTTGCCGACGCTCTCGCGTCCGGTCGCCAGCTGCCACGGCACCGCGACCTTCCGGAGGGCGGCCAGGTCCGGGTGGTAGTCGAAGCAGAAGGCGGGCAGTTCGCGTCGCAGCAGCAGGTCGGCATTGTTCAGTTGGCGGGTCATGGTCGAGGGCTGAGTCCGAGAGATCCGGCGAAGCGCGGCGCCGATCGCGAGCGATACGCGACTTGCACCGGCCAGCAGAGTTTGTCCCGGACTCGACCGAAGGATCCGCGGCACATTCGGCATGGTCATGACGCCGAATGCCGCGAACGCGCGCATCGGACTCTTCGCGACGGCGAGTGCGCCTATGTCGGCGATCTCCTGCCGCGCAGGGCTTTCGGCGGGCAGCAGTTGGACCAGCGGCGGTTCGTGCACGACCGCATCGATGAGCCGATCCGCGTGTACGGCAAGTAGCTCGAGCGTGATGATCGCGGCACCGCTGCTGCCGAAGACGTGTGCGCGCTCGATCGCGTAGGCGTCGAGGACCGCGATGACATCCGCCGCCTGCGTCGCGACATCGATCGCGGCGTGCGAATCCGTGAGCGGGCTTCGCGAATTGCCGCGCCGGTCGTAGGTGATGACGCGGTAGCGGTCGGCCAACAGGGGAACGACGGCCTCGTACATTCCGGCATCACCACCGCCACCGGAGATGAGGACCAGATCCGGTCCGGTTCCGGCCGCTTCGGTATGCAGTCGCGCGCCGGGGGTATCGACGATTCGCATGACGACTCCTTGTCTACAGCGTAGACCGAGTCTACGTCGTAGACATACCGCCGCAACAAGTCGGCCCGGTGCTGGATGCACCGGGCCGGTTGGACCTGACTACCGCTCCATCAACATCTGGGTGAAGAACTCGTAGATGAGTCCGGCCTGGAATGCCGACTGCTTGTTGTCGGCCGCGCCGCCGTGGCCGCCCTCGATGTTCTCGTGGTACCAGATGGTGTGGCCCTGCTGCTCCAGCAGCGCCGCCATCTTGCGGGCATGGCCCGGGTGGACCCGGTCGTCGCGGGTGGAGGTGGTCAGCAGGATCGGCGGGTAGGCCGCGTCGGCGCGGACGTTCTGGTAGGGCGAGTACTTGCTGATGTACTCCCACTCCTCGGGCTTGTCCGGATCGCCGTATTCGGCCACCCACGACGCACCGGCCAGCAGCAGGTGATACCGCCGCATATCGAGCAGCGGGACCTGGCAGACGATGGCGCCGAACAATTCCGGGTAGCGGGTCAGCATGACACCCATGAGCAGGCCGCCGTTGCTGCCGCCGACCGCGCCCAGTTGTTCGTGCGTGGTGATGCCCCGGGCCACCAGATCCTTGGCGATCGAGGAGAAGTCCTCATAGACCTTGTGCCGGTTGGCCTTCTGCACCGAGGTATGCCACTGCGGGCCGTATTCGCCGCCGCCGCGGATATTGGTCATCACCCAGGTGCCGCCGCGTTCCAGCCAGCCCATGCCGGAGGCGCCACTGTAGGCGGGGGTGCGCGATACCTCGAAGCCGCCGTAGCCGGACATCACCGTCGGGCCGGGGGTGTCCTTGCGGTCGCGGTGGCGGATCACGAAGTACGGCACCATGGTTCCGTCATCGGAGCGCGCGAAGAACTGCTCGGTCTCGATGCCATCGGCGTCGAAGAAGCCGGGTTCCTGTTTGAGTTGTTCGGTCCGGCCGCCGACCGCGCTGGCGAGCAGGGTGGCGGGAGTGGTGAATCCGCTTGTGGTCAGCATGAATTCGTCGCCGCCCTCCAGCGGGTCGAGATTCATCACGCTGGTGGTCGCCATCGGCGGGGTGTCGGCGAGCGGCTCCCGGCGCCAGCCGTCCGGACCTGGCGTGAGGACGTAGAGCTTGGTCTGCACGTCCTCGAGGGTGATCAGCAGCAGATGGTTCTCGGTCCAGCCGTAGCCGTGCAGTGAAGTGTGCTCGTCCGGGGTGAAGATCACCTCGAATTCCCGTGCGCCGGAAAGGAATTTCTCGAAGTCCATGGCCAGCAGCGCACCGGCCGGGTAGGTCTTGTCACCGATTTCCCACGGCGACTTCAGCCGGACCAGGAACCAATCCTTGTACCAGGACTCGCTGGCGTCGGTCGGTACGTCGAGATGCCGCAGACTGCCGTCGCTTTCGAGCAGATACACCTCTTCGTTGAAGAAGTCGGTGGCGCGGCCGACGAAATGCCGTTCATAGCCGGGGGTCCGGTCGTAGCCTGCCGAGACCGCGACATCGCCCGCCTCGCCCTCGAATACCGTTTCGGCCTCGGTGAGCGGGGTGCCGCGCCGCCAGCGCTTGGCGATACGCGGATAGCCGGAGTCGGTGAGCGAACCCGGCCCGAAATCGGTGCCGACATACACCGAGTCGATATCGATCCAGCGGATCTCGGACTTCGCCTCGGTCAGGAAGTAACCGCCGTCGGACGGATCGATGAATTCCCTTGTTTCGATATCGAATTCGCGCACGACCTTGGCATCCGCGCCGCCGCGGGACAGGCTGATAAGTGCACGCGACTGCTCCGGTCGCAGCACCGCGGCACCGCCCCACACCCAGTTCTCGCCCTCGGCGGTGCCGAGTGCGTCCAGGTCGATCAGCACGTCCCAGTCCGGCGCTTCCTTGGCGTATTCGGCGAAGGTGGTGCGCCGCCACAGCCCGCGCGGATGTTCGGCATCGCGCCAGAAGTTGTAGAGCCAGCGGCCGCGCCGACCCGGGTAGGCGATCTTGGTATCGGTGTCGAGCATGTCCAGGATGCGGCGCTCGAGCTCGGTGAACCGATCGGAGCTGGCGAAGCGCTCGACAACCAGCTCGTTGTGTGCGCGGGCGAAGTCGAGGGCCCGCTCATCGGTTACTTCTTCGAGCCACAGGTAGGGATCGGTCACAGTTTGCTCAACGCCCGTCATGTCCACATTGTTGCCGAGAGGCTTTAAAGGTGAGATATCACTCGATGAATCGGGCAATTCGGGCGGCCTGTTACCGGTTGCTCGACATCGGTTCGAGTAGTGACATACGTACCGGTCGGATCAGTAGGATCGCTGCTCCGATACCGAAGCGAGGCGGAAGGTGGCCGGTTTGCCACAGTTTCTCTGGGAGCAGCACTGTTGCCTGCCATTACTGCATTCCGCGCGGATCGCCGACCTGGCGCGCTATCCGGTCGGGTCGTATTTATCGGTGAACGTCGGGTATTCACATCAGTCGACCGAGGATTCGCTCGCGCTGCTGCACAAGTTCCGCCGGGATGCGCTGGGTGACGGTCGGTTCCGGCTGGTCGAGCGGTTCGCCGATATCGGTGCCGCCGATACCATTTCGCTGGCCTTCGACCTGGAGGATTCGGGGCCGCTGGGCGGTGATCCGGATAACCTCGAAATGTTCTACGAACTGGGCGTTCGCTCAATGCTGCCGACGTACAACCACGCCAACGCGGCGGGTTGCGGCTGTCTCGATGCCGACGACACCGGACTCACCGCCTACGGCCGAGATCTGGTCCGCAAACAGAACGAGGTCGGCATATTCGTCGACGGTTCGCACTGCTCCCGCCGCACCGGACTGGACCTGGCCGGATGCACCGAAGCTCCGATGATCTACAGCCATTCCAATTTCGCCGCACTGTGGGCGCATCCGCGCAATATCACCGATGAACAGGCGCTGGCCTGTGCCCGGACCGACGGCGTTAACGGTATCAATGGAGTGGGAATCTTCCTGGGCCAGAATGCGATCGATGGCCGGGCCGAGCGGGTCGCGGCAATGGCCGCGCATATCGAATACGGTGCGGAACTCGTCGGGATCGAACATATCGGCATCGGATCCGACTACTCCTTCGATGCCGAGGATTTCAACGACATGCTCACGCAGGATCCGGGGGCGTTTTCCGACGCGTATACCAAGTGGGGGCCGCTGCAGTGGGTACCGCCGGAAGATCTGCTCGGACTGAGCGAGTTACCCGGCCTGGATGCGGCACTCGCCGATCGCGGATTCAGTGCGGCCGATCGAGCGGCGGTGTTCGGTGGCAACTTCGCCCGTATCGCGCAGCAGGTCTGGCGCGACTAAGGCCCGGTCGCGCAATGGCGACAAGCGCCTCAGTTCGGAAACCGGGTTCGCTCGCGGATATGCGGCAGTGCGCGGTCTCGGTAAATAATGTTCTCGAGACAGCCGCTGTGATGTGCCGGGTGCACGAGCTGGCGTGCCACGTAGTCGAGAGCCAATTGCTATTGAACCTGATGGCGGTACGAGCGGATTTAGTTCACCGCCGAGCTGGGCCGCGCGCGACAGCCGGGGCGATATCTGCCTCCGTATCGGTCCGCGCACCGGAAAGCCGCGGCGCCATGTGTCGCGTATCGCATAGTTGCGGGGGGACGGTGGGTGAAGTTTGCTCGACAGAGTTAGGCTCGACGGCGTGACTTCCCATTACGACGTTGTCGTTCTCGGTGCCGGTCCTGGCGGTTATGTCGCCGCCATCCGCGCGGCACAACTTGGCCTCCGTACCGCGATCGTCGAGCAGAAGTATTGGGGTGGTGTCTGCCTCAACGTGGGCTGCATCCCTTCCAAGGCGCTGCTGCGCAACGCGGAGCTCGCGCATATCTTCACCAAGGAAGCCAAGACCTTCGGCATCTCCGGCGACGTGAGCTTCGACTTCGGCGTCGCGTTCGACCGCAGCCGCAAGGTCGCCGACGGCCGGGTCAAGGGCGTCCACTTCCTGATGAAGAAGAACAAGATCGACGAGTTCGACGGTAAGGGCACCTTCACCGACCCGAACACCCTCTCGGTCGCCCTGTCCAGCGGCGGCACCGAGACGATCACCTTCTCGAACGTGATCATCGCCACTGGCACCGTCACCAAGCTGCTGCCGGGCACCTCGCTCAGCGCGAATGTGGTGACCTACGAGGAGCAGATCCTCACCCGCGACCTGCCCGGCTCGATCCTCATCGTCGGCGCGGGCGCGATCGGCATGGAGTTCGGCTACGTCCTGAAGAACTACGGCGTCGACGTGCGCATCGTGGAGTTCCTGGACCGTGCGCTACCGAACGAGGATGCCGACGTCTCCAAGGAGATCACCAAGCAATACAAGAAGCTCGGCATCACCATCACCACCGGTGCGGCCGTGCAGTCGATCGACGACGACGGCTCCAAGGTCACCGTCTCGATCAAGGACAACAAGACCGGCAACCTGGAGACGGTCACCGTCGACAAGGTGCTGCAGGCCGTCGGCTTCGCGCCCCGGGTCGAGGGCTACGGCCTGGAGAACACCGGTGTCGCGCTCGAGCGCGGCGCGATCGTCATCGACGACAACATGCGCACCAATGTGCCGCACATCTATTCCATCGGTGACGTGACCGGCAAGCTGCAGCTCGCCCATGTCGCGGAGGCCCAGGGCGTGGTCGCCGCGGAGACCATCGCCGGAGCGCCGACGGTCACCCTCGGCGACTACCGGATGATGCCGCGCGCCACCTTCTGCCAGCCGCAGGTCGCCAGCTTCGGTCTCACCGAGCAGCAGGCCCGCGACGAGGGCTACGACGTGAAGGTCGCCACCTTCCCGTTCACCGCCAACGGCAAGGCGCACGGCCTCGGCGATCCGACCGGTTTCGTCAAGCTGGTCGCCGACGCCAAGTACGGTGAACTGCTCGGCGGTCACCTCATCGGTCCGGACGTCTCCGAACTGCTGCCGGAGCTGACCCTGGCCCAGAAGTGGGACCTGACCGTCAACGAGCTGACCCGCAACGTGCACACCCACCCGACGTTGAGCGAAGCCCTGCAGGAAGCGTTCCACGGCCTCGCGGGCCACATGATCAACTTCTGATCCGTGTCGAAGACGGTGGTGTTCGGGCCGAAAGGTCCGGGCGCCACCGTTTTTCATTGGAGCTGAACAATGCGACGCAAATGGTTGATCGGTAGTGCGCTGGTGCTCGTGGTGGTGATGGCGCTGGCGGTCGGTGGCTACTACCTGATGAACTCGCGCACCTTCCAATTGGCGGGGCGGTTGGTGAACCGGGTCGATACGACCGACAAAGTTGTCGCATTGACGCTCGACGACGGGCCGACCGACAAAGCACCGGAAGTGCTGAAAGTCCTTGCCGAAGCCGGGATTCCGGCCACCTTCTATCTCATGGGCCGGGATCTGGCCGCGCATCCCGAATTCGGCAGGGCCATTGCGCAGGCCGGTCACGAAATCGGCAATCACACCTACAGCCATCGCCGCATGGTGCTCGTCTCCGGCGATACCGTCCGCGACGAGATCGAACGAACCGATGCGGAAATCGCGAAAACCGGTTACCAGGGCCCGGTCACCTTCCGTCCGCCCTACGGCAAGAAGCTCTGGGCCCTCCCGAAGTACCTCTCCGACCACGACCGCACGACGATCACCTGGGATGTGGAACCCGACTCGGGCAAGCAAGCAAGCATCGACGCCATTGTCGCCGAAACCGTCTCCAAGGTGCGGCCCGGCTCCATCGTCCTACTGCATGTCATGGGCCAGTGGAACGAATCCCGCGCCGCCATTCCGCGCATAGTCGGCGAACTCCGTTCCGCCGGTTACCGATTCGTCACGGTGTCGGAGCTTCTGAAGCACTGAGCTCGTCAGAGCATGCCGTAGGCGTGGGTGGGCGTCAGGCGAACGAGGGCGCGGCGGTCGGTGACCATGGCCTTGCGGTATTCGTCCCAGTCGGGGTGCTCGCCCGAACCCGCTCGGTAGTAGCCGACCAGTTCGTCGACAGTGGAGTCGTCGGGGTCCGCGGCGACGGGCGTGAGATCGACGGTGCCCTCGATGACGGCGTAGGCGAAGAAGTCGTCGCGGGTGACGTGGATGGCGGCCCACGGATCGCGCACCAGATTGTGGTACTTGGCCCGGTCGGCGGTGATGGAGATGCGGATGACCCCGTCGTCACCGACCACATGCAGCACATTGGACAGCTGTGGGCGCCCATTGCGCCGGATCGTCGTGAGCACGGACCGCTTGGTGGTCCGCGCGAAATCAACAGCCGAGGAAATTTCCATACCCAGACCAACCCACCACAACGCCCCGACCTTCCCCCTGGTCAGTTGATCACTATGTAACGGTTGCGGCATCGGCCGAGAGACCTCCACCACCGGTACATGGTGATCATTCGACCAGAGTGCCCGTCGACGGGGCGCGCATCGGTCGAGCAAGTTGTGAGCGGTGGAGGTCAGTCGCGGTGGTAGGCGGCTTGGGCTTCGTGGACGCGGGGCATGTTGGTTTCGAGGATCTGGATGAGGTCTTCGAGGCGTTCGGCGACCAGGGCGCCGAGTTCGGTGAGGGTGTATTCGACTCGCGGGGGGATGGTTTCCTGTACCTCGCGATGGACCATGCCGTCGCGCTCCAGGGCCTGCAGGGTCTGTGAGAGCATGCGTTCGCTGACGCCGTCGACGCGACGTCGCAGGGCGCTGAACCGGTACGGCCCCTCGCGCAGCGCGACCAGGGCGAGGGTGCCCCAGCGGCTGGCCACATTCTGGAGCACCGGTCGTGACGTGCAGTTCCGGGCGAATACGTCGGCTTCCAGCGTCGGACCGTCGGTATCCACCAACGGCGTGCGCTGAGTGGTCATGGAATCGATAGTACCCAACTTGACCAAAGTGTTTACGGAATGCATAGTACTAACTATTAGTTAGTGCATGTTGAACGTACAGACCCATGGAGGTAAGTCATGACCGTCGCCGTAACCGGAGCCGCTGGGCAGTTGGGCCGTCTCGTCGTCGAGGCGCTGTTGCGCGAGGGGACCACGCCGGTGGTCGCGATCGTGCGTGATCCGCAGAAGGTCGCCGATCTGGCCGAGCGGGGCGTCGAGGTCCGGCAGGCCTCCTATGACGACGCCGAAGCGCTCGACCGCGCCTTGGCCGGTGTCGACCGGGTGCTGCTGGTCTCCGGCAACGAATTCGGTGCGCGAGTCGCCCAGCACACCAACGTAATTCGGGCCGCCGAGCGTGCGGGCGTGAAACTGCTCGCCTACACCAGCATTCCGCGCGCCACCGAGAACCCGCTCATCCTGGCCCAGGAGCACCGGGGCACCGAGCAGGTGCTCGCGGAATCGACTGTTCCGCACACGCTCCTGCGCAACGGGTGGTACTGGGAGAACTACTTCGGCGCGCTCGGGCACACGGTCGAGTCCGGCGTGCTGCGCGGCGCCGCGGGTGCGGGTCGCGTCGCAGGCGCAGCGCGCGCCGACTACGCCGAGGCGGCCGCCAAGGTGCTGACCACCGACGGTCACGCGGGCCGGATCTACGAACTCGGCGGCGATGAGCGCCTCACCTATGCCGAACTCGCCCAGGTGATTTCGCAGGCGTCCGGCAAGCCGGTGCGCTACGAGAATCTGTCCAAGGAGGACTACAGCGCGGCGCTCGAGCAGGCCGGTCTGCCCGGCAACTACGCCGCGGTGCTCGCGGATGCGGACGCCGGAGTCGGCGACGGCATCCTCGATGTGGACTCCGGCGACCTCCGGAAGCTGCTCGGCCGCCCCTCCGCCCCCGCCGTCGAGGTCTTCCGCGCCGCCCTCGCCTGAGGTATCCAAGGGTGAGTTCACCGGGTTGCACGCCGCCGTCGCAACATAGCGATACGCGTGCAAACCCGGTGTGCATCAAATGAATTGGTCGACCAAGACGTCGAGGTCGTACGCCGCCCCAGCTCCACGCATCCAAAAGCGGGTCTGCACGCCTTATTTCGGCCGCGTGTTATCCGCGCTCGTAGATACGGCGTACAAGCCCGTTCTGTGTCAATGGAATTGGTAGCGAGTCGCGGGAGTCGTACGCCGTCGCAGCGTTACGCAACCATGGGTGGGTTCGCCGGGCTTGCACGCCGTCGCGAGGCGTTGACAGTTCGTGCAGGCCCATGGTGAATCCCGAGGTCGCATGCCCTGACTACGGCACGGCATGCGACCTCGACTCCCATCAGACCCACTGCACCAATTGCAGGATGATGCCGTTCGGATCGACCGTCTGGAAGTAGCGCTCACCCCAGGGCTCGGTCTCGATCGGGGTGACGATCGGCACGCCCTCGTTCTGGAGTCGTTCGTACTCGGCATCGATATCGTCCACGACGAACGCGACAAGTAGTCCCTCGCCCGCGCTCCCCGCTTTGTCTTTCGGCTTGAAGCTGTCGAGACCGGTGCGCAGGTAGCACAGGGTGAAACCGGCATCGGGGCGGGCGACCGAGACGAAACCGTCGGCCGACATCTGCTCGGTGAA
>NZ_BDBY01000241.1 GCF_001613225.1 Nocardia pseudovaccinii NBRC 100343
AAATTCCCGACCGGTCACACTGTCATGTGGATCACGCCGATGCGATCGGGATCTCGCGAACACGAGGAGGCGGCATGGCCGAGCAGTCACGGGACCGCAGCGGCGCGGGTGATCCCGTGCGCACCTTGGAACTGCTGTGGCGCGTGCCCGCCGCATCGGTGCGTGGACCGAAGCAGCGCAGCAGTGTGGATGCTGTGGTCGCGGTGGCCATCGACATCGCGGATGCGGATGGGATCGGCGCGCTCACCATGCGAGCCGTAGCCACGCAGCTGGGCTTGACCCCGATGGCTACCTACACCTACGTGCCGGGCAAGGCGGAACTCGTCGACCTCATGATCGACGCGGTCTATCGGGAGATGTCGCGTGCCGATCTGACCGATCTGCCCTGGCGCGATCGCGTCACGACGATCGCCGCCGAGAATCGCGCCATGCTGGTCCGCCACCCATGGGTTGCCTACCTGCCGACCACGCGGCCACCGCTCGGCCCGGGCGTTGCCGCCAAATATGAACATGAACTGCGCGCTTTCGACGGCCTCAGTCTCGACGATCTCGAGATGGACGCCGCCGTCACCTACGTCCTGGGCTTCGTCACCTCGGTGGCGCGCATCGCTATCGACACCGAACGCGCCGCGACCGAGAGCGCCATGTCCGACCGGCAATGGTGGGAACGCGCCGCCCCGCTACTGGCTCAATTCTTCGATGCCGAGCGCTATCCGCTGGCCGCCCGCGTCGGCGCGGTCGCGGGGCAGGCGCACGACTCCGCCTACAGCGCCGACCACGCCTACGAATTCGGTCTGGTTCGAGTCCTGGACGGCCTGGCCCAGCTCATCGAAAACCGCTGAGCCGCAGGGCTTACTGATCACCGGTCTCGTTGTGGGGTTTCGGATGCCGTGCGGTATCCGCACCGCTGGGGAGCAGGAAGCTGGTGATCACGATGGACAGAAGAATGAATCCCGCCACGATCAACACGAGGCTGACAGTCATGACGGCCCCTTTCTCTATCGAGCCGACAGCAAATGGTCAGCTAGCTTGATGGAGGGGTTTCCGATCCTGGTGCTGTCACACTATGGCGTGCGACACACATCGGTATGTGTCTCGAAAGCTCTGGTTACTACGTGACGACGGGATGAAAATCGTCACTCTGTGCGTGTCGTGTTTCAGTTTAGGGGCTGTCACGGGTGATCGCTCTGGAATTGCTAAATCGAGAATGGGCGGCGTTGGCGGGGGCGAACTGGCGCCGACGCCGCGGTCACTCAAACGCCGTCGCGCTGGATCCGCAGCGCGGTGATGGTCGCGGCCAGCCCCTCGTACTGATTGATGAGCAGCACGATTTCGATCAGGCTGCGCTCGTCGTAGTGCTCGGCAAGCGCGGACCAGGTGGCGTCATCGATATCGCGCGTTTCGACCAACTTGTCGACGGCGGTGAGCAGCGCACGATGCTTGCCCGACCATCCATCGGCAGCGGGGCCGGTGCGAACCCGGTCCAGGATTTCCGGCGTGACGCCCGCCCGCCTGCCGAGCCGAATGTGATGGTCCATTTCGTAGGCGCAGTCGCGCAGCTGTGCGACGCGCAGGATGACCAGCTCGGATTCGTGCCTGGGCAGTCGGCCGCCCGGCATCAATCGCCCGGAGAAGTGCAGCCAGCCGCGGAACAGTCCCTTGGTGCGGCCGAGTGTGCTGAACAGATGTGCGTCGTCCGTCCCCGCCGCCCGTGAAAGTATTTGCCAAACAACCCAATTGATCGGACCCAGCTCGCGGAGCCGACCGGGTGAAATGCGTGGTTGCAACGCCGAAACCATGCTCATGCCTCCTTATCCGCCGCCGGTGGCGGGGTCCGTCCTGCCGGACCGAATCCGAGCGTACTAGCGGGTACGTCGGCGATCGGCGCTGAATTGTGCGGGTCGTGGTTCCGGGACCTCGGCTTATCCGCGCAGTTCTAGGGGTACCGCTAGGGGATCGGCCAGTAGTGATAGATCCGACTGACCGGTTTGCTATAGCTGAATTGTGCTGGTCTTCTTGGCTTTCCGGTGGTCTTCGCGGCGACGGCGGGTCATCATCAGTACCGGCGCGGTGGACGGTGGGACGCCGAGTCGAACCGGATGAGGGTAGGGAATACGCGATGCTGGTGAAGATCAAGACCGGAGCTGATCTCTCCGGGGCCGAACAGGAATTCGTCGAATGCCTGCGGTCGTATCCGACGACCGGTCTCGCGTTGGTCGGCTTGGAGGTCGGCGATCACGGATCCCGTCGCGTCGATGCGATCATTCTGACCCCGCGCGGCATTACCGTGACCGATATCAAGGGCTTCCGCCGCCGCCAGAGCGGGATCCTGAGCATTCCGGGCGACGGTCCGTGGACGATCAGCGCGGAGCCCGCCGATCTGGACGAGGAGATCTCCGGCAATCCCGTCGATCAGCTGGAGCACAGCACGCATGCGGTGAAGACCCGGCTGGAGCGGGCGCTGATCGATCCGGGCCACATCTGCGGCGCCATCGTGCTCGTGCCGTTTCGTGGGGTCGCGGTGCGGCCTGCTCGAACCAATCTGCGCCCCGGCATGGATATCGTCGTCTCGAACGCCCGTGACGCGACCGAACTCCGTATCTACCTCGAGGGTTTCTCGGCCGGACCGCGTAGCTGGACCGCGGATCGGGTCGTCGCGGCCTGCGATGCGCTCGGCCTCACCGAAAAGCCTTCCCGCGCCGAGTTGCTCGCGGACGGCTTCGACGAGGTACAGCCCAAAGCGCCGTCGCCGTCGGCGCGCGAGCTGCGCAGGCACGTCATCCCCGCGCCGCTGCCGCCGAGCAGGCGGCAGACGGCGGCGGGGTGGGTGGTCTTCGCGGTTGCCCTGGTCGGAATGGTGGTGGTCCTCATCGTGATCGCGAGCTCGCTCGCGCACGATTCGGCTGATCCGGCCCGCGACCCGGACACTTCGACGACCAGCGTGACGCCCTCGCCGCCGCCGCGCCGTTCGACCGAGTGCTGGCCCCTCCAGTCCAACTGCTGAGTCAGAACGCGGCTTCGTCCAGCTCCATGATGTCGTTATCGATCGCGGCGATAATGTTCTTCACCGCGGTCAGTTCCGGCAGTGCGTTCTTCGCGAAGAAGCTTGCGACAGCGACTTTTCCGGAATAGAACGCCCGATCCCTCTCCGGTGCTTCGGCGGCCAGTGCGGCGGCCGCGATCTCGGCCTGCGCCAGCAGTCGCCAGGCGATGAGCAGATCGCCGACCGCGAGCAGGAAGCGCACCGAGCCGAGCCCGACCTTGTACAGCTCCTTCGGATCCTGTTGGGAGGCCATCAGATAGCCGGTCAGCGCGGCGGCCATCGCCCGCACATCGGCGACCGCGGTCGCCAGCAGCGCCCGCTCGGTTTCGAAGCGACCGGTCTTCGCCTCCAGGAAGGCGGCGATCTGCCCATTGACGTGTGCGAACGCCACACCCTTGTCCCGAAT
>NZ_BDBY01000242.1 GCF_001613225.1 Nocardia pseudovaccinii NBRC 100343
CCGAAATCAGTTGCGCCACATCGGCATTCTGATGGGCGGCGGTGTAAAGGTACACCGCGCGCAGACCTTCGGCGTAGGCCTTCTGCATCGCCAGCGAACGCCGCACATCCGGGTGGTGGGTAGTGGTGACGCGCGGAGCGGCCTTATCGGCCATCTGCGTCAGGTCCGCACCCTGCACACGCTGTTTGGCGTAGTCGAGCGCATTGAGGTAACCGGTCGACAGCGTGCCGGTGGACTTGATGCCGACCACCATGCGGGCGTTCTCGATCACCTGGAACATCTGCGCGATGCCGTTGTGCACCTCGCCGACCAGCCAGCCCTTGGCGGGCACATCGGTCGCGCCGAAGGTCAGTTCGCAAGTGGGCGAGGACTTCAGGCCCATCTTGTGCTCGACACCGGTCACGTAGACGCCATTGCGGTCGCCCAGTTCCAGCGTCTCGTGATCGAACAGGAATTTCGGCACGTAGAACAGCGAGAGGCCCTTGGTGCCGGGACCGGCACCCTCCGGACGAGCCAGCACCAGGTGGAAGACGTTCTCGGCGGTCTCGCCGACATCACCGCCGGAGATGAAGCGCTTGACGCCCTCGATATGCCAGGAGCCGTCCTCCTGCCGGACTGCCTTGGTGCGTCCCGCGCCGACATCGGAACCGGCATCGGGCTCGGTCAGCACCATGGTGCCCGCCCAGCCGCGGTCGTAACCCTTTGTGGCCCACTGCTTCTGCTGCTCGGTGCCGACATTGAACAGCACCGAGGACATGACCGGGCCCATATTGAAGAAGCTCGCGGCCGGGTTGGCGCAGGTGAGCATCTCGTTGATCGACCAGATAACCGCGGCGGGCGCGGGCGTGCCGCCCATGCCCTCCGGCATGCCGAGCCGACTCCAGTCGGCCTCGTGCACGGCCTGGACGGTCTTGCGCATTGGTTCGGGCACCGAAATCGAGAAGGTGGCCGGATCGTAGACCACCGGGTCGCGGTCGGCCGCGGCGAAGGAATCCGCCACCGGCCCCTCGGCCAGCCGCTTCACCTCGGCCAGGATCTCGCGCACGGTTTCCGAATCAAGATCGCCATAGGCACCCGTATCAAGGAGCTTGTCCAGTTCCAACACCTCGAACAGGTTGAACTCGATATCCCGAACGTTCGCCTTGTAGTGACCCACCGGTCCTCCTCGGACTCACGCCTCCACGACCGGGCAGCCGCGGAATCGGCGTTTTGACGTTGTACAAAAGAGCCTGCCGTACCGCCGTCTTGCTACGCAACCGTAGGCAGGTGGGGGTCCTCACAGTGGTTTGCCGAGTGATTTCCGCAAACGTTCACATCGCGGAAACGTGCGAAACGGACTCGTCACCGAGAGATATTCCGGCGCAACAACTTCTGTCTAACGTTCGCACCACGAATACAGCCTTTGTATACAACCCGGTCTACAGCCGTGACCGGGGCAAAGGCGGGCGTATTCGGCGCGGCGCACGCAGCGCCGCCGAACACCTGATGAAGTGAGAAGGGTGGCGCTCCATGCCAGAATCCCGTGATATCCGTCGATCGCGTTCGCGCCGCGTCAGCAAGGCGCTGGTCGCGCCGACGGCCGTCGCACTCGCCGGTCTGTTGCTGACCGGCTGTGGCGCCAAGGATGACGCGTCCAGCAGCGGCTCCAACGCCTCGTCCTGCGTCGATACCTCGAAGGACTCGATCAAGATCGGCTCGCTGCACTCGCTGTCGGGCACCATGGCGATCTCCGAGGTCACCGTCGCCAACTCGACCAAGCTGGCCGTCGACCAGATCAATGCCGCGGGCGGCGTACTCGGCAAGAAGCTCGA
>NZ_BDBY01000243.1 GCF_001613225.1 Nocardia pseudovaccinii NBRC 100343
ATCCTCAACAAAAAACTCAGGAAGCAATTCGGACTCTGACGCCACTTCTCCGCTGTCATCAAACCAACCGAAAAGGTAAAACCACAATGTGCATGTTCTGCGATATGGAAGATGAGTTCGAAGCCGACGCGGTGGAAGCGCCCGCGAAGAAGGCCGTATCGTACTTCATCTGGCAGGTCGAGGGTGAATCGGGCATATACGAGTCCGACAATGAAGCCCTGGCAGCGGCGGGTGGCCGGGCGGTGCGGCGACTGGAGATGGAACCCTTCTGGATCGACACTCACGCAAATGTCCCCGAGGGTATGCACCTCGTCGAGTTGTAAGAATTGGTGTTCCGGGTTCCGGAACACCAACCTCAAATGCCGCAAACTCGCCGCGCCGCGCGGCCTAATTCGCCGAGACACCCCGCAGAATCCCAGGCTTGGACGGACAAAATGGGCCGCGCTCGCCCGACTTCAATGCAGTAGTGCGCAGCAACCTCGACCTTATCGATGCCCTGAGTCGCAAAAAAGCGACGCTGAACAAGACGGTCTGATACCCGGCCGCAACATTTTCTACCGACTTATAACACAAAAGGGGTTACACAATGGCTGATCACCCGGGTCGCAGCATGACCACCGGGGAACTGATTTCTGAGCTTTCCTCGACCGATCCCGCAGTAGCTGCGGAGTTTCGCCAGGCTTTCGGAAGCGAGGCCGACGCTCAGTTCCGCAATCAAATCCTCGGTGAGCTGAACCAGATCGCTGACAGCACCGCGCCACGCCGTCGAGGTCTGCTGAGCAGGCTGTTCCGTCGCTGATAGCCAATGCGCTACAGGCATCTGGCCTGGTTTTCCTGCCCTCGCTGAAAGGACCGAGTATCAATGCATACCACCATCGACATGCCCCGCAAATTCGCCAGCGTCCGCGCCGACCGGCCCCTTACCGACGCCGAGATCCGCGACGTTGTGCCCGCCGTCTTCGCTAGCCACGCTCACCACGCGGTTACCGACAGCTACGCCTACCTACCCACGTCCGAACTGGTCGACGCACTGCGCGAAGAGGGATTCGAGGTGTACATGGCCGCCCAGTCACGCACTCGTACACCCGATCGACGCGAGTACACCCGCCATATCGTCCGGATGCGTTCCGCCTCCGCGGATCAGCAAGGTCGAGGCGAGTTCAACGAACTCGCACTCGACACCAGCCACGACCGCACCCGAGCGCTCAGCCTGCGCGCCGATCGGTGGCGGCAGGCCTGCGGCAACGGCCTTGTCGTCGGCGGCGAGTTCGACGACATCCGGCTCCGGCACAACGGCCGGATCATGATCAAGGATGTCATCCACTCCGCACGCGCCATCGTGCAGAACTTCGCCCTGGTGGACGCCTCCCGCGATGCCATGAACGCGATCATCTTGACCGACGCCGAACGGCTCAGGTTCGCTCAGGCCGCCCTGAAGATCCGCTGGAACCCCGAGGTGCGGCCCGCACCCGTTCCGGCCCGGGAGCTGCTCGTCGCGCGCAATTTCGAGGAGACACCGCACACCCTGTGGGCCACCTTCAACATCATCCAGCGCAACGTCGTCGGCGGCGGCATGGCGGGCATCACTCCCAAGGGCCGCCCGACTAAGACGCGCCCGATCCAGGCCATCGGGTCCAACACCCAGCTCAACCGTGCGCTGTGGACGCACGCCGACACCATCCTGCGGTCCAAGAGCTGACCCCCCAACACCATGACTGGGTGCACCGGGCAGGGCCTAGTTGCCCGGTGCACCCAGCCATCTTTCCACCACGGCGTCAACCACCCTCGCCACCTGGACGATCTTCTACGCCCGGCCGTCGCAAATTCCCCATTTGCCCAAAGGATTTCGCCGATGGCAACACGACGAGGTGACCAACGTTCACGCTATCCATCGACCACCCCAGCTTTCGGCCCATCTAGCCGACCTGCCGAACGCCGGCGCGCCTACAGTTGCCGGCGGAGGCAGACGGGAGGGGACGTGTCATTTGTGCTGGTCGGACTGTCCTCCGGCGGCGGGCGCACGGTGGTGATCTCGCCGGCGCCGGTCACCACCACGTGCGGGCTGCACCGATCGAAGCACATCCAGAGTTGACCATACCCCTGTCATAGGGGTATAGTTGACCTAACGGCCGCAACCGGCGGTTGACGCCCGACAAGGCCGCTACCGCAGGGGCCGACCTCTGCACCAACTCGCCGACCGAACTGCTGAACACGCTGGCTCGACTGACACAGCCGGACAGCTGGAAGCCCCGGCGTCGGGGCCTTGGAACCGGGCACATCGACGCGCTCGGAGACATCGACCTCACCCGCCCCGAGCACCGGTACACCAACCCGAATCGATTCACACGCATCGACGCGCTCGAGCCGCTTTCCAACGGCATAAACGAGTGCTGATCAAACCTGCCTGAACTAGCTCGGAAAATCCTTGCGAAGAGGAGTCGAAAAATGACTTTGCCCCCCATGAACTTCGGCGGACATGAGATCCAGGAGCCGACCGACTTGATAGCGAAGTGGGTCACGTTTATATGCACGAACGGAATCGTCGTCGCTGGTGTCTGTGTCGAGGGAATTGAGACCGACCACGAAGCCGGAGCGCGCATCCGGTACACGCTGCCGGGTAACGCAGGCCAGTCGGGAGTGTCCCTGTCGGCTATGGGGTTCCTGTATGTGCATCCGGTCCGCGAATACGACGATTTCGTATCCCCCTCGCGGGTGCACGCGGGCCAACGTACCGAAATCCGTCAGGAGGTCCGGTAATGGCTGATCTCGTGCGCTCCGACGGCATTTGCGCCGTCTCGTGGCATTTCGAACACGACGGCACGAGCTATCACCTACAGGTCGCGCGGCCGCCGGGATGGGTACTGACCGCGCCGGAATCCGAACTCCGGTGGACCCCGGTCCCCACCATGGAGGTCCGCATGCGGACTGGCGGCACGTATCGCACCTGCCGATTCCCGGCGCGACGAAGCGCCACGTTCCGGTCGAATCCGCCGAACAGGTCGCCGGCGCGTACCAGCAGCAGATCATCTCACCCGCCGAATACTCGCCGCGAGAACAGTGAACCCCCTCGCCAGCTGACCGAATCACATCGGCAGCCCGCGACTTCGAAACCCGCTGGGCACTGTTCACCCCGGGTTCTCTCCCAGCGCTGCAGACGCCGCGACCTGCGGCCTCGTCCGCTTCTCACTCCCCCTTTTCGAGCCGCTGGCACAGCCATGCCCGGCCGCGCTCGCATGCACCCAACAGGAGGCCCGACCATGCACGAACGAACAGAGCGGCGCATCGCCGAAACGGTGGCCACCGCCTGGTACGGGCATTCCTACGGCAGCCGGATGGATATCGCGCTCGGCACCGTCGCCACCCTGTCCCTGCTGGCTGTCGCCGACCCCGACGGCCCCGACCTTGCGACGCAGTGGGCCGAACTCGATGACGCCGAGCTGGTCCTCGCCATGAAGGTCGTTTGGGGCGCATTGTGGTTCCGCGAGCCGTATCTCATCGAAATGGCCCGGCCGATCCACGATTGGCTCAAGGAAGACCCCACCCTGGAGATGCTCGCCAGCGTCCGGGCCATCATGCGCGCCGCGTTCCGTTACGGCCTGCTCGGCATCACCGGCCATCGCGACCCCTATATGCGCTCGGATTCCGACATGCTCGGCGCTGTCCTCGTCGAACTCCGAGCGCCAGGCGACCGCAAGGCCAAAGGCGAATTTCACACTCCGCAGCCGGTCTCGGATGTGATCGCGCAGCTGGTCATCGGCTCGGAGATTCCCCCGGCCGGGCGCAGCTTCGAGGAGCCTTCCGCGGGCTCCGGCGGCATGATTCGCTCTGCCGCCCAACACATTCGGTCGCTGGGCGGCAATCCGGCGAACTACCTGTGGTCCATGACCGACATCGACCGGTACGCGGCGGCGATCTGTGCGGTCAACGCCGTCATTTGGGGTCTCGGCCCGAACGTCCTGACCTTCTGCGGCGACACCCTGCGACACGCTGACGGCCCGCAGCAGGCCGCCGAGATGCGCCGCCAGGTCCTCGCGCACCGCGATCGGGTCGTCGAGTTCATGCAGTTCGCCGCTGCGACTCGCAACGCCTTCCACATGCTCAACGCCGTTGTGACAGGAGACATCGCCGCATGACCAATCCACTCTTCACGCTTCACACGCGCATCCGCGCGAACGCAATCCGCGACATCGCGGCCAGCATCTTCGATGTCGACGCTTCTCGTGAGCACATGACCGCTGCCGAGGTCGTCGACTTCTTCGACAGCAAGCAGCGCGACGCCGACGCCTGCGGAATCGGTGTCACCCGGGCCTGGGACTACCTGCACGTGTGGCATCTCGAGCGCGTCGAGTCCTACACCGCGGTCGTCCCCGCGGTGGATCGGCGCGTGTCGGCTGCGCTGCTGCTGCGCGCCACCCTCGACAAGCGCTGGCCGCATGCTGCCTTTACAGCGCTCGCGCAGGGCAAGCAGGTCACCGTCAGCTGGATCGACGGCCCCACCGAGGACCACATCCGGCTGTTTCTCGCCCGCGCGTCCAGCGACGTCTACGTCAAGTCCAAACGCCTGGCCGTCCACCGCGACTTCAGCGCGCAGAGCTGGCAGCAGGTGCGCTTGGTCGTCGAATCGACCCTACGGGTCACCGTCCCCCGGGCCGAGGACGGCGGGCCGAACTGGATTGCCGCAGCGGCCATTCCGATCCAGGTGCCCCACGCCAGCGAGCTGCCGCGCGGTGCCGATGCCGATCTCGCGGCCACCCTGCGCCCCGTGACCAATCTCGCCGAGGCCCTGCGCGTCACCGCCGCCGTTACCGACTTCACCCGCCTGCCGTAGCTCCCCGCCGACCGGCCGGGCGTGCTCTAGGACCCCGGCCTTTCTGCCTTGCACTTCCGTTTCGACTTGGAGGGAAATGCTCATGAACCGCACTCCTGTTGTGGAGATCTTCCACAACGTCGCCCTCGACGCCCGCGCTCGCCCCGCCGGCGTCCTCGTCGGCTATCGCCACGGTCACGAACTCGTCGAGGTCTTCGTTTGCCGCCCGGCCGCCGATCACGACGCTGCCGATGTCACCGACACCGCACAGCGCGTCATGGACTTCACGGCGGGTATCGAGAACGCCGCCCAGATCGACATAGCCCTGGCCGTCGCCTTCGACCACCGCACGCTCCGTCCGGTGGCACGAGGTGACCTACTCCGCATCGATGGGTATTGGCTGACCTGCGAGTCCCACGGCTGGGGCACGCCCAGCGACGAGCCCCGGCTGATCGCGCCCGAGGAGCTGACCTCTCCGAGCGAGCGGCCGAAGACCGCATCATCGCCCGATCTCGTGGAGGTCGCCGACGGTGTCGTCGTCGCTCCGGCCGCGATTCGGTCGAATGATGTCCTCGTGGCGGTCGGCGGTCGGCGGTTGCCTGCTCCGGTCACGGTGCGCGACGTAGTGCACCGGCGCGCCGGGTTCATCAATCCGGCCGAGTACTACCCGTTCGGGGATACCTGGGAAGTGCTGCCCCGCAGTACATTTAGCGTCTCGCGATTCCTGCGTGAACGCGACTACGCCACAGTCGCCCATCGAGCGCCGGTGCAGCAAGCCCCGCAGCGCGCCCAGGACGGGGTGAGGGGATGACGGCCGCCAGCTCGAACAAGGACAGCGCGGTCATCCGGGCGCTCTACCGCGACCGCGCCCACCCCATCGCCCTGTTGACCACTGTCTACCCCGCGGTGCGGGCCTACAACGACCCCAAGGAGCCCACGCGATCGGTCCTGTACATGGCGACGCCCGAGGGCCTGATCACCTACCACATCGATGAGGCCGACCTCGACCTGTTCGCACACGTCGAACTCATCCAAGACCACCACGACCACCGCGTGCAATGGGACAGAGCGGGCAAAGACGTTGTGCACCAGCGCTTCCAGCGGCTCATCACCCGCGCTGTCGCTGACGCGGCCGCGATCCGGCGGCTGCAAGACCTGGCCCACGCGCACGAGCTCGACCCCGCCGTGCTCGTCGGTGTGGTCGACGATCACCAGCTCCACGAACTCAGCGAGATGCACAACGCCGGATTCACCGCGCAGATCCCCTACCTGTACGCGCGGATCGGCGAGGCCGCCCTCGCGCAGCTGCTCGTCGAGGCAGTGACCGCCGGCGCCGCCTGACAGAGCCAGTCCCGCACCGGGGACCTGCCATATCAGCAGGTCATCCGGCCTGCCCGCCCTGTCGAATCGTGAGGAGACCCCGCCATGACCACTCAGTCCGATATCACCACCCGATCGCCGTTCGGCCGCGTCGTCCTGGTCGACCGGCCCGCCAAGCGCCCACCGACAGAGGAGCGGTTCGCTGACAATTTCGCCAACGCGTTGATCGCGCTGATCCCTATGTGGATCGTCGAGGTACGGGCCTGGTCCGACGAGAAGATCCAGCGCGAAGCCAGCGCCGCGGCCGAGGTAATAGGCAGCCACGGCGACGATCTGCAGTACGGCGGCAAGAAGCGCGGCCCGGCGTTGAACGCGGTTGCCAAGGCGTTCGCGCTGCTCGCCCGCGCCGAGGGCGGCATCACCGGGCTGGGCGTCCACGCCTGCCTCGCAGCCCACGACCTGTGCCCGGCAGAGCGTGGGTCGCAGCAGCTGCCGCGAGCCGCCAGCTGAAGGCGCGGCGTATTTCTACGGCCTGACCAGCACGGACGACATGTCCCCTTCTTCTTGAGGAGCCTCATGACTATCTCGCTCGACGCCGTGCCCGCGTGGTCCGGCGGTGGCGTACCCGCCATGTGCCTGCGTTGCAAGACGACGGTCACCTTGCGCATCCCGCGATTCGACAAGGTCAGCTTCTATCGCTGCCCGGAATGCGGCAGCTGGCTCTACAGCCACAAACTCGGGCCGAACCGCGGCCGCTACCTGTGCCCGATCAGGAGGGCGCCAGTCACCCTGGGCCAGACCGGAATCCAGCTCGACCGCGACTACCTACTCGAATTCCGCGCCGGCGTCATCGCTCGCGGCACCGACTTCGAAGAACTCGTCACCACGCCCGATGCATGGGACCAGGCGCTGCTCGACCGGTTCGCCGGCCGCGTATTCGGGGCAGGTTGTGTCGTCGACCGTGACTTCGACCCCCACCTGTACAACCATCTCCCGCCCGACGAACGCGAACGGCGTCTTCGACCCGGGCCGCGGCTTGTCCCCGCGGGGGACGGCGCGGCGGGCGAGCCGATCGTGAACGCACGGCTGAAGCTCGGGTCCTGTGCAGCCTGCGGCGGACGGGTCGTCGAACTACCTGAACACCGTGTCGCCACCGAATGGACACCCCTTCGCACCGTCGTATTCCGCAAACGCCGCCGAGGCGCCGCCG
>NZ_BDBY01000244.1 GCF_001613225.1 Nocardia pseudovaccinii NBRC 100343
ACATCGGCAACAGCCGCCCAGGCTCGATCGCCCCCGCCTCCGACGACTTCCTGACCGCGCTCCGTGACGTGGTGGAATACAACCGGGCCGCGGAGGTGTGCGACTACCGCAACCACGCGGACGGCGGCGGCCACATCATCCACGCGCTGAGCGTCCTCGCGCATTCGCTCGACCAGCGGACCAGCCGCCCGCGCTACCGCCCGCCGTGGCGCCTGCAGGCCAGCCTCGCCGACGACGTCGACCCCGACATCGTCGACCAGGTGCTCGCCGAGCTGTCAGAGCTCACCGACCCATTTCTGGCGTGCGTCCGGGAACGGCACACCGGCACTGCGGGCTTCCACGGCAACCGGCGCATCTACATCCAAAGCCGCTACCAGCTCTACGAACTCGGCGGCAACCTCTGGGCCTGGCTCACCGGCACCATCGTGTCGACGGGCCCCGGACTGCCCGCGACCTGGCTCGGTACCCCCATCCTGGAAATGGACCTCGACCTCTTCGGCGCAGGGCAAAATTTCGCCCAGAAATCGCCCTCTACCAGCGCAGACGACACGTCCCCGGACTCCGTCGACCTCGACCGTCAGCTCATGGCCGGGCCCAAGCAGACCGCGGAAGGCCCTCGATGAGCGCCGCGCGGATGACGCGAGCTCAGCTCTGCGCGCTGGACAGCGCCGACTGCACGGGCCAGCTCCAGGCCACCGACAAGCGCACCCTGCACGCGCTGACCCGCTGCGGATGGGCCCGACGGCACGAGGCCCGCGTGCGCAAACGCGTCAGGACCTGGTGGTCGATCACCGACTCCGGCCGCGCCGCCCGCGACTCCCCGCTGATCACGGACCCGCCGCCACGGCCGGTCTGGGCCGCCTCATGGACAGTCCAGCGCGTCACGCCCAACCTGTACGTCCTCGACGACGGACACCGGATCACCCGGCCCGCCCAGCGCATGCTCTGGCGAGTCCTGTGCCCGGCCAACTCCCCGGACGTACCGCTTGGACACCACGACTTCCTCGCCGAGGCCGTCGACGACCTGCGCAGCCACATCCACACTGCCGCGCCGTGCACACCAACATCCGCGGGCACTGCTCCGGCCGCCGATCCGACCATGTCCTGACCCACCGACCCGAGAGCCCGGAGATATGCCCCATTCCGATCCAACTCACAAACGACGCCGCCGGATCGAGCTCGGCCAGCCCTACCGGCTCAGCTCTCTGCGGCCCGGCACAGTTGTCGTCCGCGAAGCCAACCGCACACCCGGCAGCATCGTTACCGGCAGCCCCTGCTGCCGCCGACTCGTCCGCCTCTCCGTCGCAGACCTCGAATGGCGAATACAACAGCGCGCCAAAGGTTTCCACGTCACCGACTACGAGGAACGACGGTGCCCCGGCTGCGGCGCACACTACCGAATACGACTTCCGCAGGCCGACTCCACAGCCGCACTTCATCTCGCCGCCACCGTCGAGTGGGAGGTCGGAAGTTGACCGCGGCACGCTGCGGGACCTGTTCACAGGTGGGACGTGTCGTCTCCGCAGCTCAGGGAGGCGATCTATGTGGTTCCGCGGCTCCCTTCCGACACTGTCCTCACCCGAGAGTGCGCCCCATGACCTTCATGACGCAGCGCTGGCGCGACACCCGCGGCGTCTACCGACCCGTCGGCGATCCGATCGCCCCTGACCGCTACACCGTCACCAGAATCAGTTACCAGACCGCCAAACACTTTGTCTGCCAGCATCACTACTCGCGATCATTCCCGCAGATGCGGTTCGCCTTCGGACTCTATGAACACGACCAGCACTGGGCCGAGACCGAACTGGTGGGCGTGCTCACTCTCGGCATCGGCGCCACCGCCCTGACCAACGTCTTCCCCGGCCTGGATCCCGGCCACGAAGCACTCGAGCTCAACCGGCTCGTACTTCTCGACCGAGTGCCGGCCAACGCCGAATCGTTCTTCGTCGCCCGCGCTCTACGCTCGGCCGTCGACGACGGAATCTGCGGAATCACCACGTTCTGCGACCCCTCCGGCTTCTGGCAGCCCACCACCGGAAGCCTGGTCCACCGCGGCCACTACGACTGCGTCTACCAGGCCCTGAACATGACCTACATCGGACGCAGCCGAGCATCGTGGAAGTTCTACCTGCCCAGTGGCATCGAGATCAGCCGCCGCGCGCTGACCAAGGCGGCCGGGAGACCGGCGCTGACGGCGTCGTGGCCCGCCTGGCTCCCATGGCACACCAGCGCCCGGCCCCGACCCTGGCAGCGTCGACGGGCACACCTGGCTCTCCGAGGGCGCTCATCGCCTGCGGAGCCCAGCGTCGCAAGCATCCCGGCAACCACAAGTACGCCCTCCGTATCGGCCGCAATCGCGGCGAACGCACCCGCACCGTCCTGGCCTCCGACGGCCTCCCCTACCCGAAACACGATTCGCAGCCAGCTCGTTGCAGGCGTGCGGTGTCGGTGCCTGCAGATAACCTCGCCCCTGGGAGGAATGAATGAGCGCGACGACGATCCGGTACGTTGCCGGTGACGCCACCGAGCCACAATCTCACGGGCACAGGATCATCGCCCACATCTGCAATGACGAAGGCCGCTGGGGGCGTGGTTTCGTCGTCGCTGTCTCCGCACGCTGGCCCCAACCGGAGCGGGAGTACCGACGCTGGCACCGTCATCGGGCCACCAGCAACTTCGGCCTGGGTGCCGTACAACTCGTCGACGTCGGCCGGGATCTGCACATCGCCAACATGATCGGGCAGCACGGCATCAGAA
>NZ_BDBY01000245.1 GCF_001613225.1 Nocardia pseudovaccinii NBRC 100343
CTAGCCGGCGGCACCTGGGACAGGATCGAGCCTCTGATCGTCGCGCACCTGTGCGACAACGCGGTCCCGGTCACCGTCTACGACCCGATCGGGCACCCACCCTCCCCGCACCATCGAGCATCGGAGCCGACATGATCTCGGCGAGCCCCACCTCCGACCGCGAGCCGAACTGGGCCGCCCAGCGGCGAAAAGCGCTCGCAGCATTCGAATTCGGGAAACTCGCGAACCCGATCCAGCCGCACCCGCGGCTCCGGGTGCGCACACCACTGCCCTCGGCGGACACCCGCCCGAGCAGACCGACCGGCACGGGACCACGCCGGACCGAAGGCCAGGCCACCGACCCAGCCATCGCCGAGGCTCAGCGCGCTGCGCAGCAGTTCGTCGACACCCTCGCCGGCGCCCGCACCGCCTGGTGGCGGGGATGCTGAACGCAACGACACAGCCCGAATCGAACAACCTTACAAGGCCGAAATCCCCTCTGCTGTGCAATGCTCCTGAGTTTGCGCGTCGCCGCCACCGGCCCAGCGCCACGATCTCCAACGCTGCCGAGCTGTATCGACTTGCGCTCAGCCGCCCGACTGACGCCAGCACCCTGCCCCGGGACGTGTCATCGCCGCAGGTAGAAGGCTCGCCTCAGGTGCGTGCAGGAGCCGACTCCGTCGGCCACCCACCCCCAGATGATCATCAGGTTCGTTACGCCTCGACAGGAGTGTCGAGGCCTTTCCTCCTGACCCGCAACTGTTAGCAGCACACCGACCCGCAGGAGTGGTCAGGCGCGTCCGTCGACGTCGACGATGATCTATTCGTCGCGCGTCGCCCGCATACAGGGTGCCCTCGTACTTCCACATGCATTTGGGGTGGTACCCCGTGGAGTCAGCCCAGGCGGTGGCGGGCATGCACCATGTCGCCGACGAGCGATTCCGAGTCCTCGGGGCAGTCGCAGGGCTTGCGAACAGCAGGGATGTTGCATTCGGCGATCGCCGCGCCGTTCAGTGTGACCCGTACGGGTTCATCCCTGGCGATGGGAGGCGCGACAGTCGGGGTGCGGGGGCGGCGTTGATGTCCTGCGGGCTGGTCAGTTCGGTTCGGCCGACGCAGTCGGGGACCGCTGTCGCCCGGGCACGCGGGCAGCGGCCCGGCGCCCTGACTGGGCCGATCCCGGACCTGCCGCGCCCAGAACGGAAAACAACACCCACCCACCCCCACACCGCCTCGCTAGCGAGCCAACAACAACCCCAAACGCCTGTGCAACAACATAACCCAACTAACACAACTCCAAATACACTCCCATACAGCAGAACTCAACAATGCACACCAATGCAACGGGCTACGCCGTCGTCAACACACTACGTAACAGAACCGGTATCTCACACCGAATAGACAATACCCCCCAATAGGGGGTATTGTTGGAGCAACGGGGAAAGCCAGCCGAAAACGACGCAAAGGCAGAAATGAACCAGCGCCCGCTGCACACCATGACCACCGAAGAACTCATCGCCGAACTCGCTTTGACCGACCCACGCGCAGCCGCCGAATACCAAAAGATCACTAAGGGCGAGACCGACGCGGAATTCACCAAGCGAATCAGTAGCGAACTGCACGCGATTGTCAACGAATTCAGCAGCACACCTGCCCGAAAGGGACTGCTGAGCAAGCTGTTCCGCCGCTAGCCACCAATACGCTAAACCTTTTCGCACTGCGCCACCGGAACCAGAAGGGTGACAGTAGCGCAGTGCCCATACGAGCCTGAAAGGTGTCGAAAATGAACGCCACTATCAACGCCGACAGCACACTGTTCGACATCGTTACCGCCGAAATCGGCATCGGCACACAGACACCCGGAGTCGAGGCTGAGATTCGCCGACTCGTCTCGAAAGCCGCTGACATCCTCATCGCCCAGGACGGCTTCACCCCGCTGTCACTCAATCAGCGCGTGATCCTCGACAAGGCTGCCCAGATGGCAGAGGCCATTGCATACTTCGCCCTTCCCGAGGACCGCGACCTCTACAACACCGTTCATGACCTTCTGGTCATCGCCTGATCTCCTGCCCCACTTGAATTTCCAGGTCCGGCCAAAAGCGCGCAGAGTGAGCACCTCTCGGCACGCTATCGCCGATGACCACATCGTGCTCTACCGGAGGGAAACATGACCAGCATCGAGGCTCAGAGCAAGATCTGGACACTCACAATCGAGCCGCTCCAGATAGTTGACGGCGAATCACTCCCGAAATTTTCTGTCATCGTCACCGCCGAGGATGAGACACAGGCCATTCGGCGAGGTAAGCGCAAAGCCGCCCGCCTCGGACAGAAAAGCAACGATGACCACATCAACTACTGCAAATACGAGGATGACGGGCTGTATCACGCTCTCCGAAGATCCTGACGAATACGCTGCCATTGAAGTCTCCTACAAGCTGACCGGGCACACTGCCTCCCCCTTCGACTCCGACGCATTAATCGCCGAGTTCCGTAGCCTGATGGCCGAAATGCCGACCCTTGAGGGCACCGCCCGGGAGCAGGCGTTCGAACGAGCCACCGCAGCTATGACGTCCCTTGACTGGTACCTGAGCCGCTCGGGCAGCCATTTTCCCCGCGCTTGGACACGCAACCGGTAATTGGGACGGAAGAACGGAACGGATAGATGGAATGGTAAGTGCCCCGCCTGCTACTACTCGCACATCACCATCGGAGACCCGGACCTATCACGCCACGATCGAAGCGGCCGACCGCACGCAGTAGTCGGGCGGTGTACCAGCACTTCACGAAGAGGATGGGACGCAATGACCACCGAGGCGACCCGCCGCCGCGAGTACGCCCAATTCGAGACCCAACTCAAGGCCATGCCCCCGCGCCGGATGACCGGCGCCCTGCGCCGCTATGTAACCGCGACCACCCCGGCCGGACTCGTGTACGTCGTCATCATGCCCACCGGCGCACGGCACCACATCGCCCACACTGCGGACGGGCGCCGGTGGCTGATCGTGCGCCGCTGGTGGGGCCGGATCGCGCTGCGAATGCCGGTAGGCCAGTGGTCCACCTCGGTTTCCGAGGTGCAGCGAGCCGGCGGAATCCGGTTCCTCGCCACCGATTTCGCCGCCAGCTGGAGAGCCGTCCGCGACCTGATCGAGTGAAAGGGCACGCGATGACCAGGCAAGCCGTGGTCGCGGGCGACGCCACCCCTGGCCCTGCGCGTCGCCGACGAGGAGTAAGCAGTGAGGAGTAAGCAGTACAGCACCGCAGAATTACCGAACCGATTGGAGTGAAACATTATGGCGGACAAGAGCTCTGCTGTGAGTGAACGCAAGAGTGGGCCGCAGACCGAGGGGCCGGATTGGGCGCTTCGGTTGTGCCCGATATGCCGCGGCCGCGGCGTCGCCTCGATGATCGTGCTGCGCGGCACGGGCGAAACCGATGCGGATCCGGTGATATTTCCCGCGCACGGCGACGGGGGATGCCTGGACCGAGACACCCCCGCGCGGATCGTGATCGATGCCGTCCTCGCCGCGGGCGCTCACACCATGGCCGAGGTGACCGAAGATCCGGCCATGGCTGCGGCGGTGCTGCGGATCATCCGGTCCCGGGAGGTCGAGCAGTGAACCAGCCACACACCGCGGCGCAATTGGTCGACACCGGGCCGATCTGCTGCACCGCTTTCGACGACCACCGGTTGGTGTGGCGGCCCTGCCGCACCTGGCACACCCCCGAGGGCTACATCAGCGTGGTCACCGAGATCGGCCACGACGGCCCCTCGGTGACCAACGCCACCGGAAAGGTCTACGCGGCCCTCCAGCGAGTCAGGCCCGGATGCCGCGTGATCGAGCACTACCTTGCCGACAGCACAAGCCCCGAGCGGTTCGCCGAAATCCTGCCCGCCCCACCAGGAGTCACCGCAGGGGTCCGGGTCGGCGACGGGATCATCTGGCAGCACATCCCCATGGCCGAGCTGCGCGCGGTGCTCGGCGACCCCCTAGAGACCACCCGCCCCGCCGGACCGGTCGAGCACGGCACATGGCCCACCGAGGCGGGGCGATGAACCGGCCGTCGGTGCAGGCGGATCCGTCTACCGCCGGTGCACTGACCCCGCAGAAAGCGCCCGAACCACCAGGTGCCGTGTAGTTACTGCAGCCAACCGCAGCTACATATTGCAAAGCTGGCCGGCGGGTTCCACCGACCGGGGACCTGCCATCTGCACAGGTCAGACCCGAAGGATGGACAGTCGACCACAATGGCCACCGAAGTGTGTGACGCCTCAAGCCCGCTGGTAACCGAAGATGCGTACCGGTGCCTGCTTGACGAACTCGATCGCTATCGTCTGCAGGACAGTCGATCTCACACCCGCGTTGGACATTGACCACGGACGACGGCTGGATTCGCCTGGTTGCTCATCAGGCCGGGGGTACTTGACGGGTTTCTCGTCCGCTTTCGCTCAGCGGGCGCAACAGGCCGGTACGAGGCTGACCGTGGCTATCGACACCGAGCCGAGCCAGTGGTGGCGGCGCCGATTCTTCGAGCGTCAGGGATTCGTGAATATCCAAGGCAGCGCAGTGCATTCCGCCAAGCCTCTCCCCTGACCCGCCCAGCGTGGTGGCCCCTGCGGGGGCCCAATGCGGCGCCAGCCACCGCCGTCGGCGGGATCGGCGGAACCCACTCCTCCATACCGTCCTCGACCACAAGCTTCTCCCCTGGCTCGAAGTGCCATTGTCCGCCAGGCCGCCACCACGCACGAGCTTCAGCAGGAGATGCTGTTCGTGGACCGGCCGGTCGTCCCATCTCGTGGTGAGCGCCCGGAGCCCCGAATCACAGGCTATCGTGATGAACATGGCATTGCCCAGGCCCACCACAGCGGTCGCTCCCGCGTTGGTTGCACCGACCACCCCCGAAGCGATCCGAGACGCCCTGGTGGGACCGGAGCGCGCCGAATTCGAACGCCAATACCGCGAGGAAATGACTGCGGCGGCCGAATCGCTGAACCTCACCGGCGTGCTGGCGGTACTCGCCGCATGGCGCGAGATCGCCGACATGACCCAGCGCCAGGGCGGCCCGGCCCACGAACGGATGCTCGCCGTAGTCCAGGATCTGCAGCTGGGCAATCCGGTACCGACCATCAGCGCCGCTCAGGCCCGCGCGTCGATCACCGCACGACTGGCGCAGTAACCCCGCTTGTACTCCTACGAGCAGACCCTTGAGGTCGGCGAATCTCTCCAGACAATGCCGGCCGAGCTCCTGGGACACTTCGCCGAGCTGATCGCCTTCCTCGAACTCACCCCTGGGGCCGGACAGCCCTACCAGCCCAGCAATCCCGACGGCGCCATGCGCAAAATGACCTTCGGCCCGAACAACGAAGCCCTCGCGACATACGTGATCCTCGAAGAACAACGCCGCGTCGTCCTGGTCAGCCTGATCTGGATTTGACCAGCTCAGCCGGGCGCGTGCCTCACGACGGTTCCGCCGAGCCATCCCCACCCGACAACCGACAGGGCCTCACCCCAATGTCCTTCGTGACGGAGCCGACCGGGCTATTCGGTCTCGTTCGCCGCTGCACACAGTTGTGTGCGCAGCAGGGAGAAGGCCGCGAGGGCTTGCCGACACACCACGCCGTTGCCAATCAGCCTGAGTTGGTCTCGGCGTGAGAGTCCGAGGTCGGGGTCGGTGACCCATCCGGCGGGCCACCACAGCATCCACTCGCTGAACGCTGCCGCCAGGCGTGGCCGTCCGTGGGTGTTCGGTTCGGTTGCTGCTGGCGCGGGCCGGGACAGGAGTTCCTGGCGGCGGATCGCTAGCGTGTAGCAGCCCCAGCGGTCGCTGCCGTCGAGCAGTGCGTAGTCGGTGAGTTGGCGGGTGTGGCCGTGGCGGCGGTCGGGGTGCACACCACCGCCGCTGCCATCCGAGGCGGTAGGGGTGGGCAGCAGTGCGTTGATCGCGGCCAGCGATGGGGATCGGCGGCGGCACTCGGCATCGCTGTCGCTGCGACGGCTGTCGCTGGCTTTGGGTGTCGGGAGCATCGCGATCACCGCCGAGGACAGCATGAGATCGCCGGAGCTGCCGCGCTGGCCTGGGCTGCCGTGGGTACCATCGCTTGCGCGCGGGGTCGGCAGCAGCTTGCCTTGGGCAGCGGCGGCGGCGATGCCGCCCAGCAGTAGCTCTCTTGCCCTTGTGCCCGAGCGTGAGCGATGGCCCCCGGTGGCGTCGGCGACGGTAGGCGTGGGCAGCAGCCGGTCCGAGCGGGCGTGGTGTTTATCGGTGCGTTCGGGTTTGGCGGCTTCGCCGGCTTGGCGGCGCCGGGCGGGCGAGGATGAACACCCGCGCGCGCTGGTGGCAGGCTCCGACGTCAGAGGCGCGTAGCACTGTCCAGCACGCATCGAACCCGAGGCTGGCCAGATCGCCGAGTACGACGCCGAAGGCCCGCCTGCCGGGTTGGGATCGGTTGTCTCCCACTGCATTGCCGTGTGGTTCCAGGTCGCGAACGGTTGCTTGGGCACGGGCATGGAGTAGACCCCTGACATTTTCGATGAGCACCCACTGTGGGTGCAGGGACTCGATGGCGGCGGCGGCGTGGGACCACAGGCCCGAGCGTGTGCCCGGTCCGAGCCCGGCGCGGTGGCCGGCGGCGCTGACGTCCTGGCAGGGGAACCCCGCGGTCAGGATGTCGACCGGCTCGACGCCGCTCCAGTCGACCTGGGTGATGTCGCCCAGGTTCGGCACGGCAGGCCAGTGGCGGGCCAGTACGGCGCACGCTGCCGGGTCGGATTCGCAGTGCCAGGTGATCGCGGCGCCCGGGAACAGGCTCAAAGCGGCCAGGTCCAGGCCGCCCACACCACTGAACAGCGATCCGACCCGCAGGCCGGGGGTGGAATCGAGCGATATCGACCGAGCCATGCCGGACAGCATCGCTTCGTGCAGCGGGTTGTTGAACGGTCGAAGTACCGGAATAACGCCCGGAGCTTGGAGGGAATCACCTCCAGTGGAACACTTTTCGCTGACATGCATCAAAGTCGGCGACAGGCGAAGGGTCTGTATGAGGGTCACATGCAGCTTTCCCACGCGCCGATGTGGCAGATTCCCTTGCCCAGCAGCGCTTTCCGCACTGATGACCGTGAATACCGCGTACTACCTGACCGACGACGATTGCGGGCGCTCGCTCACAGGGCTGACCCGCCTGCTGCGTCCGGGAGGGCGAGTGGTGGTCGGTCTCGGCGACTCCGATTACATGGGCCCCTGCCCGTCAGCACTTCGGCCAGGCTGCAGCTACGGCAGCAGATCATCGAAGCCTTGAGCACGGCCGGGTTCAAGTTCACCGGCCATACCCGGATAGGGAACAGTGCCAAGGCATTTCATGTCTACACTGCACATGCTGCCGATCACCAGGCATAGGGGTCGGGCCGACGGGCGGGGAGCTGTCTCGCCACGACCGCCGGCGCCGGGGATTCGCCGACGGCGAGGGCCACCCAAGCGCCGGTTGACCAGCCCCAGCTCCCACGCGGTCCGGCCCAGCAAGACCTCGAGCGCGCACCGGGTCGCCCTCGTAGGCCAGCTGATCAGGCCCCGCTCGAGCCGCGAGACGTAGTCGGCATCTATGCCCGTGGTTTTTCCGGTGCTTGCGAGAATGTGCTCGGCCACCGCGGCGGCCAGTTCTGCCTGTGTCCACCCCAGCGCCAGTCGAGCTTCGGTGAGTTGCTCGTTGGCCACCCGGCCGCACAGTCGCCTGGCTGATCGGCTTGGAATTGCGTCTCGCTGAAGGGCGGCCATGCGCGGCGAGGGGTTCGCGAAGCACGTGAATTCGTTGGTGCCCACAGGGTAGTACTTCCTCTCCGGCGACGGCCGTCTCGGGTGAAATTGCCTGCATCCGTAGTCATTCCCAGAGTGACATCACACTGGCAGACCAGGCGTTAGGAGCGCCGGGCATTCGAACGCGGCGCGCCATCGCAAATGGGTGCGGCACAGCCTGCTTGACCGGGAGGCAACCTTCTCCTTTCACTCCCGGCCAATCCTGCTGCGCTGCAAGCTCTCGTCGAGCTTCCGCGACCAGCGGGTGCAGCTGCTCGGCATTGCCAATCCCGAAACCCACTGAATCCCTTGCTCTGCAGAGATTCTCGGCGTCCATAGGGTCAGTTGAACCCGTAATGATGACCCGCCCGAGACCGAGTCATATCCCACGCGGGGGACCTGTCATCCGCACAGGTCAGGGCCCTCGCCGGTCCCGGCCTGGGCTCTGGCAACAGCGAAAGCGAAGATGCCGCGGCCGGAGATCGAGATAGCTTGGCAGCGGGCTGGCCACCGAGTAATCCGATGGTCACCCCGGCAAGGTCGCGACCAGCCGCGGGACCCGCGCGGGCGGCATCCGCCGGTCGGCCCGAAAACTGCTGTCGTGCAGATGTCGGCCAGGCCACACGCGACCAGCGCAGATGACGGCGCCCCGGTGAAGTCGGTCAGAAGCACCTGCAACCCGCAGCACAGCACGTTGACGGCCACACCCGCACCTTCGCTGGCACGCCGCGACGGGCATGTCGACGGTGCAATAGCCTGCGCTGCAATGCCTATGGGCTCGGTCTCTGAGCGGTCGGACGGTTCTCGGCGCGATTCAACTTCAGCCAGGTATGCAACCTCGTCACACAACCGTGACTTCCCCCAAGTTGAACTATAACCCCTATAGAGGCGTATAGTTGAAACTATGAACGGAGCGGGCAACGCCGCAGCGAAACAACGAAAGCTCTGGCGTCTGCCACGCTTCTCCAAGCGAGTAAAGCAGGACGACACAGCTGAACTTCTGAGGGCAACCGAAAAGACCAACGATCTACTCTCGGACATCTTCGCCGTACTCGAGGAGATTAGTTCTGGAATTAGCGCAGGCCAGGCGGGAAAGGCAGGAATCAGCGCGAAATGATAAGGGCACTGACGGACAGACCTTTCCAGTTTAATTCTGCCGATGAAATCCTTGTCCGGCCGGATGAGGATGGCGCAGACGCCAACGGGCGCAGCAAGTTCACCGTGTGCTGGATCGATGGCGACATGATCCACTGCCAGAATCGACACGACAACATACCGCACTACATCCACCGCATCACCCACAACAGCAAGCGCCCCTGCCGATTCGTCTAACGACAGCCATCGGCGTGCATATGCGCATCGGAATATTCACTACAGACATTCAAACTGCCGAATGCAATCGACACCGAATGTTGCGGATACATGCGAATCGACTGGATGGCTGCATAGGCAGCCTGTGCGGTGCCTGCCATTTCATCTGCCGAGGCGATGGGTATCGATTCTCCGCCCGACGTCAACTTCACCAGGATGGTCCGCGACCAGCTCGAGCGCATGACTCCCGTCGGCGGCTACGGCAGCTGACCCTCGCGACCGCCACAAGCCACCTGAATCGGTCCACCGGCCCCCTGCCTCCCCCTCCGGCCCCCGGGGCCGGTGGACCACCCCTGGCCAGCGGCACTCGCGCACCGCGATTTGGGCCACGTGGCGGTGTGCTCGGCGGAGGATTCGCCGCACCTGCTCGACCGGCTTCAGCACCTGGAGTAGCCGCTTCACATGATCGACGATTCCTCATTGCACGAAGACACCGTTACTTTCCCGGTCGCACGAGACCTCGATTCAGCACGGGACATGCCATTTGCATTGTTCATCACCCGTGGTGCCCGTTCGGCGACGCTGACGACATGGCCCCTTCAGCTGGCAGTCAGCCACGAGATCTGCTCGGCCTGGTGCCGTCCGATCATGGCACGGCACCAGGCCCGTTTACCGCCCAAAGGGTGCGCTTCGCCGCCCAACGCCCCGACGAGGCGCCGATTACCCACACCAGGGCTCGGCCGGATATCTCCCGTATACCCGTCGACCACACCTCCAGGAGGTCCAAAATGCCGGAAGGCTACCACCTTGCACACGAGTCGCTACGGCTCCTGGTGCCAAACGAATTCAACAGCGAGTGGGTTGAGTACAGCCCACGCTGCGACAGCGTCCACGACCTGATCCAGTACGTGAAGGACGAGAAGATCCCGTCCCGACTGCGCAAACGGATTGTGCAGGTGTCCAGACGCGACCAGATGGAACGCGGCGTGCCGTGGTACCTGCTGACGACCGTATGGGAAGGCACCCGCCTGCCAGCAGGCATGGGTGAGAGCGTCGCCGTCTACCGGCCCGAACATCCCGGGGACTACGACGGGAGATGGCGAGGCCCGCTCCGATAAGGGGTCTGACCAGCCGCAGAAGGTACGGCGAATCTCCTAGCTCCCTACCCGATTCTCCTGAGCGGGCCTGGCCTGCTGCGTCGATTTCCGTGCTCGACGATCGGCCCCACCTCCGTGGACCACACGAGCTGATTTCCCGGACATCCAACTCCGCGGCCGACTACCGGCCAGCAAGCCGTACAGCCCGCAGACCGACTGTGCCCCAGCAACACCCGCCCCTTACAGCCCGTCATCAAAGGATCCGACATGGACCACACCCGCCCCGCACCCCAGCAGCGCCGCTTCGAACTCGGCCAGACCTATCGGCCCATCAACCTCCAGCCCGGCACGATCGTCGTCCGCGAAGCCAATCGCAGCCCCCGGCAGATTGTCACCGGCAGCCCCTGCTGCCGCCACCTCGTGCATCTGGACCTCGACGTCCTCGAATGGCAGATCACCCAGCGCGCCAAGGGATTCGCCGTCGTCGACTTCCAGTCCCGCCGCTGCCCTGACTGCCGCGCCGGCTACCGGCTGCGCTTTCCGGGCATCGACACCGTGGCCGCGCTTCACCTCGCCAGCACGGTCGAATGGGAAGTTTTCGACTAACCAGCGTGGCCACACCCGCTTCGGCGGGACATGCCATCACCGCAGATCAGAGCGCAGAACACGTGGAAACACTCAGCCGATAGCCAGCAATTGAGCGGGGCCACCACAGTTCGGCGGTACCGGTTGTCGGCCCCACCCGTATGCCCAGTTCTCCGGTGAGCTTGTATTCCTCGACCGGCAGCGGGTTGATGCACGGGCGCATTCGCGCCGCGTACAACTCCCCGGCGCGATGGTCGACCTGCCGCAGGACCAGCCTGACGAGCCCGTGATGATAGCAACCGGTGACGAGTTCGCCTGTGAGCGTAGCGGTTTCGACCGCAATATACAGTGGGCGAGGCATCAGGCCACGCACGTCGAACATCCACAGGCAACCCTCGCATTGCTCGTCGAGTTCGTCGGACTGCTCGATGATCCGGGGGCCAGGAGCACGATCGCCGGGGCATCCGGGGCGGCGGGCCGCACGACCGCGGCGCATCGATCGATTCGGCAGAACGCGACACAGTCCATAAAGCCGCATATCGCCACGGCGGTCGACGAGGCCAAACACCTCGACGGAATGCGCGTACGCCCGGCCGCCGCGCAGACGCCTGATTCTTTTGCGCCGCACCCGCTCCGGTGGGCGCGGCGCTGACCACCAGAACACCCAACTCACACAGGAGTTTCAATGATCACCTACTCGCGCACCGAGATCTCGCTGCTCACCGACGCCGACTTGGGTACGGCAATCATCGATGCCCTGAACTCCGACGACGCCGAGCAGCAGGAGGCTCTGCTTCGGGAGCATGACCTCCGCGCGGTCGAATGGTGAGTCCTGATCATTGCCTCCCGCCCGGACCAGTGGCCGGACGAGGGGTTGACCACCAGGCCCGCACACACAAAGGAGATCAGAGATGCCCGAACTGTACGACGAGCAAGCCGAATTGGACGCGGTGTACTGCGACCGCTGCGGCACACACCACTCCGACCCTGGCTCCTGCGACAACGACGAGGAGGTCGAGGACACCGCCGTCGAGGTCCACAAGCCCATCCAGCTCGACACCCTTGAGGAGATCGGCCCGGACGCCTACGAGGTGAAGTTCGCGCTGCTGGAGTGCCGGACCTGCCGGGAGCGTGGCCCGATCGCGCGGGCCGACAACCACACCGCAGAGGGTGGCATGTTCGACGTCGACCACGCGAAAGCCACCGGCCACCGCAACTACTATCTGTTCACGATCACCCGCAACACGGCACAGGTCTACCTCTGATGGCAAACACGCCCGCGACACCGACGACCGTCCCGATGATCCAGGTGCACTGCCCCTCCGACTGGAAGGGATTCACCCCCGGCGCTGATGCTCACGGACGACAGAAGACCGTAATACCCTGCGGTACAGTCAAACTCGTCTCGCCTGATGGCCTGGGACATGCTATCCGCCCAGGTCAGCACATCGGCCTGGACTATCACCCCCGATGCCCGCCAACGTCGACCGGCTCCGACGACGGTGCCGATGAGGACGACAGCGAAACAGGATTTCGCTACCGCGAGCGTGCGCTTCTGGGTCCGGTCAGAACGGTGGATGGCCGTTCTCCTCGTACCACTGCTCTTCCAAGCCATTGTTCTCATTCCAGCCCTTCGGCGGCACATCTGTACCGCCGGGCCCGACCAGGATCCCCTTCTCGACAATGCGCGCGTTGGCTTTCGGATACGCGTCCAGCACACACTCCAGGGCATTGGTCAGGGCCAGCTTGTACTTGCGGATGGCCTGCCGACTGCTGGTCGGCGTGACGGTGCTGCCGAACTGGAGCATGGTGGCGTTCCAGCTCACGAGACGGAACTCCTCTTCGTACGACATGCGCCGGGTCAGCCACACGTACAGGTCGAAAGCCATGGCCGATCCGCGGGCGTCGCCTCGCAGTTTGCGGATGGTGTTGGCGTCGACCGGCACCGGGTTCTTGATCGCCATGTCGTAATACTCTTGGGAGAGAATCACCGTGGACTCGAGCATGTCCATCTGGTCGATCTGCGTCTTCCGGCGCCTGGTCTCGCTCTGTTTCAGCCAGAGGGTGTGACCAACGGCGACCGAGGTCTGATGGTGTTCGAGGGGACGACTGCCGTCTCTGGCAGCTTCGACGCGGACACTGATGTGTGAAGAGAAGAGCTTGTCGGCTTGCTCCCGGACCTGAGTGATGTTCCCCCGCGCACCGCCGGACTGCTGCTCTCGTTCGATTCCGATCTGTTCCATGAAGTCGGCTAGATTATCGCCGAGAACCAGCTTGCGGCTCCTGGTGCGATAGGCCTCGCTGGCGCACCAAATCCCGATCAGACGGGCCATCATCCCGTACGGGAGCCCGATCGACACGGTCTCACCGTTCTCGTCTTGGCCGGTTCCGGCCTGCCATGTGACGGTCTCCGGACCGTTTTTGCGTACCCACTTGTCGACGGTGATGTCCGGCTTCTTGTACGGCATGCTGGTGATGGCCATATGCTTCGGCGCCAGCCGGACCTTGCGCCTTTTCGGGGCGTGCGGCTGCGATACCGATAGCAGCGGTATGGTTTCGCCCGGCGGCAAGTCCAGCCCCGACTGATCGCTGGTAGCCATGCTCGCGATCATGCCACCCCTCGCGTCCCTGTCTGGGATTCAGCGCTGGTCGTGTCGTGAGATTCAACCCGGTCAGCGCAGCTTTGGTTTACACCCCGAATCGCCAACGAATGCTTTGCAGCGAAGAAACGGTTTCTTCCCTCTTCCGCGCACGACTGGGTTGGCCAGCGCGTTGTTGCGGGTCAGGTCAGGACATGCATGCATGCACGCGCGCAACGAAGAAACGGTTTACGTCCCTGAGCGCGCGACCCCGCCAGGTGAGACAACGCCGCAACCGGCGCAGCGAAGAAACGGTTTACCGGGGTCAGCGACCTGCGACGACCCAGACGGCCAAGGCGCCTCCGAATACAGCGAAGAAACGGTTTCACCCAGATTCGACCTCGCCGCCGGCCCGGCGAAGAAGTGGTTTCCCGGAGCGACAGCCCGGCACGCGGAGCACTCCAGCGAAGAAACGGTTTAGGAGCGGCGAAGAAACAGTTTCCCGCCGTAGCCTGTGGATGAGTACGAAGAAACAGTTTCGTCTGTGGATAAGTTCAGCTGCCCCGAGCGAAGAAACGGTTTACCGAGCACACCGCGTTTCCCCAGGAAGAAGCGAAGAAACAGTTTACTGACCAGCGAAGAAACAGTTTACGCGACACCCTTGAAACCGCAGGTCAGAGTGCAAAAATCGCGACGCCCCTGTATTTAAACCCCCCTATGAGAGATACCTGTTAGGGTGGCTTCCGGATCGGCTGTGGATAGCCACCCCAACAGGATTCCGACCAGGACCAGTTTGTCCAGGCCCCTCTCAGCGACTCGGCAGGGATAGGCCGCTGGTGATCCGAGATCGGGCAGCCCGATCGCCGTTCGCCGGTACTCCCTGGCCCACGCCCCCTCTGGCACGAGGGTCGTGGCGGACTGGGAGCGAAACGGCAAGCGCCCCACCAACCGCCGTCGAACCATGCGCGGTCGAGGCCCTGCATGCCTAGATCACCGTCTAAACCCGACCTCTCGACATCTTCCGCAGCCAGCTCGAGGGATCGTGGAACACGCAGCACCAGTTGCGCTTCGGTGCAACGAATTTCGAAAGAGACGCCATCGTGGGCGCCGACCGTCGGTCGCAGATTTTTCCGGTTGCGCGGGGCGGAAGTACTTTCAGGCCAACATCTCTCGACTCGGGTTATCGGCACCACCCACAGTGGTTTCGCCCAGTGCCGAATCGACCCAATTGTCGATCGTGGAGATGTGCTCCGAGGTCAAGCCGACCAACGGATGCGGCTGAACAATCACGGTGGAAAGGCCCAAATCGCGAGTGCGATCCTCGGCCCAGCCGGGCTCTTTTCCTCCGAAGTCATCGTCGACCCACGCCAGTGCCCTGTCCGCCGCGTAATCCGACACCGGCCCGAACTTCGATGTCCAGCCGAACCGAGACCATCTCGAACGGCCTACGTCGATCACCGGCAAACTCTGCCGCAACCCAATCCTCGGTGCGATCCACTCGTTGGCCAGGTCCAGCCAACTCGACCCCCAAGCCACCTCGATGCCCTTGTCCAGCACCATGTTCAGCCACGCGCCGTGCTCCGCGTTGAGCAGCACCGTTCCGGATACAAGCGAACCATCAGGACCGGGGCCGTTATACATATGGGCACGAAAGCCCTCGCCTACGCTCGACGGAGCGAGGACGCCGTCCACATCCATCACCAGCAGCGGCCTTCCCGTCACCAACCAACCATAACTCTGTCATTGCGCATCGCTGCCTCGTCCGAGCGCCGACAGCGGCGGTCCTCCGCCATGCGCGTCGATTCCGCTGAACTGCCTCGGCGATCCGAGCCAGTGCCACAAGGGCCTCCGCGGCGTCTGCCATCGCCATGTATTCGCCTGCGACACATCGGCACAGCGCATGCGATGGAATGCGCGGTGCCGGTGCCATCCGGCATCCTCAACAGACACCACTGTTTCACCACCCGCACGGAGCGCGCCATGCCGTCTCGACCCACCGAACAGAACTCCTTGTCCGACACCGAGATCCGGCAACTCGCCGCAGCTCTCGCGGCAGGCCGCTCGCCGACGGTCTGGTTCACCTCCGCCGCGGTCGGCATCGCCGAAGGACGATCCGGCACCCTCGTCGCGGTCGCCGACCCCTCCGAACCCGACCACCTGCGGGTGCGGCCCAGCCGGTCCGCAGATACCCTCGCGTTCTCGCCCATCGAACTCACTCTCGCCCGGCCCGCCCCCCGGACCACCCGTCAGCAGCCCGGCGCCCTCCCCGAAAACCACCCACGATCAATATCTTGAACGCGCCCTTCCGTCAGAACCGACTGAACCCGACCGGCGATCCGGGTGCGTTGTTTGTGTTGTGGGCTGTGACCTGGTACGACGGCACGTCCCAACCTGGCCGCCCTCTCACTCGGCCGGCGGATCCGGCGCTGGCGCTATCGGAGTGCCCGCCGGACATTCCGTCTCCGAAGCTGCCTCGATCTTGCGAGCGTCAGCGATGGCCTGTGCTTCGGCGAGAACGGCTCGTCCGTGCTCGAGGTCGTCGAACAGGGTGTCCACGAGCTGGGCGGCCGGGTCCGCGTCCGGGGGAAGCCGGTAGACGACATACGCCAGCCAGGCCGTATGGCCACGGCTGATCCACTGCTGTTCCGGTCGTCCGTCGAACGGCTCGATGCGCCGGTCGACCCGCGGCGCACTGTCGGGATCCAGAACCCGCAGCGCCGCGGTGTCCTCGTAGATGAGACTGTTGATCGCAATGCTGCGGGTGAGTTTGTCCATGTCCGGGGCGTGCTGCTCGATCACGGCCTCCAGTCGGCCGATCGTATCGGCCTCACCGTCACGCCACGCCGCAAACACCCGCCGCAACAGCGACTCCCGGTACCGCTGATCGACGGGCACCCGCAACCGGACCAACTGGTTCAACGCATGCGCCACAACGACCTGCCCCGAACCGCCGATACCCTCGGCGTCGACGCCATCAACCACACTCTCGATCGCATCACCGGCCGGACCGATGCGGTCGCGGCGACGAACGTAGGCCACCGCCGGCTTCCCCGCACCCGGGCGGCGCTGGCTGATGTCGAATGCCCCCAGCGCCTGCACCAGCGGCCTCAGCTTGGCATAGCCGTAGGTGCGGGTATCGAAGTCCGGCTGCGCCTTCCCCAGATAGTGGCCTACCGCTCCCAGCTGCGCCCACCCGTCCTCGTCGGAGGCTGCCTCGGCCGCTGCGGTCACCAGGCGGACCAGTTCCGCCCCGGGCATCGGCGCGCCACGCTCCCCGGATGCTGCGGACGCGGATTGCCCTGCGGCAGTGAGGTTCTCGGCATACACGAACTTGTCGCACGCGGCGACGAACGCGCGCGGCGTCTTACGCTCACCGATCCCGAACACGGTCAGGCCGGATTCGCGTAACCGGGCCGCGAGCCGGGTGAAGTCCGAGTCGCTGCTCACTAGGCAGAACCCGTCGAACCGGCCCGAATACAGCAGGTCCATCGCGTCGATGATCAACGCCGCGTCGGTGGCATTACGCCCAGTCGTCCAACCGAACTGCTGCACCGGCTGGATCGACAACTTCAGCAGTTGAGACTTCCAGCTGGTGAGGTACGTACTGGTCCAGTCTCCGTAGGCACGTTTGACATGCGCAGTGCCGTACTTCGCGACCTCCGCCAGCAGCGGCTCAGCCATCGCCGGCGACGCATTGTCGGCGTCGATCAGCACAGCCAGACGCATCGAATTCTCCGTCGCCACCAACATCCCTCCCCATCGTCACTCGGGTACGAGCACCATTTTCACGACGCACACCCAGACTGGCAGCAGAATCTCCCAATCCGCCCGGACCTGCAGGGGCGCGGCACTATCGGGGCAGCCGCCTGCACCGATCCCCCTCGAGGGACATGCTATAAGTGCTGGTCCACCGGGTGCCGTCGCCGCGCCGGATTGTCGCCGAGGCCAGCAGTGCCTTGCGGGCAGCCCGGGCGCACCGCTCCCCGACGAACGACGCGGACTTGTCCAGGCGGCCTGCCGTTGCGTGGCCAACATCTCCGCGCACAATGCGTTCAATGCCGCCGCATCGCCATCTGTGACGGCCACCAGCAAAGCATCCAGAGCGTATGCACACCGACCCATGCCGGTTCGACACGAAATAACCTGCTGCACAACACAATCTGACTCACACCCACGTGGCTAGGATCGCCTGGTGTCTACAATGCCAGCCGTGAATTCCTATCAGGCCACGTTGCCAGGTAGCCGCTCGGCCTTCCTCATCGCGCACCTTCTGCCCGGCGATACCCTCACCGTGCAAACCTCCCTCGGCGAACGTCGCTACGACGACCGTGACGACCCACCAGGGTCTTGGCTGACTCTCTACGACGACGAGGACGGACTCCGTGAGATGCGGTTCGGCACCGAATCCCGCGCCGCTGGGAACACTACGAAACGACTGCGCGAACCCGTCTCTCGAGCCGCACGCGACATCCGCTCGGGCGGCGTCGCCATCGTGCACCGCGAACAGCGGACGTACTACACCAGCACCGAATGGCAGCCCACCACCCACGAGCTCGTCAATCCAACCCCAGCCTGATCTTGGGTTCGTCCTCGCGCGACCATGTGCAGAGTGTCGATGCCCCTTCCGGCCTCTGCGCCCGGCGGTGAAATCACCAAAGTCCCGTCGTAGTCGCCGGTTTCAAGCACAGCGACCGCAGCCAGGTCCAGCAATGCCCCGAACCCGCGGCGAACACTCACCCGCGCCCCTGGCGGCACATCCTCCGCCGCGCCGGAGGCGACACTGGGAGCTGACTCACCCGGCCGGGATAGTGCTGTCGGGCAATGGGTTTCCAGTGATCGAGCCGTTCGTCCAGACACCGGTCTGCTCGTCGAAACGCAGCCACATCGACCCGATCACAACCCATAGCGTGTCGATCTCGACTGGTAATCGCAGCGACACCACTGGCAGGAACTCCAGCCTCATATCTTCAACCGCGCGGGCTTCACCAACAACCGACTCGGCCACCACCAGCACTCCGTGATGCTCACCGGGCACACCGTCGAGGGACTCCCGCATGTTGGCGCTCCTGCGATCCAGCCACATCTGCACCAGATCCGCGAAGACGTCCGGATCGCCTGTCCGGGAATGCCCCCACCCCAGGCCCAACACGACCACACCCGGTGAGAACGGTGGCTCACCCTCGAATTCGAATCGTGTGCACCACCCGCCTCTCAGCAGCCAGCCGATCCGCTCGCACGCCTGCCGCAGTTCTTCCGACACCGCACCAATCCCGATCCGGTAATCGGTGACGCTGTGCCGCTCCAGCACTTCCAGCGGGCCGACCAGATCCTTGGGCAGCCGCTTCACCCTCGGCTGCCGAGCAGATCCCGGTTCGCCCAGCTCCAACTCCTCCACAGCGTTGTAGGCCGGCACGAGGCACCCCCAAACCCCGCTCAACCGTGACAAGGGCGTATGCACCGGAGCCTTGTTCACCGCCTTGCCCAGACCCTTCCAATCCTGGCTGGCGAACTCCTTGACCTCGAACGCCGCCTCCGGCGCACACAGTCGATAGTCCGGACTCGGCGGACCAGACGGGTCCGGCTCGACCAGCTCGAGTTCCACCCCCAGCGCGTGCTCGAGCACCGCGCGAGCACGCAACTCACTCGACTTCTCCTTACGACGCGGCATCCTCGAAACGCTAACGAGCCACCCCAGCGACCGCACGCGAAATAGGCACGCGCACACGAACTTCCTCGGTCACTCCAACCACAGCCGTTCCCACGCCAGGCGCGCCCGCGATGGCGGCCGAATCGCACGCGAGTTGTCGCAGTCGTGCTCAAACGTCGCCAACAGGCGTCGCTCCGACCGCCAGCAGCAGCCCACACACCTGGGCTGAGGATCTCAATCACATCGGTGAACTCGACAGCATCCCCGCGCACCGTTTCGGCGTCCGCAAAACCCTATGTCGCATCGAAACCAGGAGCCGCCATGGATCCCGAGACCGCATGGTCACCGCAGAGCTGCCCGTTCCGTGTCGCCGTGACCAGGTTGCGCGTCACCGACACCTGTGGCCAGGTACACCACCGCGACATCGATAGTCGCAACGCCCGCGGGCAGCGGCTGCTCGCCGCCGTGCGCATGGCAGCGCTGACCGACCCACGCGTGCTGTCTACCTACGACGGGCTGCTCGACGACAAACAGCTCCGCCATCCCGACGACGACTGCCCACTGTGCGCGCTCCACCACCGACCCGGTCCACGAGTCTGGGGCCGCTGGATCACCGACTCATGGCAAGGACATCCTCGCTACGCCGACCACACCAGCGGCGGACGACCCATCCACAGCCACGTCGAGTTGTTCGGAAACCTCGACCACGCCCGGGAAACCATGACCGCTCTGGGCCGGGTGATCACCGACGCCCGACCCGACTCTGTGCGGAGCAGTTGGGAGATCGGCGATCTGCATGCGTGGACCGATACCGACCCCGACTACCGCAATCGGCTGGTTTCCAGCACGTCGCAGCTGTGGGTGTGGCGGCGGCCGCCGAGGGAGTGGTGGCCCGAACTGGTCTTCGCCTTCGCCCCTGACTGGTCGATCACCGAGACGACCGGCGCCGAGCTTCGCCGACGGCATACAACCGGCCGTATTTTCTCCGGCGTCCTCGGTGACCCGCCGCCAGCCGGGGCACCAGAGACGATCCAGCTCGACGGCCTCACCGTGCGCTGCACCGGCGGCGGCCGCGACCTCCGGGTGATCTCCATCCACGACACCACCTCCGTGGCACCTGCGCGGCGCATCCTGCCCGACGGGCACACGACCCCGCTCCCGGATACCGTCGCTGGTCTCACCGTCTACGGACGGTGGGAAGGCGAACGGCCGGCACTCGACTGGCTCACCGAACTCACCCCCGAATACGCCCCACACCTAGCAGCGATCCGGCAACGCCTCGCCGCCGTAGGCCGATGACCCGAACACGGCAGACCGAGGAAACAAGGGCCAGCGAACCGGCCACAACGTTGAATGCGCTCCGAGCGCGCCGTTGCCAATGGGCCATTCGTTCTTAACGTGATCGATCGCGTTGGCCTCTGCTCCGGAGCCTCGCCCTCGCCAGGGCGAGGGACATGTCATCTGCATAGGTCAGGGCGGTTTAGGGTCGCTCTCTGCTAGCTCCGCTCACCGGAGGCCGAGGACTTGTTCGGGCGCTGGCGGATCCTGCTCGGGGAACAGCGCTGCGAAGGCGGCGCGCGCGGTTGTGTGGTCGCGGGAGGCCTGCTCGAACAATTCATTCCACTTGCGCCACACATCCGAGCTTCGGTCAGACGGCTCGCGACGCAAGTGCACGACGACCCAGTTGGCTGCTTCGATGCATTTCGCCGCCGCTTCGAGCTGCTCTGGCGAGCGGCCTTCCGATTCTCCGCGGTAGCTACGGATCACTCGCTCATGAGAGGGGCGGCCGTGCAGGTCGAGACGCGCACCGCGGCCCACTCGCTCCCAGGCGATCGCGGTAATCGGCAGCCATCCAGGGCGGGGGCGGGCTTTCGCTTCTACCTCCGGGTCGAGGCCGGGCACCTGGCCGACGAGTGCGTCGCCACCGATCATGACGTCGGGCGGCACCACCAGGTCCTTCTTCGTATAGAACTTCAGCGATTCGGGGCTCAAGTTGTGGATTCGGGCGACCTGATCTCGCGACAGAAAGTGCATAGTCATGACCTTAACCCTCATTCGGGGGTATGGTCACGTATTCGGCACGCGTCGTGACCTGCGGATATGACACGTCCCCCTCACGTCCACCGTGAGGCCGGCACTCGTAGAGCCGGTGCGCCGGCGGTTTCACACACCGTCGACCTCGTGCCGGGGGTCCGGAGTGGGGTTGGATGGCAGAGCCGATCTCGGGGCGGTCGAGAAAACCAGTGAACGAAGCGGCGGTGCTGCAGTCGGCGAGGCGGTCGATGGTCATCTTGTCTCGGACGTCGCGCTCCTCGGTTGCGCCTGTTTCGTCGTGGCGACCGCGAGCGAAAGCCTCGGTTCGGTATGGCATGTCGGTCTTTTCCTTTCCGGGACAGCGGTTTTTAATGATTTCCGCCGAAACGCAGCAACCCCCACCAGGGCGACCGGGTGGGGGTTGCTGATCGATCGAGCGGGGGAGGCTACGACTTGCCGCCGTGGACGATGACCTGGGCGCCGATGACCTCCAGGGTCAGCACCACCTTGCCGCTGCCCTGCGGGCCAGCCACCTCGGCCGCCGGAGCCGCCGGGGCGGGCGCGTCGGCGAGGCGGACACCGACGGCACGGTAGCCCTCGTTGAATTCGGGCCGCTTGGCCGCGCCGGGGTGATCGGCATTCCAGTCGATGGCGCGGCTGACCGCCTTGCGGACACCGCGCCGAGCCGCCGAGTCGTAGGTCTCGGCCTCGACCTTGATAGTGAACACCTCGTTCTTGAACTCGCCGAAGCCGTTGCTGGGCTGGATGTCGACGTTGAAGACGGTCTCGGTCATGGTGGCCTCCTGAGTGGCTGGGATCGTGTTCGTTCTGCTCAACAATACCCCTGTTGTGGGGGTATTGTTGAGTTCGATTGTGGTGACCTCGGTCACACCTGCAGGAGGTGGTTCTGCGTCGACGCCCGGCGGTGCGCGTCGACTATCTGCAATCCCCTTCGGCGGCAAATTGGATCTCCAGGATCCGCGTGATCAATTCGTCCCTGGTCCACGCGCGGTGAGATTCGCCGAGGAACTCCACCACCCGGCTGTCTGGACGTTCGATCCCGGTGCGGCACTTGGCAATCAACTGCTGCTTGGTCAGCCGGTGCAGCTGAGCCGAACGCTCATCCCGTGTCGTCACGATTGACCCTTTCACTGGTTCACGCTCAATGTATCGGCGCGTGGTTGAGGTCGGCCTGTGCCCGCGCGCCCGCGCCAGACTCAGCGGTGGCACCTGCGGTCCCGGTCTCGTCCACGGACGACAAATCTCGGGCATCGGCCTGCGCTTAGCGGGTACCAGTATTTGGTCCGCTCGGCCGTCGGAATCACTCAGACAGGCGCCGACGCTACCTGTTGGGGACATGTCATTTCCACAGCTCAAGCAATAATTCAGGGGCTTGTGTCACTCTTCTGCTCGTCGGGATCGGACCGATTGCGTTGCGCCTCGATCCGCGCATAGGCACGCGCCCGGCCCGTTCTGGAGTGGTGGTGGATGTGCGCGGCGGAGAGGGTGAAGTTGCCCAGTTCGATGAGGGTCGCGAGCACGGTGGCGACGTCGTGTTGCTCGCCGGTCAGGCGTATTCCTACGGCCACGGGATTCCCGCCCTTCATCTCGGCTGTCGGCGGAATGTGGCCTCGCCAGCATCGACGATCTCTTCGGCCTCGTCGACGAGATCGATGCGGACCTCGGTGCCGTTGTCGATGTTCAGTAGGCCGGGGAGGGTGTGGCCGGTCCATTCCTGGACGGGCTGGCCCGGATACGCGGCATCGGACCAGGCGTGCTGCTTGCCGTCGCCATCGCCAGTGGGGACGCTGATCACGAATCGTGTTGCGCTGGTGCTGATCACAACGTCACCACTGTGACAGCCACGGCGCCGCGGTCGGACTGCTGGCATCTTTCGAATGTCCATACTCCGGCGTCCAGGTCGACGTGGCGCAGGTAGACGTGCTCGAGGACTTCGGCCACATCGCCTGCTGTGATGTTGTCGGTGCTGTAGCCCTGGGCGCGGTTGTTCTGGTTGATGGCCTCGGCGATCGGGCCGGGTTCCTGGTGGCCGTAGGCGTACCACTGGTCGCCGTCGTCGACCTCGTACAGGTGGATGCCGTTGCGGGCTATCCCGAAGTCGTCGGCGGTCAGTTCGTTGGTGAGCATCGCGGAGTCCTTTCCGAGAGTGGTTGTCAGCGTGAGGATTTGCGGATGCGCCACCAGCGGGATCGAGCTGGGCGGCGAGGGCGGCCAGGGGCTCGACGAACTCGGCGGCGGCATCGCCGGCTATGCGGATCGTGGTGTAGTCGCCTCCTCCGACCGACAGCGTGCGGGCGCCGTCGCGGCCTGCCCAGGTGGTCTCGGTCAGGGTCGCGATGCGATCGGCTTCGTTGTCGGTTTCGGGATGGCCGGTTTCGACCGTGAGGTAGTGGATGCCACGCACGGTGTCTTCGGCCTCGGCGATCACTGATGGTGCCAGCAGGAACTGCCATAGCTCGTGGGCGGGGTTCGCCGGTTTCTCGCTGTTCATCGCTGTTCCGCCAGGCTGCGGATCAGGTCGTGCTGTTCGTCGGTGATCGCGACCGGGTCGAACTGTGACCAGTCGATCGGCAGCAGCTCGAGGTCGGCGGCGAAGCGGCGCAGGTCGGTCCAGCCGGCGTAGGTGAGCGGGTATCCGCTGGGGATATGGGTCAGCAACTGTCCGCTGTCGGCCAGGCCGCATGTTCCGTCAGGTCGCAACACGACCGCGGGGGTCAGCGCGAAATGCTCGCTGATCTGCTCGGCGGTCACGCAGACCCGCGAGTGGTCGGCGAGGCGGACAGACAGCAGGGCGAGGGTCATGGTGATGGTGCTCCTTGGGACGGGCCGTGAGGCGAGTTGCGCGTGGAATCCCCTTGTGGAAGTCGGATTTCGTGGTCAGGAGTCTTCGCCGGGCGACTGAGCTCGACGCTGGTCGTGCCGGTCGGCGGCGATCTCGCGTTCCCAGAGTTCGAAGTCGCCGACTTCGGCGCCCTGTGGCGAGCCAGGCGGCATGCGGGTACGCGCGCGAGGAGTGCGCGGGCGGCGGACTGCGCGGCGGGGCGTCAGACGGCGAGGTGTGCGGCGGGTCGGTCCGCGGCGAGACAGTGGGTCGAGCATGCGCAGCAGTGGTGTGCGTGCGACGATCGCCTGGGCCAGCCGCGAGCGCCATGTGCGCTTCTTGTAAGCGGTCAGGATGTGCCCGAGCAGCCACAGCAGGACGCTGAGCATCAGGGCCGATATCCAGCTGGCGCTTCCGCCGGTGGCGAGGGCAGCCAGGCAAACGAGCACGCCCAGGCCGCCGACGATGCGGGCGGTGATGGGGCCGACGGTCCACAGCACGACAGCGATGAGCACGGCGATGGCGAGGTATGCGATCAGCGACATTGCCGCCTCCTTCGTGATTGTCGGGTCATCGGACCGGGAGGGTCCATGCCTGGTCCGGGTCGGCCAGGACCTGCAGGGCTTCGTCGATGGTCAGCTCGCGACGACGAGCGCGTATCCACGGGGCGGGGTCTTCGACGAGGTCGACCAGCCACGGCAATCCGAACGCTCGGCGGTGGATGACCATGTGCATCGACCGGTTGTAGGCCGGGGAGTCGTGGTGGGTCCGATGCTCCATCGGCGTTGTGCAGTGTTCGGTGTAGATGAGGGTGATCAGTGGGCGGCTGACATTCTGTGGCACCCAGGGACCGCCTTTCACGGCCTCGGCCACCGAGGCCAGGAGCGCCTGCTGCTTGTCGACATGCGCGTTCTCGGCGGGACCACGCCGCAACCGCAGCCACGCAACGTGCATCACTCGCGGCGAGCCGCTGTCGAAGCGCCACAGCCCGATTCGGTAGATCGCGACGACCCCGACGGCCTCGGCGATGAGCCACATGCGCGCGTCGGTGCCTATGTCGTCGAATGCGGCGACCGTGACGGTGACAGCCATACCTGGCACGGTTGCGGGCATCAGCCAGCGCAGTGCCCTGCTGGCCTCCTCACGTCGGCCGCGCCAAGCGAGCCACAGGAATCCGCGGATCGCGATCGCCGATGCCGGCGCCCAGGCAAGGAAGAGCAGCAATGGGTTCATGTCGGATTCTCCTTGTTCTGTCGGTGGACTCCTCCAACAATACACCCTTAACGGGGTTATTGTCTTACCGGGTGTGCAACTCCTTGTAGAACCAGGTGCCCGAGCGGCTGATCTGCGCACGCCCCAGAACGTTCGCCGGGCTGGGCAGGTCGGTCGCCGTGACCGCGATGCGGAATCCCAGGTGCTCATACAGGCCCAGGGCGTGTCGTTCACGTGCGTCGACGAATCCGAACCAGACACCGACGCCGTCGGCGCGATGACGTTGCTCGGCAGTGGCCACGAGCGCGCGGGCGTAGCCGCGGCCTCGCGCGCGTGGCGCGACGGCCAGGTGCTCGAGGAGTTTGGTCTCGGCAATCAGCCGCATCGCCGCGCCGACGTCTGCGAGCATCGTGGCGACCCCGTGGGCTATGCCGATCGGCGCGTGGGAATTGATCGCGGCGATCGTCGGAACTCCGGATCGGATCTGCAAGGCGACGCCGGTCGGGTCCAGGGTGATGCGCAGCGCTGCGGTGCCCATCACCCGGGGTGAGACATCGCTGATGTGGGTGGCGAAGAATTGGCCCACCTTGCGTAGTGCGGCATCGGTGGCGATGTCCTCGATAGCGGGCGGCTCGTTCATCGGCGCTCCTGGCTCCTATTGCATAGAACGGTGTTGTCCTGCTGTTGTTTTCAACGGCAGTCGACGTGTATAGCGATGTAGATCCGGCCGACGCTGGTGGGTGATTTCCAGTCCTTCGGGGCATCGGCGGTGACGGCGATGTCGAGCTGGTCGGCTTCGGACCAGTCGACGGCTTTGAGCGCCTCGAGATAGCGGTTGGTGGTGTCGATGTCACCTTTGAGCTTCTGCTCGGTGTTCTGCACGGTGAGCCTCTGCGAGGGGTTGCGGGCGGTGATGATCCAGCCGTGTGGCGCGCGGATGTCGACGGCCAGGTTGTCGCCTCGTCCGACGCAGCGGGCATCGACGTCTTCGGGCTTGGGCGTGGTGATGGCGGTGTCGGCGTGTTTGTCGCCCCAGCCGATGATGATGCTGCCGAGGTCGGTTTGGTTGCCGGTGACGACGGTTCCGCTGGTGGATGCGGACACGGCGGCCGCACGGCCGTTGTCTCCCCCGCACGCGGCAGCCGCCAGCGCGGCGGCCGCGATCACAGCGAGGGTGGTAGCGCGATATCTGTTATGGGGCATGGAGGTTGGCGTTCCTTTCGGATCCGGCCGGCGCGGCGGCACGGGATGAGGGACTCATTTGAAGACGTCGACGTACCAGCGGCCGTCGATCTGTTTGGTGGTGATGGTCTGGGTCCACTGCTGTGGTGGCTGATCGGGACGCTTCTCGGACAGAACGGCTAGGAAGACGTCGCCGGTGATCGCGGTGGTGTGCAGGCAGTAGGTCGTTGCGGGCGGGATCGCATCGATCACCGCCTGCAAGGCCTCGGCTGGCTGGACCGAGGACGTCGGGGTTGCGAGCGCACGCGCCCGCTCGCCCGACCGCGCGACGTAGTAGGCGTATTCGAAGGCCTGGATCACCGCTTCGCTGCTGTTCTGATCGCCAGGATCGGCACCGCACCCGTCGGCTGCGGTGGCGCTGGTCGAGGTGGGCGGGTGGGCGGTGGTGGCCGAATCAGGGACAGCGCTGGGCTGGGTCCCAGGATCCCGCAGCGCCCACACCGTCAGCCCGAACGCGACCATCATGGTCAGCACGGCCGCGGTCTTGATGCCGGGGCGCCGAGCGTGGTGCCCGGTGTCGGTGTCCTCGTCCGCCGGGCGGGGCGTGGTGGATGCGGGAGCCGCACCGAGCGTGTCGATCACTGCTGGGTGCCGGCGTGGCCGACGGCTTTTGTTCGAGATCTTCATCAGGTCGCAACCCCTGCTGATGGCGGACAGGTCGAAGGAAGGTCAGCGCGCGGCCGTCATCAGCTCGACGACGGTCGCGGCGATCACGGTCAGCGATTCGGTGGTGGTGGCGCGCATTTGGCTCGTCACGATGGGCTCGCCGCCGGCGAACAGCGGCTCGTAGGGCATGCGCAGCACCTTCGCGACATCCAGTCGCACGAAGGTGTCGACTGCTTCGGTTTCGACCATCGGCTGGTCCCCGGGTCCGTCGGTGACGATCACGACCGTGCGGGCCAGGACCTCGGGATCGATGTCGGCGATGTCGAGCAGCATGCGTGCCGCCGCTATGGCGGCGTCGCGGCGCAGCGGCACGGGTACCACGAGGACGTCGGCGCGCGACACGGCCCACTGCCAGCTGCCAGCGAGCTGGTTGTTGCCGGTGTCGGCGATCAGAATCTCGCGGTGACGAGAGACGATCGCGGCGAGGGCGGCAGCCTGTTCGACCTCCAGCGGGGCCGTGCCCGCCAAGCCCTGGCGACCGGCGATGAGGTCCTCGCCTGTGGGTTGGCGAGTCATCAGCCTGGTCAGCGTGGCCGGGCGCTGGCGGATCTCGTCGGCCGCGGACAGCAGGGCGATCACGTTCTGGTCTGGTGTGGGTGCGGCTGCAGCTCTGTCGGCGAGGCTGCCGCCGACTTCGCTCAGGTCTGCACACACCACGCTGCTCGCGCCACGGTGGGTGGCCATGGTGCTCGCCAGGCCGATCGCCATCGGTGTCTTGCCCACCCCGCCTTTGAGGTTGGCAACGGTCACCACTTTGAACTCAGGTATCGGCCCGGCGATGATGACGGCCGCGGTGCGCAACCGCATCTCGACCGAGTCCGGTTTCGGTGCCAGGCTCAGATGCAGTGCGGCATTGAGCCGGCCCCGCACTCCCCGGCGTGCCGGTTCGAACATGACCGGTGCGGACCGCTTGGCCGCTAGTGGCGCAAGGGTGCGCGGGACTACCGCCGGAGGCCGCGCCGCCGCGGTTCGGGCGCCGACAGGCTGAGGCGGCGGCAAGGGCGGGGCGGCTTCGGCTGCCGGTGGCGATGTGGTTCTCGGCTGTATCGGCGGCGTGGGTTCCGGCGCGTCGGTGTAGATGATCGGTTCAGCGGCTACAACCACGGGTTCGTCTGCCGGTTCCTGCGGTGGCGAAGCCGCATCAGTCGGTGCGGCGGCCGCGGTGGGGTCTGCGGCTTCGGTGGTGCTGGTGTGGTCCACGGGGGGCTGCGGGGCGGTTGGTGTGTTGTCGAGGATCGGGACGGGGGTGCTGGGAGTGGACCGCGTCGCGGCACCGTCTGGTGTGACGGTGACGAAACGCTTGCGGCCGCCGTCGGTGATTGTGACCTCCACCGATGCCCCCGCCTCGGCCGCGCGGCGCGTGCTGAACTTGTGGATCTCCACCGACAACGCGGTGCGGTCGCTCGCAGTGAGTTCGACCGGTTCGGCGTCGGGCCACATGGCCTTGGCGGTGGTCTGGGAGGTGATCTCGACATCGAGAGTGGACATCACCCGAACGCGCCCGCGCCCGACAGCTCGGTGGTCATCTCGGCGGCAACCGATTCGGTCTTGTCCAGCACCGAGAGCGCTTCGCTGCGCACTTTGCCTTCGGGCAGAAGGAATTCGATCAGGCGCCGGTAGGTGTCGACGGCGCTCTGCACCTCCTCGAGGCGAGCAGCGGTGAGCTCCTGGCCCTCGTTGAGCTTGTGCACCCACGCGGGTACGGCGTCTTTGAGCTGGCGGCGCAGCTCCGCGATCACCGGGTCGTTGGCGCCCTTGGAGATGAACGGTGCGCGCAGGGCGGCGATGTCGCCGCTGTTCGGCGTGATCGACTGGGAGATACGGCGATTCATTGTGTTCCTTCCTCGAGGGGATGTGCGGCGGATATCGGTGTCGGTCACAGGTTCTCGACGAAATCGTGGAGTTCGGCGCTGTAGAGCGCGGACCGCTCGTCGCTGGCGAGGGGGTAGGCCAGCAGGGTGCGCGTCGGCGCGCCCGGCGTTCGCCAGACCGGCACGCGGCGGAGGGAGGGGATCACCTGGACAGACGGCGGTGTCCCCCGGGTCGACACCGAGGCCGGTGAGCTGTCGGCAGCCCTGGCTAGACCACGACCGGGGGCGTCGTCGGCCTCGGTGTCGGGTGTGTTCCACAGCAGCTGCGCGCCGTCCTGGGGTGGATCAGCCAGATTCACGCGGGTGGAGAACATCTCGCGCAGATGCTGCGGCAGCGGCGCGGTCGGCACGGTGGACAGCACGGTGACGCCCGCGTCGGGGGCCCGGCCGATCAGGGCGTGCAGCGCGGCTTTCGGATCCGCGACGGCGAGCTGGCGGCGGTCGTGTCGATCGCCCTGCTCGGCGATGCGGTGCCATTCGCCGGCCAAGCTCGCCATATCGTCGATGCACACGACCAGCGGAGGGATATCCGCGGCGGCGGTGTTCTCGTCGCGGATGTAGTCGAGACGTGCGGCTGCTTCCCGGTCCAGCGCACGCAGCAGCGCGGCGCCGCGCAGCGGGTCGTACACCGCGACTTCGGCCCACTGGCCGGCCGGGATCCACCATTCATCGACGATGATCGCAACGGATTTGCCGAAGGGTTCGGTCGCGGTCTGGTTCATGGGCTGAGGGTCCTTTCGTTGTGGGGGAACAGGGTTCGATCAGGCGGCGGCGGGTACGGGGTCGGGTTCGGGGAGGAACACGACCTCGCCCACGGTGAAGTGCAGGGTGGTCTTCACGCGGCCACTGGTGGCGATCACGATCCGGGTCTCGGTGACCGCGCCGGTGGTCTCGTCGCGGATGACGGTGACCTGTTCGGCGGTGACCGGGACGAGGTTGGAGTCCTCGTCGTCGACCAAGATGGTCATGCCCTCGGTGACCGCCGAGGCAGGGATGGCGTCGGCGGCATCGTCGTCGGAGGCACCGAGTACGAACGGTTCGGGCGCCTCACCGCGCTCGCGGGCCTGCTTGGCCAGTGCACGCTCGGATTCGATGAACTCGCGCAGCTCGGGGCTGTAGATGGTGAACTGCGGTGCCTCGGCAGGAACAAGTCCCTCGATGAGCGCTTTCTCGTCATCGGAGAGCTGATTCCACTTGTTGGGGTGGCGATCGACGTTGGGCGTCCACCACATCTGCGCCGACACCGGTGACCCGTCGGGGGCGGTGACCATGCCGCGACCGGGGATGGAGGTGTCCACGTCGCGGCCGACCTGGGCGTCGCCCCACATCATCAGCGCACCATCCTGTGACAGGTTGCCCAGGCTCATGCGTGTGCCGAAGTTGTCGCGTGCGTTGCCGGAGCTGGAACCGAACAACTGGGCGTCAGGACGCTGCACTCCGAGCAGCAGGCGGATACCGGCCGAGCGAGCGAGCACCGCCAGATCCGCCCACGCCCCCAACGGGTCCAGCTCGGCGAGCAACTTGCGGGTGGCTTCGTCGCCGCTCTTCATCAACCGCTGCCACTTGCCCGAGAGGATGAAGAACTCGTCGAGCACAGCGATCAGCAGCGGCAGCTGGGACGGCTCGATCTTCTTGACGTGCACGTAGTGGTTGCGCGCCATCATCTCCGCGTGCAGGGCGCGCACCATCATCGCCGCACGCATCGGGTCATAGACGATGGCTCCACAGCCCGGGTAGCCCTCGAGCCCGTCGAGTTCGATCATCTTCGGATCCACACCGAGGAACGGGATGCCACGGCGGGCGGCTTCGGTGAGCAGAGTGCGGATCACCGAGGTCTTGCCGCCACCGGTCGGGCCGACGATCAAACAGTGCGGCTTGTTCGACTTGGTCGACACATCCCAGAACACCGTCAGATCCGCGGCACCGGTGCCGAAAGGCAGATGACGCAGGTCCTCATCGACCAGTTCCAGCGGGTGGTCCACGCGCCGCGGCAGCGGCGCCTGCAACCGCATGACCAGATATCCGTCGTCGGGATGCCATTCGGTGACCCACTGCCGACCCGACACATGCCTTCCGGCCAATGTCGCCAGCGACTCCTCGACGCGGGTCTGGAACGCTTTCGCGCCGGTGTTCAGCGTCGGTGTGAACGCGATCCGGTAACCGGTCTCCACGCCGTCGTCGTCGCGGGACTCGACGCTCACCACGGGATCCTTGAGCGGGCTGTCACGCACGACGCGATCGAGAGTGCCCAACGCCGAGCGGTTGCGCTGCGCGAGCAGCGACCGCGTCACCACCAGCAGGTCGCGGTGCGGTTCGTGCCGCACCATCAGCGTCCAGCCCTTGGAACGCCCCTGCAGCGCGGGGACCTGCTTGGCCAGCACATCGAGCACGAGCCGGCGCACCGCCACGGCTATCCGGCCATGGCGCAGCAGACCGGATTTCTTGATGGCGGAGGTGAGTTCGTCGAATTCGCGCGGACGGATGATTGTGCCCGGCGGCAGCTTCACCGTCGCGTGGCGCACCGCGAAAACACCGGGCGGGAACCACACCGTGACCCGCACTGGTTCATCGCGCAGCGCTTGGCGCACCAGCGCAGTGAGCAATATGCGATAGCGGCGGGCGAGGTAGCGCGCGAGATCGACCACGGCCACCGCGCCAGCCACGACGATGAGCAGGACACGGTAGTCGTGAAGGCGTGCGGCGATGTCGGTCAGGGCCGGGACCCGGTCGGCGACTTTCGCAACCAGTACCGGCCCTCGCAAAGCCAGCACGGCCGCTGCGGCGACGAGGACTGATAGCGGGAAGATCCGCTGGGTCGGATCGTAGGCGCGGTCCTCGGCCTTCTGCGCCGGGTCGCCGACGATGGCACGGTAGGTCTCGACGAGCCAGTCTTTGACTGGATCGTGCTGGCCGTTCGCCATGCACTCCCTCCGCTTGCTCGCCGGTCCCCTCGCAGGGCTGAACTGTGTGGGCGAACAATGGCAAGAAGGGCGGATAAATCTCAAACATCGTTCTCCACACCAGCATGCGAAGAGGCGCTCGGCACGGTGCCGCCTGCCCTTCCGATTCGGTCTGTTCGATCGCTGTTTTCAACGCTGATTCGAGCGCTGTTCACGACGCTTGGAACAACGGTGAAATCAGCGTCGAAAACAGCGTCCCGACACAGCGGTCGGTGTGGTGCCCCGCATCGGCGCACACACCGGTGTGCGGACCGCTCATTGCAGCGTGTGAACAGGGCGTTCGAAACCATGTTTGAGAAACGCAATTTCCTGAAGTACACTCCCCCGTAGGGGGAGTGACCCCACAGGGGCACCCAATTATTCGCCTTTTCCGGCATCCAATTCCACCGCTTCAACACAGCGTTATCATTCGCCCGTTTTCGGACGCGCTGTTTTGCGCGCTCGCAGCACCGCTGCGGCGACCGCTCCGACGAACGCCGCCTTCCAGCGGTCCACGCAGCGGCCTTCTGCGCCGCTCACGCCTGCGGTCGCGCAGAGCGCGGCAGCGACCGGCTGGCAGCGCGGCGAGCCACGCCGAGGCAAACACCGAAGCCTCCGCGGAATGCCCGCAACGATGTTTGAGGTGACGAGCTGATTTTTCCTACCGTTCCGGCAGCCACACCTTCTGTGGGGCGGAGTCGAATGGTTTGGAGTGCGTCATGTCCCTCGCTTCACACATTGTCGAGCTGTCATTGACAGCGCCGCCCGAGCGGCAGTGGACAGGCGCATTGCAGGTCCTCGCTCAGGAAACTGAAGTCAGCACTGGAGGGCTTCGGAAGTGGATCGAGGACAACATCGTCTTCACGATCCTCATCCTTATCGCTTGCGCGGTTCTGTTGGGCGGGTTGAAAGGCAACCTTTCGCGGGTTCTGACCGTCGGCGGATTGTCCATGGTGGGTCTGGCGTATCTCGGAATCGCGACGAGCGAAAACGCAGCGCAGGGAATCGGCTCGTTCATTCTCGGTCTCATCGGGATTCACACGTCCTAATTCCGAAATCTGATGGAAGGGAACAGGGCGTGATCGAGAACGATGATTTGCTGCACCGGGTCGACCCGCACTATCTGGGCCCGGCAGGGCACACGATGCCGTTGCGGATCCGCTACCAGGCCGCCGGTGTCGGGTTCGTGGTGTTCACGACGGTGTTCGTGATCGCCCGCGCGGTCCTGCACGCACCGCTCGGGTTCCGATCCCTGATGGTGATGTTGCTGCTCACCATCTACTTCACCACCCGGCTGACCCGCTACATCAACGCCGATCGCCCACTGCGGTCGGTGGTTCGCGCCGCGTGGAACGACCTGATCGCTCCGCGCCCGCCCAAGACGGGCAAAGCCTTGTCGATCCGGCTGCCCGCACCCGCTCACCGAACCAGCCGAGCTCCGGCCGCCACCGAGCACTCGCTGTCCACGCCGACCCAAGGTGAGCTCCGATGAGCGTGAACGACAACGACATCGCCTCGCTGTTCGACCCGAACTTCGATGAGCCGGTGCATGTGGTGCCCCCAGGTGCACTGCCGCCATCGTGGGCCGCCGCGCGCGCAGCCGCCACGCCCGCGCCCCCCGACAACCGGCACCTCGCGTGGTCGAAAGCCCAGCCCGCGCCTCCGCTGCCGATGGTCCCCGACCACGACACCGCGACGGCCGAAGCACCCGAGCCCGACCCCCGACCGCGGCGGCGACGCAAGAACGACCGCAAACGCCGCGACCGCACGGACGTGCCCGAGTTCGACAAGGACGTCGCCGCCGCCAAGAAACGCGCCGATCGAAACCGCAAAACCGTGCGGCTGGCACTGACCGGCACCCAGGGCCACATCACCCGCACCCGCAAGAGCTCCACGGCGTGGTTCGTCCAGCCGCCCGGCCCGTGGAACATGCGGCCAACCGCCAAGCAGCGCCGCTACATCCGCGACGAGGCGCTGGTACTGGCCAACCTGTCCAACGCCGGGGTCACCTCGCTGCACCGGCGCCTGGTGCGCACACCGTGGCCCGTGCGGCAATGGGCCCAAGCCCACGACACCTGGGCTGACCCGATTCCCGACGTGCCGGGCGCCCTGTCATGGGCGGACTACCTGCACGGCCAGCAGCACGCCATGCTGTGGGCCAACCCGACCCTCAAAGGCCGTTACTGGGGCATCGACCTGCACCCGCGATCCGCGCTCGGCCAAACCCTCGACGCCATCGCCCAGGTGCTGGCCTACGTAGCGAACTGGCCACTGATGGGTCGCGTCGCGCGCCTGGCCGCCAAACTGGCCGATGACGCGTTCGCGCGCGAACGCGCGGACATGGCCGAGCACCTGGCCACACTCGAGCGGGTCATGGCCGGTCGCGGTGTCGGGGCGCGGCCGGCGTCCGAAGCGCAGATGGACTACCTGCTGCGCCGGTCGGCCACCATCGGTCTGCCGCTCGACGTCGACGGCGTGATCGCCGGCGGTGGCGACTGGGAGGAGACCGACGTCGCGGCCCTCGAGGACGTGACGGGGGTCTGGGTGGTGCCGGGCGACGGTTACACCACCGTCAACGGCGCGGTCGACGGCCGCGCCTATACCGGCTACGTCATCGTGCTGACGATCGGCCGGATGGCGCCCTTGCCGATCCCGGAACGGATGCTGCCCTGGCAGGTGATCGGCGACCCGTCGGGCGAACCGATCGAGTGGTCCGAGCGAATCCGGTTGATTTCCAAGCCTGAGACCATCCGGCAGATGCGGCGGCTGGCCAACAAGATCAAGTCGCAGTGGGAGCACTACACCGTCGAGCACGACGAGACACCACCACAGGAACTCACCGAACAGTACGGGCTGTCGCAGCAGGTGATCTCCGACGTCGAAGAAGACCACTCCGGGCTGTCGGTGCGCAGCGAAGGCTGGTACCGGCTCGCGGTAGTGGGCGCGACACCCGACCAGGCGCGCCGCAAGGTCGCGCTGCTCAAGGAGATGTACGCCCCGCACATCTCCCTCGAACAGGAGCACGGCCAATATCAGCTGCTGCGCGAATTCCTGCCCGGTGAGCCACTGGCGAATGTCGCGCACAAACGCCACATGAGCGTGTACTCACTGTCGTCGGGGATGGCCGCGGTCGGTGACCGCATCGGTGACCGCACCGGCGTCGTGCTCGGGCAGACCGCCTCGATCGCACCCCGACCAGCGGTATGGGATCTGTTCGCCGCGCACGAACGCAAGCACAAATCCGGGCTGACCCCGATCGTGGCCGTGCCCGGTTCGGGCAAGACGTTCCTGGCCGGCATGATCGTCTACCAGGCCGTGCGCGCGGGCGCCTTCGCGGTCATCCTCGACCCGTCCGGGCCGCTGAAGGAACTGGCCAACCTGCCCGAGTTCGCCGACATCGCCGAAGTGCACGCACTGACCGGTCGTTCCTCGCGTCCCGGCTCGCTCAACCCGTACCGCGTGATCGTTGACCCACGTCGCGACGACCCGGAGTATTCGCCGGACAATCCCGACTTCCGCCGCGACCCCGACCCTGTCGCTGCTGGGCAGGCCCAGTACGAGGCCGACGTGCGCGCCGCGGCCGCCGAACGGATCTCGGTCGCGGTGAGTGTGCTGAAGATGATGCTCCCCCCAGCGCGGCTGGAACTGGAATGGACCGAATCGGTGCTGCACACCGCGGCGAACATGGTCGGCGGCGAGCGAGGCCACAACCTGCGCGAAGTGCTCGACGCGATCGCGCGGATCGCCGAGACCGACGAGGACGTGACCGTGCGAACCTGCGCGCGCAGCATCCATCAGGACCTCGACATCATGTCGCAGCTGGCCGAGGCGCGCGTGCTGTTCCCCGACCGCGACGCGGGCACCGAGGTGAGCGACTTCGATGCCGACGTGCGCCTGACGATCCTGACGATGCCGGGCCTGCAGCTGCCGCCGGAGGGGGTCGATCCCTCGCAGTGGACACCCCAGCAGCGCATGACCGGCCCCCTGATGCACATGGCCGCGTGGCTGGCCAACCGGCTGATCTACGAGAAGCCCCGCCACGTGCGCAAGGTGTTGTTCCTCGACGAGAACAAATACCTCGAATCCACCGGCGCCGGTCGCACGCTCAACCTGCGCATCTCCCGCGACTCGCGCAAGTACAAGGTTCGGGCGCTGGTGTGCAGCCAGCTGCCTGACGACTATCTGGGTCTCGACGGCACCGACGACAAGAGCGCACTAGCCTACGAGGTGATCATCGGTGATCTGGGCGGCAACGAGCACGCCATCCGCGGCGCGCTGCAACTGCTGAATCTGCCGCTTGATCAGGGCTACGAATCGATCCTTGCCGACCTGGGAGGAGGCGGTGAGGACACCCTCGACGAGGACACCGACACCAGCTACCAGGACCAGGCGCGCCGGTTCGTGGTCAAGATGGCCGACGACATCGAACTCATCCGCTCCGACTGGACCCACTTCGTCCACTTGGCCCACGTCTTCGAAACGCTCAACTCCAGCAGCAGTATTCACGTGCTCGGCGGTGGGGCATGAACCGCTGCCCCCGCGGGAGCGGGCGGTCGACCGGCTTGGCCGCGCGGTTGGTCCGGATCGCCGCGGTGCTGGCGCTGGTGATGCTCGGCCAGTTCGGTCCCGGCGAAGCGACCGCGGCCGCGAGCGGTTTCGACTGCAAGGACGTCCCGGTACCGGAGTTCCCCAAGGCCGCCTTCCCGGCCCGCATCGACGGCTCCAGCGCCGACCGGTCCGCCCCGACCAACGCCAACCCCACCGGCTACCAGAGCTACGGCTGGGCCGGATTGAACTGGTACACCTACGACCTCGGTTGCGGGTCGGATCTGGTTCGCGCGCCCGGCGTGGTCGCCGAGAACAGCTGGGGCAACAACTTCCTCACCATCGGCAAGACGCTGGCGGCCGCGGCGTTCTGGCTCGACGACCAGACCAAGACCGGCAAGCAAGCCGAGCAGGCCGGGGTGAAACCGGCGCTGGCCGAGTTCGACACGATCGTGAAATCGGTGTCGCACGGCATGCTCGGCGTCTACGGCCAATGGCTGGGTGTCGCGCTGACGGCGGCGACCGCGGTGATGCTGTGGCAGGCGTTCAAAGCCAACGCCGCAGGTGTCACCAAGTCCGCGGGCGTGGCCGCGGCCGGACTGGCGTTGGGCGCGTTGATGATCGGCGCCCCGGCCAAGGCGATCCAGCTCACCGATGACACGTTCGGCAGCGTCATCACCGACACCCAAGACCAGATGTTCTCCGTCGCCTTCAACGGCCAAGACGCCACCCTCGCCGGCGGCGCCTACGACCCCCGCAACGTGCTGATGGACCGGATCTTCCTCGATGACTGGCGCCAAGGCTGGTTCGGCCAGAACTACGACGACAGCGACAACCAGCTCGGCCCGAAGCTGCGCGAGTCGCTGGCGTTCAGCTACGCCGAGCAACGCGAAATCCAGAACGACCCGAGCGCGCAGGATCGCCTCGTCACCCAGAAGGAGCGCATCTTCCGCGACGAGATCGTCAAGCCGCTCGAATCACACAACCTGTCCTTCTACACCTTCCAGGGCAAAAACAGCCACCGGGTCGGGATCGGGGCCATGGCCATGCTCAAGCTCGGTCTGCCCTCGATTCTGTGGATCGGTGCCTCGATCCTGAAACTCAGTGCGCTGCTGGCGATCCGGTTCGCGATCCTGCTGGCGCCGGTGTGGGTGCCGCTATCGATCGTGCACGGCGGCTGGCTGGCGCGGGTGTGCCGGATGCTGGCCAGCGCCTACATGTGGGGCGTGGCCGGCGCGATCATCGTCGGACTGTATCTGATGGCGCTGGTACAGCTGTATGTCACCGACAACGGCTCCATCGACGGCTCGTGGCGGCTGTGGTTCATGGTGCTGCTCACCTGCTTGTTCTGGTTCATCATGCGCCCGTTCAAACGGATCTCGCAGACACTGACCCAGAACCACGCCAGCATGCTCAACCGCCGCGCCCGCTACGCGCAGCACTCGCTGAAACGACAGTTCCTGCGGGGCGCCGCAGCGGTGGTGGGCGGCCCGGCCGCCGCCGGAGCGGAAAGGGCCGTAGGCGGTCTGCGCCGAGGAGGCCGCGGGGAGCCCGATAGCGACCCCGATACCGATTCGGTGCGGCCGAGCCGGCCCGAGGGTCGCGACCTGACCCACCGCCGCCAAGCCGACGCCACCCGGGCCCGCGCCGAGGCCCGCCGCCAGCTGCACGGCGGCCGGGAGCGACGGGCCGCATCCACTGAGGACCGCGACGCACGGATCGCCGGGATCGCCGCCTCGGCAAGCAGCGAGCTGGCACGCGACAAGTCCGGCAAGTTCACCGGCGGCGGGGACGTCAGCGAGGCCGACGCGAGCCGGGCGGCACAGCTGGGCACGGCCGCGCGGCAGCGACTGGATCGAGACAACGAGGCCGCCGACAGGCGTGATCGTCGAGCAGTGTCCCGGGCGGGATCGGTCAGCCAACGCTGGGACGGCGGTGAGGACTCGATCATCGCGCCGATGAAGGTCTACACCCCGCGCCGCGGCAGCAACACCCCCGAGTCGATCACACCTTTGATCGCGATCTCACCGCCACGGCGACCCTCCGACCGGCCGCCGCGGCGGCCGCGGCTATGGGATCCCGATGACCCCGGACACGACCGCGATCGTAGGGACTCGGACAACTGATGGCCGGATCCCGGGGAAATCCTGTGCTCGCGCCCATCCGGCGATGGGTGCTGTACTCGCGCACCAACCTCGTTCTCACCGTCGCCGGGATCTTCCTCACCCTGGTGGTGGCGGGATTCTTCTTCGGCGAATCTTCGTCCACCACAACCATTTCCACCACGAACACGACGTCCTCACCGAGCTCGGAGCCGGTACAGCCGATCAGCTACGAGTTGGTCGAGGTCAGCGAGGCGTCGGTGGCGGGCCGGTCCTCGCAGTGGGTGACCTCGAGCGCGCCGGCCGCCGCGATGGCCTACGCGCACACCTACCTCGACCAGTCGATGACCAACGCCAACTGGACCAGCACGTTGGCCCGCTACACGGCCACCGCGCCAGGTGAGTCGTTCACCGCGGCCAGGCCGCAGGCCCCGGTCGCGATCACCGGCCCGACCCGCAGCCGGCTGGTCACCAGTGAAGGTGGGACGCGGCTGGCTCAGGTGTCGATTCCCACCCAGGCCGGGCAACTGCAGATCACCCTCAAGGTCACCACCTCCCCCACTGGCCCGAAATGGCTCGTCGACAACCCGCTACCGACACTCGACCTGTCGCAGGTCGCACCCCGGAGCGGCCAGCCCTCCACCCCCCGCACCGGTTCCGGAACCACCCCCGCATCGCCGAGCGCACCGAGCACCAGGCCCACGCCCACATCCTCGACAACGACCTCGTCCACACCGGCGCCACCGTCCAGCCAGCAGCCGCAGCCTGTCCCGCCGCCGCCGGGACCGATCCCCGCACCGGACCTGGACACCCCGTTGCCGGGGTCGCTGTGATTGTCGGTCAGGCCCTGCGAACGGTAGTGCTGATGGCGGTGGCCGCGACCGCGGTCGGGATCGCCGCGTGCGCGCCGGCACCGGTGATTCCCCCGAGCAGATGCGGCGGGGACGTGTCATCGTCGCAGGTCAAAGCGTCGGGAAAGCTGATGGAGTCGGGGGCGATCCGGCCGCCTACCGCGCCGGGCACCACACAGATCAGCTCCCCGTTCGGGATGCGGTGGGGCACCATGCACCAGGGCGTGGACTTCGCGGGCCCGATCGGCACCCCGATCTACGCCGCCCTCGACGGTACCGTGGTCAAGGCGGGCCCGGCGTCGGGGTTCGGCAACTGGATCGTCATCGACTCCCTCGTCGAAGCCAAACCCGTCTCAACCGTCTACGGGCACATGGAGGCCTCCGGGATCAAGGTCCGCGAAGGCCAGCAGGTCCATGCCGGCGACCCGATCGCCGAGATCGGCAACGCGGGCGAATCCAGCGGCGCGCATCTGCATTTCGAGTACTGGATCGGCGGGCGCCTGCAGGAAGGCGGACAGGCGATCGACCCGATGACCAAACTCGGCGACACCGCCACCTCCGCCAGCACCTCTACCGAAGGCACGGCCGCGGCAGGCCCTTCGACGGCGCAGGTGGCGCTGGCCGCCTCGTCCCGATCGATCACCTGCAGCGGATTCGGCACCGCCGGCGCCGGTGACCTCAAGCCCGGCAGCGTCCCCGCCGACCTCGAACCCTGGATCCGCAAGGCCGGATCACTGTGTACGCAGATCCCCCCGGCCCTCATCGCCGCTCAGGCCGAAGCAGAAAGCGGTTTCCGGCGAGGATTGACCTCGCCGTCGGGCGCCGAGGGTCTGACTCAATTCCTTCCCGGCACCGCCGCGGCGATCGACCCCGACGACGGTAAGCCCTACCTCATCGACGCCGACGGCAACGGCCAGGCCAGCATCTGGGACGACGGCGACGCGCTCGTCGCCCAAGGCCGCTACATGTGCGCGATCGCCCGCAAGATCGACGGTTGGATCGCCGAGGGCAGCGTCCACGGAGACCGCACCGCGTTGACCATCGCCGGCTACAACGGCGGCGAAGCAGCGGTCCTGGCTGCGGGCGGCATGCCCTCCGGAGGTGACTACGACACCCAGACCCGCCCGTATGTCGCCAAAATTCTCGCGGGCATGGCCAAATACCAATCCCTCAGTGGCGGTGGACGATTCGTACCACGCGGATCCGGGAACGGGGCACAGATCGTCGAAGCCGCGCGGCAGTTCCTCGGCACCCCGTACGTGTGGGGAGGCGGCGGCCCGGGCGGGCCCAGCAACGGCGGCTTCGACTGCTCAGGGTTGACCAGCTACGCCGTGTTCACCGCCAGCGGCGGCCGGCTCACCCTGCCACGCACCTCCGAGCAGCAATGGACCGTCGGGGAGGAGGTGCCGATGGACCAAGCCCAACCCGGCGACCTGCTGTTCGGATCCTGGAAATCCGGCGGGCCCGGCCACGTCGGCATCTACGCGGGAGCCAACACCATGGTGCACTCGCCCGACAGCGGGCAGAGCGTCACCGAAGCTGCGGTGCAGCCGGACATGCGGGCACGGAGAGTGCTATGAGGGGACATGCCATCACCGCAGTTCACGCAGGGTTTTTAGGGTTCTCATGATATCTGTTCCCAGCAATCTGTCGCCGAGACTTCCTGTGCGGGAGGCCGCGACATGAGGCCTCCGTTCCCGTACTTCGGCGGCAAGATGACGGTCGCCGCGCGCATCGCTGACCTTCTTCCGGCGCACCAGCATTATGTAGAGCCATTCGCAGGCAGCTTATCGGTTCTGCTGGCCAAGCCTGCGACCCGGTTCGAGACGGTCAACGACCTGTATCAGGAGTTGATGACGTTCTGGAAGGTGCTGCGCGACAACCCAACCGAGTTGGCGCGAGTGTGCGCGCTGACGCCGCATTCTCGGGCAGAATACGCCGCCGCTGCCGATATCGACGGTGACGATGTGGAGGTCGCGCGGCGGGTGTGGGTTCGGCTGTCTCAGTCCCGCAGCGGCTTGCTGGGGAAGAAGACAGGGTGGCGGTTCTACATCGACCCCGCTGGCAGTAGTTCGTCAATGCCGGACTACCTGTCGGGCTATGTGCAGCGGTTCGCCGCTGTCGCCGACCGCCTGCACGACGTGAGCCTGGAGTGCCGGCCAGCGTTGAAGGTGATCGACGCCTATGGACGCATCCCCGAGGTGTGTCTGTACGTCGATCCGCCTTACCTCGGATCGACACGGAACGGCACGAACTACGCCCATGAGATGGCATCGGATGCAGAGCATTCCGAGCTATTGGAGAGTTTGCTGCGCTGCCGGGCGTCGGTAGTGCTATCGGGATATGCGTCGGAGCTTTACGACACAGCACTGGCTGACTGGGTGCGAGTGGAGATCCCGGCGTTCAACGGCAACGCAGCATCGGGGAAGCGCACAGAAATCGTGTGGTCCAACCGTGAAATCGGGCAGCCCACACTGGATTTCGACCTATTTAGCGGGAAGCGAGTGCACCCGTGACCATTGCCGAGGTCCGGAAGAATCCATGCGAACGCCGTGGCGCTGACCGGCCGACACCACGCGACTCGCAGGGTCGCGAGTTCGCACAGGACGCCCGCCGTCGCTGCCGGCCATTCGAGCCGCACGTCGCGGTCCTCGACCGCCACAGCTTCAGCCTCGTCCGCGCGCAAAGAGGTTGTCCAGGACGGATTTTCGCCGACACCACTGAGTTGGGACATGTCATCATCGCAGGTCGAGCCGTAGGGTTCGCGGCAGCACCACAAACCAGGGGGACCGACCGATGAGCCGACACACCACACTGCTGCTGATCGGCCTCGTCGCGATCGCCATTGTCACGACGACCGTCACCGCAATCGTATTGACCAATCCGGATGGCACCGAGCACAATCCGTCAACGGCGCCGACACCGAGTTCGTCGCCAAACCTGACTACCACCGCGACGACACTGCCCCCGGCGCCGTCACCCGCCGCCGAAGCAGCCGAGGACTCAGCCCGCCAAGGCCTCGCCGTGGCCTACACCTGGTATCCCCAAACGGATTCCGGGCCCCGCGACGGGTTCGTGCGTGCGCGGCAGTGGATGTCGGCGACGCTCGCGCAGCGGATCCTCACCGACGTCCACGCCGAGCGCGGACCAGGCATTGAGTGGGGCCGGTGGGCCGGCGACGGCGCCAAGATCGTCGCCGATGTCGCGATCGGCTGTTCGGGTTGCCCGCCCGACACCGACACAGTCATCCACCGAGTCGCTACGATCCGCCAGACCGCCATCAACGGCAACCACGCTGTTGCGGTCGAGCCGGACACCATCGTCTGGGTGACCATGGCCAAGGTCGCGGATCGATGGTTGATCGACACCATCCGGTATTGACGCCGACAACGAAGAACAGGGGAGAAACGATGTCGAGGAAGAAACGCAGGGCCACTATCGGTTTGAGCGGCGCTGCGGCCATCACCGCCGCCGCAGTAGCGCTCACCGCATGCAGCAGCGATTCGGGGCCGACACGTGACGACGGCGGCCGCGCCGGCACCGTCACCGCGGCCTCGAGCAGCGGCAACGCCGACCCGCTCAAAGCCTCCGGAATCGCCATCGGTGTCGGCGACCGGCCCGGCGCCACCCTGGTCACCCGCCCGACACCCGAGCAGGTCACCGCACGCTGCCACGGTCAGGGCGATGGTCTGACCGCCGAGGTCACCGCCCTGAACGGATGGCACGTGCTGCTCAAGCAGGGGTCGCAGACGATCACCGTGGAGAACAAAACCCTCCACTACCCCTCGGCCGACATCACCACCGCGGCCACCACCATCGCGATGTCGAAAAAGCTGTCCGGGAACAGATTCCCGCTCGGCCTCACCTGGGGACGTCCCGGGCCCGGCGATGTCGAGATCCAGGTCAGCGAAGACGCGCCGACCAGCTGGACCACCACCTCACCGGACACCGACTTCACGATGTTCATGCACATCAGCTGCCCAGCAGCCAGCTGAACCCGGCGGTCGCAGCGCCACCGCAGTTACTCAGTGCCGCGCGCGTGGGGACGTGTCATCTACGCAGCTCACTTCACGTTTTCCGGCCCGCTCATGGCAGCGGAAGTGATGGCCCTCAAAACAAGTCCAGCAACTTCTCGACGTTCATTCCCGACGATCGCGGGGAACCGGAAACCTGACGACCATCCGGATGCCGCATCACATAGTCGCTGCCTCGGACTCGATCCTGCTTGAAGCCCGCCCGCTCGAGCGCACGAACTACATTGTCTCCGCGAACCGCTGGCACGGGCGGCATCCGGCGCACCCTATCGGAGAGCGAATCACGCCAGGTCGAGTTCCAGCGTCAATTCATTCGGTGGACCGACCATCTCGAGCAGAGCGAGAATCCCTTCTCGGAGGTCCGCGAAAGAGCCTCGGACGTATTCGCCCGGCGGCCCGCAACACCAGGAGCAGCCATTCGGCGCGGCGCACCCCTGGGGACGTGTCATATGCGCAGGTCACCTCAAGTTTTCCAGCTGCTATATGGCACTGAGCCGGCCGCGGCCGCGGATACACAATCCCGCACCGCAGTGCCACTGCCGTGGATCGAGCTGTCCTCCGCAGCAAGAACGACGGCACACACATCAACCACGCGTTTGTTCAAGCGAACCGGCCGGACTACCTCGCCACAGGCAGCGGGCGGGTGGAGCGCGATGGCCCAAGCTGGCTGCCTTCCAGGCACACGAAATACTTTCCGGCGCTGACCAGCATGACAAGAACTGGACAACTGATTGAATCAGCCGGGTTATTGTCCGGCTGACTGCTGCGAGCCGAAAATGCTTACCGCATAGGGCGTTTCCCCCACCCAGACCGGGATCGCTTTCCGACCCTGGCAGACCGAGCAACGCCGACTCGATGCGGACTCCCGTCATCCAAACGGCGTCGCACTGTGATGCCCTATGCCCGAAATGTAAGGATTGGACCTGGATGACACAGTCGCCTTCTCACCGCACAAGCGGCAATGATGTTGCCGCCCACGTCGAGCTGGATCGGTCTCCGGTGGTTGTCGACATTCGCGCCGGACAGCGCCCCGATGACGTCCTGGCGCTGATCCTGGCTGCGGCAGGGCTTCCGGTGTCGCTGGTAACGACATACGGGCCCGACAGCGCCCGGCTCGTTCGCCATATCTTGAACCTGACCGGTTGTTCCGAGGTGCCAGTCGCCACCGGACAAGACACCACCCACGTCGACGATCAGTGGCTCGGTCACGGACTGACCCCCGACGACATCGCCCAACCGCCACACTCGGTCACCTCCGCGGTACAGGCCGCACTGGGTGGTAGACGGGGCCGATGGATCGGGCTTGGCCCGACAAGCAATCTCGCGACTGTGGTAGAGGACGTTCCGGAAGCGGCCGAGCAGCTGATCGTCACGCAGTTCGGTGGAACGACCAACGAACACGACCCGGAGCACAACTTCGCAAGCGATCCTGCAGCCGCCGCCACGGTGCTGGCCGCGGGACTGGACATCACCGTGATCATGCCCGACACCGTCTACATGCCAGAGCTGGAAGTCGACCGCGACAGCTACGTGTACGGCGTCCTGTCCGACGATGACGCACCTAGCTGGGCACACGTGCTGCGCGAGATCTACGACCGGTCATACTCCCAAAAGCGGCCGCTGCCGGTGTGCGGCGAGCCACTGGCAGTGGCGACCGCGTGCGGCTTGAGCTTTGTCCGGTTCTCCGAGCAGCCATTCGACATCGGCAGCGCCGCACAACTGCGCCTGAAACCGCACGGCCGATATCGCGCCCTGGTGTCGACCGACATCGACGAACAACGCTACGGGCAGTGGCTCAACAGAGCCCTCGGCACACTGTGCGCCCCCCACAACCGTCATGGCTACCAACCCGGCCTGTTCTGCCAGCCCTCATGACCGTAGGCGCCGTGCCGTACCAGCCCGGCGCCAGCGGACGTTGTTCTCGCCCCCTCGCAGCGGCATCCGACGTATCTTCGCCCGACTTCTATCCGATGACCCAGCGCTACATTCCGGCTCACGCCGGGCGCTGACAGATCGAGGCCGCCAGTGGAGCCCCTGGGAGGGAGCTACCAGGCTCGCGAGAGTCCTTGTCGACGACCGCCGTATGGCCCCCGGCATCCAGGAGATCGGGGTGATCGAATCCATCGGCCGCCTTGATCGGTGTCAGCGACATCTTCAGTTCTTCCGAGCTCGACCACCAGAATGTCGAAAAGGTCAGCACCATCGACTGTATGGCGTCTGTTTTCAGATTGGTGATCGGGAGTACCAGCGGAAAATTCGTCGCGGGCCGGCGCACCGTCCACAGCTGTGAAAATTCGTGTGCGGCTCGCAGAGTGGTGATCATTTCCTCCCGCTCCGCCCGCGGCACGATCCCCACCGACAGATAGTGGAACCAGTAGACGAAGACTTCAGCGAGTGTCTGCCATCCCGGTGTGCCGAGCACCACTTTGGACCGCGGCTCGAACATGAGCCAATAGAGCATGTTCCCGGCCTCGGCCAGACGCGGCAGAGCACCAGCACCGGCGGCGTTGACATACGCGACGTCGCAACGGCCCGCGCCGAGCAACACTGCTGGATGCGGCGATTCACGCAGCTCGACCAGAGCCGCGTTGATCGGGGGTTTCGGATCGTGCAGCATCACCGGCTCCTCGCTGGTCACTCCCGCCAGTCTGCCGAGATGGGCGACAACTTCTGGCGCCATGCCCAGCGGCCCGGCCAGCCTCAACAACGCAGTGCGCGAAAGACGTTGCTCACCTCGCAGCATCCGACCGATGTACTGCTTGGACAACGACGTGGCCTCAGCGAGCTGCTCATGGGTGAACGGACGATTCTGCACGAATTCGCCCTCGAGTTGCACATGCTCGTTGAGGATCTCAGCGACCAGAAACTTGACATCGTCGGCGTCCGGCGCGCGTTCGGCGTAGCCACTGCGGAGAGCACGAATCGGCGGGCGCACATGAGACCGCCTTGATGCGCGCCTGATGGGCACAGCCTCCGCCGTCGTCGCCTTCTGCGCATGTCCGGTCACCGTGCCTGCCATCTGCTGTCGCGCGCCAAGCTGTTTCGCGGCCCGCCCGGGCCGGTTGTCATCTCCATTGTCCGTCGACGAATGAATTGCGCCATTCCTTCCCCCGAGCACCCAAATGTGAAGCTAGACAAGTAGTATCGGATCGAAGCTTGTGGGAGCTCGATCAGATTCCGTCGATCCTGTTCGATGCCATGCCGCCCGGCCGCGACAAGCGGTACAGCACCAGACCCGCACGCGAAGCGCGAACTCTGGACCACCGGGTATCCATTCCTTCCGTGTCCAGGACACTGCCGACGATGCGACGGTGGCCCCACCCCATGGCTCCGAGATCCTGAAGCTCGCCCACGCCGCAAGGTATCTGGCGTATGGCCCGGCTAATCGCCAGGACATCTTCTTACCCACGTGCGTGAACGGAGCCATTACAGCCACGCCTCTCGCGCCAGCTGGACCTTATCCGCAGCCACCAGCACCCGATACGCAGCAGCTTTCCGTGCGCAATCGCCGCGGCAGCACGACCGGTGCAGGCTGACCTCACGCCATGCCTCCGGAAGCGTGAAATCCCTGTCCGGAGCACTATGGCTCAAAAACTGCGCCAATACAGCCTGGTTCCCGGCAGCCGCCGACACGACTGGTCTGCTCGACGAGGGTGCGACTGTCGTGGTCGATCCCCTACCAGCGAGCACGACGAAGGCGACTAGCACAGGGCCGATTACCGCGACAACCACAGCGACCGTGCAGACCATCTGCCATCCCGACATCGCGAACACCGCCCTCCCGACCGCCGGTTGCGGAGTCGGTGCGACGGTGCCAAGCTGCCGCATATCGTGATCATGGCAACGACCTAGTTGGAACCGCCGCGACACTGGCCGAGCAAGCCCACAGCTGCTGCGGTGACATCGTGACGACAAAGCACGCCCGGCACACCATCTCCAGGCAGTCGTGGCCCTGCAGATCGGTCAGGTACCGGCGGTCGGGCACCACCACCGCGTCGGCGCGGCGCTTGCGCACCACTTTCAGTAGATGCTCGATCGGATCGGTCATCTTGTCGGTCTCCGGGGTTAGGTCCAGCGGACCCAGCACCGTGACCACCCGCCATCGGTGCTGGTCGGCGATCGCCCGAATCGCCCTCTCGTCCGCGGCTACGGCGGCCTGCGCGGCCGCGCGATTCCGGGGAACGCGCAGGTTGCGTAGAAGGCCGACGGCGACGGTGTGTGGACGCATTGCCGCTAGCGCGCTGAGCGGCAATGGCCCTCGTACCACACACGCGGACTGGACCGGCTCAGCCGCCTGGGCGCCACCGGGACTGCACTCGATGGACATACGATGTCTGCCGACGTCGTCGGCGAGCAGCAATGCGCCAGTCGGTGCGTGGCTGTCGGCAACACGAAATCTGAATCCGAGGCCGCCCACAGAGGTTTCGGCGAGGCCGATGCACCGTTGATGCTGGGAGGTCACGTCAGCACTACTGCCTGCTCGAGCAGGGCGAGAATCACCTCGTGCGTAGGCATTTCGCACCGCCAGCTGATGTAGCCGTCGGGCCTCACCAGAACCGCGGCGTCGGTTTTCTCGGCGCCGTACAGTTTGTGGGCAGCATAGCTGTCGGCGACGATCGCACCGGCGGGCGCGGCGGCGCTCAGATCGGGTGGGGTGATCACCTGATAGCGCACACGCTCACCGAAACGCCGCGCGACCTGGCTTTCCAATGCTTTCAATGGTGATGCGGACTGGGCGTCGCGCTGGAAGACCAGCAGCGTATGCCCGGTGTGACGCAACTGCTTGTGCACATGCTCATCTGGGGTCAGCTCCGCCTGTGGGGCACGGTCCCCAGCGGCTATCCCATCGAGCGGCGTAACTCCAGGCACTGCCGGGACTGTCTGGTTATAGGTGATGGCAATCCCTGAGACTCCGTTCACCGCCCGCCGCACGAACTCCGGATCGGCGATGATCGCCAGACGTTCGGGAACCGGCGTGGCGTGATGATCCATGAGGAGGTTGTGCTGCCATCGCGTCCTAGCGATGACCTGTTCCGCCGCCGGGCGCCGCTCCGGCTCATACGTGTCGAGCAGCGTCTCTGGGGCTTCTCCCTTGACGACCTGGGCGAGCTTCCAACCCAGGTTGACCGCATCGGCCAATCCGAGATTCATTCCTTGTGCGCCGATGGGTGAGTGGATGTGGGCGGCATCGCCAACCAGGAAGACACGGCCGCGCCGATATGCCTCGGCGATGCGGGAGCGGATGCCGAAGTTCGATGCCCATTCGGGCTCGCCGAGAGTCACCGTGCCGTGGAAGTGGGTGTCGAGCGCCGCCTGGAATGCCTCGCGGGTGATCTCGTCTTCGGGATCCGCGTTCATATCGCTGATCAGAAACCGATAACTGGGGCCAGGGAGGTTGAGGAGCAGGATCATGCGCTCGTCGTCGATGAGGTAGTGGGTTTCGTCCTCGGACAACGGGAGCCCGTGCACCGGCACATCTGTCATCCTCATCTGATCGGCGTGGTACTCATCGCCCACGAAGTCAATGCCCATCTGCTCGCGGACGGTGCTGCGTAAGCCATCGCACCCGATCAGCCACTCAGGATGCAGCGTCTCCTCGCGACCGTCGACCGTGTTGACCACCCGGGCGGTGATACGACCGGCATCGTCGGTCGTGACAGATCGAAGCTCGCTGTTCCATTCAATGACGCCTCCGAGCTCGGCGAGGTACTCACGCAAGATCTGCACGATGGTGGCCTGGCTGATATTGAGTGAGTAGCGGTAACTGCTGTCAAGTTGTGTGAAATCCAACTGCGCGGTTTCGCCCACTTCCAGGAAGTGATAGTTCATCCGGAAAGAACGACGCCCCTGACGAACAAAGCGATCATCGATCCCTAACTGAGCCAACAGTTCCAGTGACCGAGCATGCAAAACGCACGCACGCGAATCAAAGGGCTGCTCGCTCGCCTGCTCGAAAACTCGGCACGGCACCCCATGCCTCCACGACACGATGGCATACATCAACCCGACCGGGCCCGCTCCGACCACGGCGATCCGATCGTGTGAAACGGAATTATGAGACATGGGAAATCCTTCATGCCGTGTCGGATGCCCGACGATTTATACATGAACTGGGAATACCGTCTAGTTATTCGCCGGAGGTGAACACCTTAGAAGAATGTCGCGCATGGAGCCTCCTCGTGTCGGCGTCAGGAGCTGGTCTCTGGCGGCTCGACTGTCACACAGACGCGACGAGAACGAAATAGAGGAATACCCATTGGGTACCTACTGGGACTACGCATGCCTAATGGTTGATCCGAGGCACTGCGGGCGCTCGTGGCCTGTCGATCAGGACGGCTAGTCGCGAAAAACACAGGTCACACATGATGCAAATGGAGACCCAACGGCGGAAGCGTGGTGGTGATCCGAACGCGCTGTGGCCGCAAAAATGATCGAAGGATTTCGCTCTGCGCCAGGCTCGGGCCGCGACAATAGAGGGATAGGTAGAGTGAGTGAGTCGCCAGCGCTGCACCGCCGGGAATCGAGCCGTCAGCCCGAACCGCACCACGACATCTTGTCGCAGCCAAGGGCAAGTTCGCTCGCTGATGAATCCCGCGCAGCGGGTGTAATTTACAGTGGCTGCTGGTTCTATATGCTGGACACGGGCCGTAGTCTTATTGCCGCCTCGACCTGATGCTGGATGTGATCAGGTATGTGGTCGGCTATGCTCTTCCGGGAATCGATGTCCAATTTCTTCAATATAGCTGAAATTTGGTTGTCGACAGTCCTGGTGGATTTGGTAAGAGACCCGGCTATTTCCTCATTGGTATACCCCGCCGCGGCCAGTATCGCGACCTTCCGCGTTTCCTCTCCCAGACTGAACCAGCGGTCGCCGCCGCTGTCATCGGAGTCCATGGTCACCTCGCCACGAGGAAGATGAGGCAAATTGAATTCACCCAGACCGAGACGATGGACCTCGTTGTCGTCCGGACGTAGCCGGCGGCCGCGCTTTTCTTCCTTTTTATAGGCGGCGGAACCGAGCACTCGTCGCGCGACCTCGGTTGCGTGGCGGGACGCGTCACCGAACGTTCCCATCGAAGCGATCTTGATGCCGAGGAGGTTCCGGACCTCTTCGATCCCTCCGGCGATCTGGGCTATTTTGGTCGCGGTCGCGATATGTCTGCGGTCGTCGGAGGCGGCGGTCGTGTCGAGGGGAATACTGGCCGCCATCGCCCAGGTCAGTATCTCGACAGTCCAGGCCGCGCCCCAGTGGTCGCGCATCGAAAGCTGGTGGGTGAGCGCGTGGCGTAGAACATCCGCTGCTTTTTCGGGGTCGCCGTGTTTGGCCAGTGTCGCTCCCCAAGCCATCTCGGCCCAGGATGTTGCCCACGTAGCTCCCGATCTGCGGGCATGGCCGAGGCATCGGGTCGCGATCTCATGGGCCTGCTCGGAGGTTCCCAGCAGAGCGGCAGCGAAGCTGGCGAACATACCAGCCATCATCTCCGAGCCGCCGTCGCCGAGATGGTGGAACTTGTCGCGAGCCCCGACCAGGACGTCTATGGCCGATGGGTCACGCCCGGACATGAAAAGCAGTGTCCCCCGCGCCATGTCGTTCAGCGGCAAGCTGGCAGCTTCGGGCGCGTAGTCGGCGGCGCATGCCTCTAGCAAGCGTTCGGCGTCCGCGGACTGGCCTTGGCGCACAGCGAGCCAGGCAATCGCCGACCTGGCCCGGATCTGAAGTTCGGTTGGCTGCGGGGTCAACCCCTGTGTGACGTTGAGGCAACGTTCGGTCCAGTCCCGGATATCGCGCATGCCCCCTTTGATAAAGGGGATACGGAGGCTGATCAGTCCGAGACAGATCTGCAGTCCCGCCTCGACCTCGCTCGCTTGGGCGAGACTGGTCTCGATTGCGGTGAGCAGGTTGTCCCATGCCGACCGCGCCCAATCCACGAGGGCTCGTTCGGTGGGGCTGAACCAGTGTGCCGCAGCGTGGCTGACCTTGTCGCGGTAGTAGCGCAGGTGCCGGCTCTCCAGGCGCGCTGGTTCGTCGGCCCCACGTTCGCTCAGCCGCATCCATGCGAACAGCCGCAGACTCTCCAGCAGGGAATAACGCACGTCTGTGGTGGTGAGGTGGACGGTGACAAGTGACTGATCGGCGAGTCGCTCGAGCAGCTCCTGGATTTCGCTTGTGGCCAGGGTGGTCGTTTGCTCGCCGTCAGTCGCACGCTCATTCTCAGAGCAGATTGCGTCAGAGCAGATTGCCTGGATCGCCTCCAGTTCAGCTCCGACATCGGCTGCGTCTTCTGTGCCGTCGTCGGGATTGGTGACGTAACCGGCGGCGAAGACCGACATGCGATCGAAGAGCAGTCTCTCCTTATCGCTGCACCGGTTATAGCTCCAGCCGATGAGGTCCGTGACTCCCATTTGCCGTGGCTCGGCTCCCGCACGAGGTCCGTGCCCCCACCTCAACCGCTTGTCGTCGGTTGCCCGGCCGGTGAGTTCGTCGCGGATCCGGGCCAATGGCTGGTGCCGCAATTTTGCCGCTGCCAGCCGGATAAAGAGCGGGTTGTTATGAACGTGCTTACAGATCTCGCTTGCGATCTTAGCGTGTTCCTCATCAGCAAGGGGCCAGCCGATGAGTTCGGCGCGCTGCCGGAAAAACTCCAACGCGTGTTCGTGCGCCAAAGGCGGAACCTGGACCACGTGCTCATCGATCCAGCTGATAAGGCCGTGGCTGGTCGCCACGATAGTCAGGTCCGGGATGGCCTCGAGCAGCGCGGCGATCAGGTTCTGAACGACAGTAACTACGTGTTCGCAGTTGTCGAAGACCACGACGGTTCGCCGCGTGTGCCCTGCCGAGTCGGCCTGGCCCAGGGTTTCGACCAGTGCATCCCATGTGGATCGCTCGCCGCCGTCGAACTTGATCACCGCACGCGCGGTTTCCTGTTCGACCTTCGCGTAGTCCGACTTCGTGCTCAGCCGGGCCAGACGCACCCAATGCACCCGTGCGTCGCGATTGCCGGCTTTGAATCGGCGTATAGCCTCTTCGGCCAGACTTGTCTTCCCGATGCCTCCTGGTCCGATCAGGGTGATCAGCTGGCCCGACCCGTTCAGCAGGTTGTTGATCTTCTCCAACTCGCGGTCACGACCGACGAAGCGCACGGTCGGTGCCGTTGCGTCGCCGGTCCCCGCCCCGTGCACAGTCACAAACAGGACTATATATCCGCCGGTGGATGTGTGCGCCTTGCTCGACCTGCGCCGACACCACATCCACATGGTGCGATAGTTGTATGTCGTTGTGCTGCAATATGGTTCGGCTAGGCGCTTGACTCTGATGGCTGATGGTGTTGGAAACCAGGGTATTTGGCGCGATGGGTGTAGACGGCGCCGGTCGTAGCGGCTGGGGCTGGTGTGGCGGCACATCCAAGCACGGCGCAGACTTACGAAATGTGGTGTTGCCCTGCCGCCAGATTCGTCGGACCGCGCACTGCGAGGCACCGAGCTGAGACCAGTCGTCGCCGGTTTGATGCCCCGACGCAGGCAGTACATAAGTGGTCGAACCGGCAGGGCTCCACCTACTATGTTCGCCGTATTGATGCCCCGACGCGGGCAGAATCATCATAGGTTGCAAGCATTTTCAGTGCAAGATCACCCATCTCACCGCCCGCGCGCACGCCGCAGCATGATCACCGTCGCCGATGAGTCGGGATCGTATTGCCGCTTGCAGCCTTCACATCGCACCGGCGGCGCCTTGTACCTTTCATCAGCCGGGTTCTGGTGCCCGCAGCGCGCATGCGTCCGGGACAACCCCGTAGCGGGCACCACCGTGACGGTGACTCCTCTGCGTACACACGCAGCTTGGATCGTGTCGCGTAATGTGCGGGGTGCGGCTATTGCCAGCTGGCGGCCGATGGCGTGTTCCACGTGCGTCGGCAGCTGGGGCCTTCGGCGAGCGGTGTCGGCGATCGAGGTGTCATCGAGCACTATGCGTCCGGCTTGACCGGCCAGGATCGCGGCGATGTTGCACCACATATCATCTCGTCTGCGCACGGCTTTGCGCAGTCCGTGGGCTTGCCGCTCCCACCGCCTCCGGTCGACGCGCCTCCATGTCTCCAGATGTGCGGCGAGACCCGCGCCATCGGCAGGCGATTCGTCTCGCCATCGCAGCGCCACTGCTGCCAGACGGGCCGATGATCGCCAGTTAGCGACGGTCGCGGCATCTATCTGGTCGCCCTCTCGAAGTGGATGTGGCTTCGGACCGTGGTGGCCTAGCCACGTCATGAGCTTGTCCTGAATTCCGGTGAGAGCGTTGTCGCGGATGCTGGCCAGTCTGTCGGTGGTTCGTCTTCGTCGGATGGCACTGTTGCTGAATTCGATTGTGCCGGTGACACCACCGCGATCGACGCGCATCACGTGCTGCCACGCTGGCGGCACATGAATTCGGCTGGTCGATCTCCATGTGGCTACCGTGATACCGCGGCTGGTCTTGCGCCATCCCATGTGCACGGCCACTGTTGGCCCGTCCGTAGGAGCGACCGGTTTGGGATCGGGAATGCGTGCGGTGACCGCGAGCCGAGCTCGATAGGTATCCGCGGTACGGGTAACAGTCAGCTGGACACCAGTGATGTCCGCATCGGCCGGCAGCATGCGATTCGGCATCTGCACCGGGATGTCGACCCATTGGGCAACACCCCCGGCGGATCCACAGCGCATGCGAACCGTGTCGCGGCCCGCGTGACGGCGCCCGGCGCGACTTAGCTGCTCCCACCGCTCGGGCTCGGTCCACGGGATCTGGATTACATTGCGATATTTGCCGCCAGGCTCGGCTACCAATGCCGGTGTGCGTGCCGGGTCCTTGGACTCGCGCGGCAACTCCACAGCGAGGGTGCCGGTGCCGTTGTAGCGATGATGGCGCAACTGCGCAGATCTGCCCTGTTTGCGCGCTGCCGAGATACGCCTGACGGTGGCGGCGTGGTGATTCTTGACAGCGTTGAATGTCCCCCAGTACAGGTCTCCGGACCGGCAGTATTTGGCATACAGGACTTTGCGGCTGGCTTCGAGGGCCTCGGTGAGTTCGGCCAGTCGGGGGTCAGCGTCGGCTTTGATTTCGGCGATCGCTGACCGGCGTTCGGCGCGCAGCCTCGCCACTTCGGCGCGCGCTGAGGTCAGTTCGGAAGCCAAGGGGCCAGTTATGCGTGTGATGCCCTGTCGGGACCGCTCCGCGGCCACCTGTGCGGCGAGCTCTGTCGCGCGGGTTTCCGCGGCGACCAGCACCTTCTCGACGCTGACGACATCGGTGAACGACGACCACAGGTCCTTGACCGCCTGTTCGTAATCCAACTGGAGCGTGACCAGGTCCTCGCGCAGATCATGAGCCAAACGCAACTGGGAGCGGACCTGGTCGGGAATCTCCCAGCCCGATGGCCCGTAGGGAATCCCGATGATGTATGTGGTCACTGCCATCATGTGTCCCTTCGGGGTCGAGCCTTGAAGCACAGGAGTCAACGGCCGCAGTCGTGGGTCGGTGTCTGCGTCTTGCTTGCGGGTCTGGCTTCGGGACGTGAGCAGAGCCGAGTGACGGTGATC
>NZ_BDBY01000246.1 GCF_001613225.1 Nocardia pseudovaccinii NBRC 100343
CGGGCAGTACGTCGAGCAACTGATCGATCGCATCTTGTGCGACCTGGTAGGCCAGGGTTTGAGCAGGACAGGCATGCGGTCCGGCACTGAACGCCAGATGCGAGCGATTGCCAGTGCGGTCACCGCCAGCGATCTTCGGATCGTTGTTACACCCGGCAAGACTGATCACGACTGGCTGGTGCGCCGGCAACCAGGTCTCCTCGATCAGGATCGGCTGGCGCGGATAGGTAGTACAGAAGTTCGCCAATGGGGGGTCGCTGAACAAGACCTCGTCGAGGGCGTCGCGTGTCGACACGTTGCCGCCCACCAGACCGGATCCGAGTCCGTCGTCGGTGAGCATGCGTAGCAGCGTGTTGCTGATCAGGTTGGGCAGCGGCTCGTTGCCCGCAGCATAGAAACTCAGCAGTTGGCCCAGTACCTCGCTGTCCTTCAGAGCGGCCTCATGGTGAATAAGCCTGGTGACGATGTCGTCGCCAGGGTCGATTCGTTTGAGGCTGATCAGCTCCATCAGCGCTTCCTTCGCCTCGGCCATGCCGTGGCCCGCTTCCAATGTGCTGTCGAACCGTGCGGCCATCCCGATCGCCACACGTTGGCCGAGCTCGGCTGAGCAGCCCATAATCCGGTTGAGGACCTCGGAAACGAGCGGTTGCGCGTACTGGGCCACCAAGTCGGCGGACCGGGCCTTGACGAAGGCCCCGATCAGCGGGCCGGCAATGTTCTCGACAATGGCGTGCAGCTCATGCAAATCCACAGGGTCGAGGCTGGCAACAGCCGCTGTCCGATACCGAATGTGGTCCACGCCGCTGCTGAATCGCGGGGCTGGCTGGTAGGCCATCATCGCCCGTGCGGGGCAGTCTTCTGGCACAGTTTCCTGCCATGCCCGGGGGTCGGCTGGAAAGTGGATGGGATCGTGGAGGATCCGCAACGCGACGTGGTAGCCGATCACCAGAGTCGCTGGCACTCCCGGCAACAACTCGACCGGCACCAGCGACCCGTACTGCTCACGCATGTGGTGATACACGCGATGCGGATCCGCGAGGAATTCAGGTGTGTACAGCGGAACTCTGGGGCCGTCCATATCGGCTGGAGAGCCGTGATAAGCAGGGCGGCTCTCGGTGACAATGATGTGCGACTCCGGCATGGTCAAAGAAAGTGACTCCAGTCGTGTAACGCGCCCTCGGTGCGGGCACATGTCTGGTACTCGTTTACGCCAAACGAAAAACGCGACGCTCCGCGCTTTTCAGTATCAGGGCTATGGCCGTACGAAATCCGAGCGAGAACGCACCGGCCGACAAGTGCCACCTTGCCACATTCAGTGATGCCACCGAAATAGCGAATTACCTAGCATTTTACCTACCTACCGCATCGATCGGCGCCGACTCCACTCCTAGAGGAAATCGACCTACCCCCGACCGAACCGAGCGCTGCTGGTGGTCGCGCTGAGGGCCCAGCGTAGACGCGCTGGGAATTCCTTGACGCGCTCTTCAGTGGCAATGGATTAGGTAACTACCTACTCCATTACCTACCTAATGTTCACATCTGCTCGAGGCTTTTTCGCGAATGCCGTGGTAAACCCCGTAAGCCGTGGCGAACGCCGGGTTCGTGCTGCGGCCCTCGATATCGATAGCTATGATGAGACCGCTATACCGAGGCGAGAATCACTGTGATAGAACACTTTTGACGTACCGGACGGTCCGTTCCTTAGGGTTCGGCGTCGTGCCGATCACCGGCCGGATGAGGTAGGGAGGTCCCAATGATGTCACGATCGCTCCAGGCGCGCGGATCGGTGTTCATGGTCCTCAGAGTATTTCGCCAGCGACTATCCCCGGCCGGATCCAGTGGATTTCTGTTATCCGTGTGACCGGTTCTTGATCCACGATCTACGCAGTTGTCTCCGCCTGTGTGCGGAAGGCCTGCGCTGCGGCGGATCGTGCCACCATCGTCCATTACGTCTAATTCAAGGAGTTCTGTGAGTTCGCCGCAGTACACGCGCAGCGACGAATCGTTGGCCAGGGAAATAGATGCCGTCGGGGAACGCATCCCCATCTACACTCAGGCCTTCGCCAACAACCCGCACCATTTCTATCAGGAGATGCGCCGCCGATACGGGACGCTCGTGCCGGTCTATATGGCGCCAGGAGTGAAAGCGACCCTGGTCATCGACTACGGCGTGGCGGTGGATATTCTCAACGACCCCCACCACTTCCCTGCCGACCCGCGCCATTGGCAGAAAGAACTCACCAAGAATTACACCGGAAAACTGGACTTTCTCCCGATGGTGGAATGGCGCCCCAACTCGCTTCGCGCCGATGGAGATTCCCCCGAACACGTGCGCTATCGCACAGCGACCCAATACGCCCTCAGGGGGATCAACCATCATCAGCTGGCCGAAACGGTAGAGCGGATCGCTCATGATTTGATCAAGAACCTGCGTCCGGACAAGAAGAGCGGGACTGTCGACCTGGTTGAGCACTACATCGCACCGTTGGCGTTCATGGCGCTCAACTACCTGGTTGGATGCCCTGAAGAAATCGCCGTCAAAGTCGCCTCGGCTTCCGCCGACCTTTTCGAGTCCCAGGACACGGCCTCGACCAATGCGGAGCTGGACGCGGCGTTGCTGGCCCTGGTCAACCTCAAGCGCGCCGAGCCCGGTGACGACATCACCACCAGACTTCTCAGCCACGAAGCCAACCTCAACGACTACGAGATGATCCATCAACTCGTAACGTGCTACTCCGCGGGTAGCGAGATACCGCAGAATCTCATCGCCAGCACACTACTGCTGCAGCTGACCGACGACAAATACACCGGTCACAATGCGCAGACCACCGCCACCGCGTTGACACAGGTCCTGGCGACAGACCCACCGCTGGCGAATTACTGCATCACCTACCCCCGCACCCGGATCCTCCGAGGTGGCGCGTGGTTGCCCGCGCACGAGCCGGTCATCACCTCTATGGCCGCGTGCTCCTCGGCCCCGGACGTCTCCAACGGGGATTTCGCCAGCAACGGTTGGCATCTCGCCTGGGGCATAGGTCCGCACCGGTGCCCCGACCACGCTCAGATGGCCTCGATCCGGATCTGCACTGATGCAATCGACTGGCTTCTGGACGCCTTGCCCGATATGCGGTTGGCGGTCCCGCAGGAGGATCTGGAGTGGCGGCCGGGCCCATTCCACCGCGCGCTGGCGAAGTTGCCGGTGAAGCTCGGGTGACTCGGCCATGTCCCCCACCGACTGCTCCGCCCTCACCCATAACCGCGGGTGCGCCGCATATAGAACTTGCGGCGGCGCACCTGATCTCGACACACCCACAGCGAACCACCGCCATGACAGGCGGGGTCAAGGAGGACGCGGATGAGATGACGGCAGCAGATGTTTGATCACACCAATGCCTGGTCGGCGCGCACGTCGCCCAGGCTGTCAAACACTCCGCGCCGGGGTGGTTCGCGTCGCCTTTGATTCGTGAGACCGGGCGCGGGCACCAGCGTCACCAGGAGTGAGTGCACATGACCACGACAGCCCGTCCAACAGCCGACCCGGTCACCGGATCCTCCACCGAAGCGCCTGCGAGAATCACCACCAGCCCAGCAACGGTCGCAGCATTACAAGAAGTGGTCTACGGCCAATACTTGGCGCTGCACCGCCAGATACGCGACCTTGTTGTTGGACTCGGCGACGTGCCACGATCAGGGCTCACCTACACCCAGCAGACGCAGATCGCACCAGATCTCCTACGCGCGTTCATCTCCCTGTTCGGCGTGCCGGCTCGTGTGATCGCCGCCGACCCCCAGCTGCGGGGCGCACTATGTGACGCCGCGCAAGTCCATGCCTCTCGTCTGCTGCTCATACTGACCGGACATCTCGACCTGTCGATCGGCGCGATCCTTAAGCTGGGCAACGGGTCACGATACCAACAGAGACTGTTGGCAGAGCTGGACACCGGTGAGTCAATCGGCCTGATCGCCATCACCGAACTCGGCGGCACCAACGGCGCCAACCAACAGTTCATCGCGGAATGGGACGCCAGCGCAGACGGATACTGGCTGTACAGCCCGATAGACGAAGCGGAAAAGTTCATGCCGAACGCCGCTAACACGTCGACTCCGAAGATCGCGGTCGTCACCGCACGCTTGCTCGTCGATGGCGTCGATCAAGGCGTGCTTCCCTTCTTGCTGAGACTGCGCGACTCGACAGGCAAGCTGGCGGCAGGGGTACATGTTGCAGCGCTGTCAGACAAGAACGGAGCGCCCATGGATCACGGCCTGATCGCATTCGAGCGCACCTGGGTCCCGCGCGAGGCATTACTCGGAGGCGACTGGGCTCACATGACCGAGGACGGGCAATTCGAATGCGCAGTGCCCGTTCGCGATCGGTTCCACCGCGCGATCAGCGTCCTCGACGACGGTCGTGTGGACCTGGCGAACGCCGCCATCTGGTCGGCCGCCGCCGCCCTCGCGGGATTCGACAATTACGCCCGGCAGCGCGCGCCCAAAGGCTCCAAACGGCTGGCAGATCGCGACTCGGTACAACAGGACCAGGCATCCGGTGTCGCAGCGGTATACGCAACCCGCGCGCTCGGCCGACAACTCCGTGACATGCGCGCCAACCCCGCCGCAACCGATCACGACCACGGGACATTGGCGATGCTCGCCAAGCCTTTGCTCAGCTACACCGCCCGCCGCGTCCTGATGACTATGCGTGAACATGCTGCCGCACAAGGCGCGCTGCGAATCAACCACATCACCGACTGGCTTGACAACCTGGAAGCGATCATCACCGCCGAGGGCACAAACAGGGCACTATGGGCCACCGCAGGAAGATCTCCCAAGATCGCGGACATACAACTGCCCGGAACGCCCGCACAATTACCGTGGTGGGCCCGCATGCTCGTCGAACGAGAACACCGAATCGCCACTGCCCTTCGCAACGGCACCTACGACCCGGCCAGCTCCGCGTTGGGACCAGAATCGGCCGCCGTCGAATTGGCCACCGCGACCAGCCAACGTCTCGCCACGACATCTCTCCTCGGCATCGCGGATGTCACCACGGACCCGGACGCCCGGCGACTGGCCACCTCCGCCGCGGCAGCCTACGCGCTCGAAATCATCGATGACGGCGCCAAGTGGTTCATCAACCACCCAGACGTGCCGAAAGTCGCGGCAGCACTTCGGCACCACCGCAGCATCCTGGTCGAAAACCTGGCTCTGATGGTCGACGCCTTCGACATCACCGGCCTAAAAGGACCGATCTTCGCCGAGAACTACATCAAGGCCACCAAGGACTCTATCGCCCCAGGCCGCAACACCGCATAGCGCTCGATTGTCCGGGTAAGGCGCTCGACGAAGGGGCTGCGACGGTGCGAGCCTGATTAGATCCGCACCGGCCCGCTGTCGCCGCAGGCTCGCGAGTTGGTGCTCGCACGGTCTCCCAGGCCCAGGTGTCGGTGCGCCCCTTCCAGCTGGCGCGGCTACAGGTCAGCCTCCTGTTTCCCTTCGGGTGACTCAGACCTAGTGTCCACCTACGATGATCGGGCAATTGACCGCCCGACAGATTCGGAACCACATGGTCCATGTCTGCGCGCCGTGACATCGTCTGGTCAATTCGCCTTTGGTGATGGCGCAGTCCCGGCGCTGGGACGGTACTGCGAACTTTCGGGACCAGTCGGAGCGCTCTGGGTCGGTGTCACGGTGACGGGAAGGAATGCTTGAGCGGGGTCTCGGCGGGTCAGTTGCTCGTATAGGCGCGCGGTGGCGGGCCAGAGGGTGACCGGTCGCCCGGCTGGGTCCTTGTACCAGGTCGGTGCCGTGCCGTTGGGCCAGACGGTGCGTGCGAGGGCCTGTTGCCGCCAGTGCTGGTAGCGGGCCATTTCTTCGGCGCGGACGTCGATGGGTGTGCCGAGCCGGTCGCGCAGGCGGATGCAGGCGGCGATGTAGCGGGCTGAGGCTTGTTTCATGCGGACGTTGGACCCTGACGACAGGAATGTGCCGGGTCCGTGTACCAGGTACAGGCCGGGGAAGCCGGGGACGGCCACGCCGAGATATGCCTCGGCGCCAGCTGCCCATCGCTGGTGCAGTTGCTGCCCTTCACGGCCGCGGACGTCCAGGTCGGCAAGGAATTCCGAGGCTCGGAACCCGGTCGCGTAGATGACGGCGTCCGCGCGTCGGAGGCTGCCATCGCGGGTATAGATGCCGTCCGGGGTGAGGTGGTCGATGCCTGCGGTGACGAGTTCGACGGTGGGGCGGGTCAAGGCCGGGTAGTAGCCGGAGTCGACAAGGATGCGCTTTTCGCCGAGGCGGTAGCTCGGTGTCAGCCGGGTTCGCAGCGTGGGGTCGGTAATGTGTCGCCGAAGATATGCGCGCGCGATCCATTGCGCGGGCCGGGCGGACCAGCCTCGGGTCATGATCGGTGCAAGGCCGACGTCGGCGGCCAGATGGATCGCTGATCGGTACAGGGGGTGCAGGCCCGGCCACCGGGTCATCGCCCATCGTTGTACGCCGCTGAACTGAGCGCGGGGTTTGGGCAGAACCCAATTCGGGGTCCGCTGGTATACGGTGACCCGCTCTGCCTGGTCGGCGATCTCGGGGACCAGTTGGGCGGCGCTCGAGCCGGTGCCGATCACCGCAACGTGGCGGCCGGTGAGATCGTGGCTGTGGTCCCAGGCCGCGGTATGCATGGTGATCCCAGCGAACGAATCCCGGCCCGGGATGTCGGGGATGTGTGGGCGGTGGAGCATGCCGACGGCGCACACGACCGTCTCGGCAAGATAGCGCTGACCGGAATGGCAGCTCACCATCCATCGGCCGGTGTGGTCGTCGTATTCGGCGGAGGAGGCGGCGGCGTCCAGCCGCAGGTGTGGACGCAGGCCTTGGCGGTCGGCGACCTGGTGCAGGTAGCGCAGGATCTCCCGCTGACCCGGGAACCGGATAGCTGGAGAGCGGTAGGGCTGAAAATCGAAGGAGTATTCGTGCGAGGGGACATCGCAACCGCACCCGGGATAAATATTCTCCCGCCAGACTCCGCCTAGATCGCCCGACGCTTCGAGAATCACGAAATCCTCAACACCGTGAGTCCGTAGCTCGGCGCCCATACCGAGCCCGCCGAAACCGGCGCCGATGATCACAACCTTCACCGATTCGATGGTGCCCATTGCTCGAATCTCGTTTCGCTGACTAGCGGGGACGGAAATGAGCATTTAATGCCATGTCGCCATAGTCAATAACCAGCAAGTCCCCAGTTTAGGAGCTTTCTGATGAACAGAGTCCCCTTTTATAGCACTTACTGAATCGACCAGAGACAGCAGGTATCTCCGACTCGGGCGAGTAGCACCTCCGGGCGTCGCCAGTCATTCACTACAGACAGTGGACTCTTGAGCGACCCGGCCTACCCCGTCAGGCCCGGGCGGCGTCGACGTCGGATATAGCCAGTTCACAGCACACGTCTCTTCGGCCCACGGTCCGAAGGTCCCCTGTTTGGGGAGCTTCGTTCACCGAAGAAGAACAAATTGGGAATTCGCCGATGTGTTAGTTCCATTAATTGGGGACAGAAACCTATTGACAGTTCAAGATCGGACGAGCGAAGCTGAAACAACTCAGATACCAGCGCGTTCCATACGGACGGATAGACGGCGCCGAAGACGTCACCCGACGTCTGCAGGAGACAGCCGAATGTCGACCGGGGGGCATAAACAAGAAATGCGGCCATGCATGCCGCAGGTTGTTTCTCGACCTCAGTGTGACGTGTCGATCGCTGCAGTGTCGTGTATTGCCCGACCGAGGACGGGGGATTGATGTCGCGGGATTTTCCACTACCGATAGAACCATCGGCGCTGCAAGCGGCCCGGCGATCCCCGCCAATGGGCGACGGCATACTCGCCGTGCCTATTCGCGCCGGATTCGCCAGTGACCTCGTTCGTCAATCCGCGAACACCCCAGACGTGCTAGCGCTCGTCACGGCCCATGGCGCCGCTGACGGGCGCGCACGTCACACGAAGGGAGCGATCTCAACCGCGCCTGTGCGGGGCCGCGGCCTCCGCGCCCAGGCTCGAGCTTTGCCTGCCTTCCGCTACACGCCTGTTCATTCGATGGTGAGCAGCGATGACAGCCCCCGCGGCAGCACGCCCGCCGCATTTGTCCCGGCGCCGCGGACTGCATGGCCAGCAACGCTGAACGGCTGGGCGGCGGTAGCGGGCGCGGAGTACGGGTGGGCGCCATCGCGGCCACGGTGCTGGGGCAACACCATCGCGTGACCTGACCGCCCGGCCGGCCGAGGTCTCAACTGGCCGACGCCGCAGTGCCCAAAGTCTTCACGCACCGGAGCTGCCGCAGCACAGCGGGTGATCACCAAGCAACAGAAGGGATTTCAGCATGAGCAGATCATCGCAACCGCGCACGGTGAGTACCGTCGTGCGCCCGCTGCGCCGGTGCCGAACCGGCAGACCCGGCACCGCTGCAGTGCCTCTCGCCGCCACCATCGCGATCCTGGCGGTTGTCGGCCAGGGCACAGCGGCCGCCGCGCCCCAGCCCGGCGTCACAGAAAACGGCCCATCGCAGCAACAGCAGCAGGAGACACAACCGGGAGTCTCGACACCGCAACAACCAGGCACCACCACCCCACCGACTCCGACCCCGCCGCCACGACCACCCGAGCAGAGCCCGTTGGGCGCCCTCCTGCCCGATCCACCACAGCGCAGCCCCGAGGAGTATCGGCCCGCACCATCGCAGTCGGGCCGCAACAGGTCCGGTGGTGATCAGGTCACCCCGCAGAAACCGCTGGCCGAGGATCTCACCACCCTGCACGCGCCGGAGCCAGTGCCGGACCCACCGAAGGTGATCGTGCCGGTGGCACCGGACAAGCTCGGCGTGGGCGATGCCTGGATTCCACGCCCCGACTGGTTTCCTGCCGATGTCGCATGGCACTTCAACTACCGCGCCGCCGAGGAACAACGCAACGTCGATGTCTTCCTCAACAGCGTCGGGTTCAGTCCCGATCGCTCCACCCGCATGGGCATCGGCATCGTCGCCGGTACCGCCGCCGGCGGAGCAATCGGCGCCACGGTCCTCGGTGTCCCGGCCGCGACCGTGGGCGGTGTCGTCGGCGGGCTCATCGGAGGCACCGTCGGCGGCATCGCAGGCGCCGCGATGGGCACGCTGATTCCCGTCCCCATCCTGGGCACCGTGACCTCCGGCGTCGCCGGGACCGCTCTCGGCGCCACCGCCGGGGCGGCCATCGGCGCGGCCGCACTCGGAATCCCCGCCGCAACCATCGGCGCGATCGGCGGTGGCGTCATCGGCGGCGCTGCCGGAGCTCTGGCCACTGGCGGCGACGGATCGGACGTCACTGCGCCCCCTGACACTTCCCCCGCTGCGCCGGGCGACTCGACACCCACGCCGCCACCGCCGTCGCTACACGACCAGTTCCGCAAAGCCGCCGACGACGCCATAACCGCAGGCGAGCAGGCCGCCGACTGGATCCAGGCGCAGCCTGGCGGCCGTGATGCCTTCAGGGCCGTCGTCAACGCGGGTGAGGCCGCCGCAGCGCAGATCGATACCGCGACCAAGCCGTGGGGCGCACAGCTCGGAGCAGCAGCTTCCCAGCTCGCCCGGGACGTGATCGCCGCGGCCAAGGCCGAACCTGCGACGTCGGCGGTAGCTACCGCGGCCGCCGATGTACTCGCCGAACAGCAACCTTTCGAACCCGGCACGTTCGGCCCGGCGACGGACGCGGCCAACGGCGTACTGGCCGCCGCGCAAGACCTGGTCGACTAGGGACTCGCGGCGATGGGCAGCGGATCCCGCGCCACCCATCGCGAAACCGATCCCCGCGCAACGCATTTCGACGCATCACGCGCCGCGCATCATTTCGACGGAAGGGCAACAACCATGAACACCTTCAGGAGCGGCCCCTCCAGGGGGCCGCGCACGACGCTGAGATGCGCCAACCGGCTCACTCATGCCCAAGCTCGGCAGATACTCATCGACCACGTCCGAGACAAGGCCGGAAAACGGTGTCTGACATGTGGTTTCGTCGCCAGCGAAGAGAAGCCGAACTGCCCGCCCGTCGTACGGGCACTGCGATGGCTCGCCGAACACCCCAAAATCCGGGGCCGTCCGTTGGCCAGAACCCCATACGACGTGCTGTATCGGATAGCGCGCGAGCACCGGCCGATTCCGTCCGGCACCCGCTGCGCGCGCTGCGGTTTGGCATACGGCAGCGGTCTGCGCGAATGCCCGACCCTGCGCGACATCAAGCGCGAACTCGCCTGTCGCGGCGACATCGACACACCACCCCGCGAGACCGGGCGCGCCTTGTGCGCGGGCAGCAGCAGATGGCAGGTCGACACCCACAGCGACCGCCGCGACTGGAACCGCGCCGTCGGTCTGTGCCGAAAATGCCCTCTACTCATCACATGCCGCCGCGCCGCCGAACGCGCCATCGCCGACCGAGCAGCGCCGAAATCCCTGATCATGGGCGGGCTGCTGTTCGATTCGCGTGGCAATATCGTCCCCGAAGACGATTTCGCTGATTTCGATCGCCGCCGCAACGGACTGGCGAAACGGCAGCGCGTACGCCGGTCGAAGCACCACGAGGCGGCCTGATCATGACCGCTGACCCTATTCTCGAGGGCGTTGACCGCGACGGCCGCCGTTGGGCTCTGCTCGCGGTCAACGGCACGATCCGGGCCCGGCTGCTGCACGGAATATGCACACCTGCGGTCATGGACGCCGTCGACCTCGTCGATGTCTACGGGCCACTCATCCTCTCGCCACCCCGGCCGAGCAGATCACCCTTGCCCCAGCGTCCACGTCGTGCCGAGTTCGATGACCTCGACGCGGCGATGGCGTCCTCCGCAGGCACCGTGCGGGCGAGGACAGCGCCATGAGCCAGTCCCTCTACGGCGCCGAGGTGCTACGCGATGTCGTCGACCGCGTCGCCACCGACCCCGAAACTGCGTCGCTGCAAGAGATTCGCGATGTCGCGCTGGCGGCGCGCTCCCTTCTCGACCGGAGGATTCTCATGGAGCGAGTCCGTCGCATCCCCTACGGCCACATGTGCGAGTTGGTGCACGACTGCGCCTGGGCACAACACTAAGCGCGGAGCGCGACGTGAACTCTGTTGATCAGCAAGGGTTTTCACTTCGACGGGACCGGTGCCACCCTGCTGCAGGTGCTACGCGACGGAAGGAGGTGACTGCTTGACCTTTATCGCCTAAGTCCATATCGAATCAGCAACGACATGTGAGCAGCGCGGAACCCCTTGCGGGAAAGAGGTTCTGTGCTGAGGGAAGAAGCCCCTCGATAGCTCGTCAGGGATCCGATGACAGTCGGATCCCTGGTTGTTGCGCTCTCAGAAAGGTGTTGCCGGTGCAGGGCAGCTCCAAGGGTATCGCATGCTCTTTTTCAGGGTTCGGTGATGGCGATGAACACGCCGCGAACTGGCACGATTTCTCGGAGGCCGTCGCTAATGTCGATCGGCTTGAGCGTCTCAACGCAACGCAGCGAGGACGATCGTGGTCTCTGCCGGTCCCTGAAGGTGCCGGGGCCCGCATTCCGATGGTGACCAGCCGTGTCCACTGGCTCGACCAGGTGCGTGCCACCCTGGCCACGGACCGAGGACGCGTTGTCCGCAAGGCCCAGGACGTTAGCTGGAAGTTCGTCGTGGCCGTTGCGGTCGCCATGGCGCTGTTCTCGACCAGCAGTACCGGCCGCGATGTGACTGCTTCGAACGAGGCCCTAGCGCGCCGAGCTGGGGTGAGTGCCCGCGCTGTCCGGCGGGCCCGGAAGGTACTCGCCGAGCTCGGCCTGGCGGTCGAGGTCGTGCGCGGCCGAAACCGATTGACGCGGTTCGAGCGGATGCTGGCCGAGGCGCATCACGGTGGCGTGCAGCGACGCGCTGCGTCGGTATGGTTCCTTTCCAGCCCGCGCGAGGTTGCACAGCTGCCACGGCGCGCGTCAGCATCACCGATACCACGATCACGCCCCGCGAAGGCCGCTCTGGCATATCCCCAGCTCAGCAGCACTGGCCACCTACCCCCTTCAGGGGGTTTTAGTAGTTCATCTTGCGTTAGCAAGATCTCACCAAAGAGCACGAAATCGTGCTCGGCGCAGAAAGCGGCCCACCGAACCAAAACGGACAACCCACGGCCACTGCATCTGCTGAAGGCTGCCGCCGTGCTCGTGGGGCGTTCGGGCATCGACCGCGGACGGTGGATTCGTCTAGAGGACGGCCGGCACTTGCACAACCCTTGGTTACGCCCAGGCTGCGGGCATCTCGGGGCAGTCGCCGACGCCATCGTGGCTGCCGGCATCGACACTGCGCGGTGGCTTGGCCACGAAATCGAAGACCGCTTGAACAGGGACAACAAGGACCGCGGCTGGAGCACACCCGATCGGATTCGCCAACCGATCGCCTATTTGCGGACCCGGCTCGCTGCTCTGGACTGGTCCGGGCCATCGCCATCCGAACTGGCTGCGGCCGCCCGAGCTCGGACCCGGGCGGATGTCGAACGGCGCCGAGCTGAGTACCTGCGCAGACCGGTCGGTGCCGTGCCCCATGATGCTCCGAGTCGTCGTGCAGCCCGAGAGGCGGCCAAGAGCCGAGGAGTCCACAAACATCCTCTCCGTACATCAGCTGTGGCGAAGTTCGCTCCCGTCCGGGCGGCTCCACGAACGCACGCCGCAACCTGTCTCCCTGCCGGAGCGAGTGAAGTGCTGAACCGAAAAGCACTCCGTAGGAATGTAATGCGGCCAGGCGCACGCCCCTTCAACCACCATGAATCGGCGTATGTCGCGCGGTCACAGGGAGTCCAAGGCCCGAACGACCGTTCCGCGGCCAGCCGACGGCTGGCGAGGATGGAGGGACCTGCCATCACCGCTGGTCACGGCATCAATTCGACTGCACGAGAAACAGCGCAGCGCCACGGATCGCCACCCGACTAGCGACACCACATCCTGGGGTCAGCCTTGTCGCAGGGGTTGTTTGAGATTGCACCTGCAGATTTCCAACACTGGGCCATCCTCCTCGAACCGAGTGGACAACCGCCCGATTCGAGGTCACCAGCTGTTCTGGCTCGGCAGAGAGGTCCAGATGTCTGTCATCCGTTCGATCGTGCGCAACGCCGGCGCCACAATGATGGCCGCTTCCGTCACCGTCGGTGCCTCCGCGGTGGCAGCACCCGGGCTCGTCCACGCAGCTCCAACTGGCTGTGCAGAGACGTTCAACCTGTTCATCCCCGGCACCTGGGAGACGAACGAGGGAGCTGATTCGTCGCAGCCGATCGGCATGCTGCGCCCCGTCGCTGAGGCCATCCAGCGTGAGCACGGCAAACAAGCCGACATCTACTTCGTGCCTTACATGGCACGCGCCTTCGACAACGGCCACACCTACGCGGACAGCAAAGACACCGGAAAAGACAACGCCCGCAACGCCCTTCGCGACTACGCCACCCGATGCCCGAAGGCGAAGTACACCATCACCGGCTACAGCCAGGGCGCCGATGCCGCCGGCGACCTCGCCTCCGACATCGGCAACGACCGCGGCCCGGTCTCCGCGGAGAAGGTCCTCGCCGTCGGCCTGCTCGCCGACCCTGGTTCGGGCACCAAAGGCGAAGCCACCGTCGGCCCCCGCACCGCAGGCACAGGCATCGCCGACCCACGGCCGCAAGGCATGGGCAAACTGTCCGGCAGAGTCGCGAGCATCTGCGACCCCAAGGACCTGTACTGCTCCATACAGAAGGGCGACAACCCGGTGCTCAGCCAGCTCGGCTCCCTGCTGAGCAAGACCCCCGGAGGATCACACGGCGAACAGGCCGGTCCAGACTCGGAGTTGGCGTCCGGGCTGACCAGCGACTTCTCCAAGGCTGACCTGGCCGGGCTGGCGACCTCGGTGGGTGACGTGGTGTCGAGCCTCACCAGCGGCGGCACAGTCAACCTGGCCCAGGTCGCCCACGCTGCCCACCAGCTGGTAAACACCCTCGGCCCGCTCGCCGACCTCATCAGCTCCGGCGCAGCCAACAACGCGGCCACCACCCAATTGTCGACAGCACCAGCTGGAACCCCCGAGAACAGCGCCGGGCAGGTCCTCACCAAAGCCAGCCAGGCAGATCTGCCCGGGGCGATCTCGGCCGTGACGACGATCGCCGACGCCGCCACCAAACTGCTGGGTAGCGGCACCACCACGCTGCCCACCAACTCCCCCGACATCTCCGCACTGACCACCGCAGCGGGTGCGCTAAACGGGCAGATCGGCACACTGGCATCGACGTCGGCCGACATCCTCGGATCCGCCACCGGCGTCCTCTCGGTGCTCAAACCCAGCACAATGATCAATCAGGGCCTCAATGTCGTCACCAACATCACCACGATCGACTTCCCCCGGATCCTGCGGGACCTGACAGAGCTTCCCGCCAAAGTCGCCACGACCGACGCCCACGGCGCCCACGAAATCGCAGGCGACCTGAACAACGCCTTCCAACCGCTGGTGAAACTCGCCGCCGGTGTCGACCTGCAATGGATCTCATCGATCCTGTCGATCATCCCCGACCCCTCGGGATTCACCTCGATCGCGGCCTTGGTGACCTCGATCCTGAGCAACGTCGACGTCATCCGCTTGGCCAACATCGTCGGCCAGATCCAGGAAGTCGCATGGACAGCGATCGAGAAGCTGATCCCGCCACCTGGCCAAGCCCCCGATCTGGCCAGCGCCGCAGCAGCGCTCACGGGACTGCTCCCGGTCGGTCTCGACCTGGCCTCGGTAGCAGTGAACATGCTCACCGGCACCGCACAGAAGACCTCGCCGCAATTGCTGGGCAAGCAGACCAACACCGCAGCATCGACGATCTCGAAGCAGGCTGAGAACCTCGATCTCAACGGTCTGACCGGGTCACTGACGCAGATGGCGACATCTCAAGGGGCCGACGACCTGGCAGCCCTTGTCAATGAGGGACTCAGCGCCGCAAACTTTTTCGCCTCCGGAGCACACACGAACTACGGCTCACTGGTCGTAGACAACTCCGGCCGCAACGCGGTCCAGTGGCTCGGCGACTGGCTGAACCTCCAGATCGGACGTGCCGCGTGAAACCCCGCCGCGCCTACAACCCGACAGCCCGATGGACCTGGTGCACCCGATGCGAAGGCCACGGGTACCACAGCCGCGCCGACGTGAAGGCCGTCCGCAAACGCCGACCCGGCGAATCCCTATCGGTCTTCGTCTGCCCACACAACCCGGACCTGTACCACCTCGGCGCACGGCCTCAAGCCTTCGCCGAGGGCGCCATCACACGAGATACGCTGCGTGCCAGCGCAACCCGCATAGGAAGCCGCCGATGACCGTCGTAGCACCCCCACACCCTGCCACCCGTCCCACCGCATACCTCGGCGCAGGCGGCGTGGGAGTTCTGGTCACCTGGTACCTCACGCTCGACCTACCCGCTGCGATATTCCTGTCAACGATCGGCGCCGTCTTCGGACTCAGCACTCTCGGCTACCTCACAGCACGAATGGAGCCACCGCCACAGACCCTGCACTGGGCACTTGCGCCGATCGCTGGACAGTCCTGGGGCCTGCTGTTCGCCGAGCAACTGCTCGCCCAGGACCGCGGCCACCTCATCACCTTCCTCGGGGCCACAGCCGCCATCCTCTATGCCTTTGGAGCAGCCAGCATCCTCGCCTCCCAGTTCGCGGACTCTCCGGAGGGACCACGATGAACCGCCTCGCTCTTACCGCCGCGCTGATCGGCCTCGCCATCGCAACCGGAATCTACGAAAAGCCCACTCCTGCCGACTCGGCGCCGACCACTCCCCTATCAGTTCAGGTCGTCCCTGTCAGCGACATCACCGCCCTGATCGAATCCCTGTACGTTGACCGCGGACGTGACAAATCCGATTCGGAATTCGGCAACTGGCTGCCGGCGAATGCCGCATCCGACGCGCCTACGTTCGTCGCTCCCCCACCCTCACGCAGCACTATCAACTGACAGTCAACCGCCACAAAGCCAAATCATCTGTGCGCCATTGCAATCGGGATTCCCCTGCCGGAAACTTCCATGATTGGACCATGAATGACCACACAGAGAAACGTCACTTGACGAAATAGTGGTTGCGCGGATGCATATGCTCGCCGACTCCGATCGCTTCTTGATCCCGTCGAGGCCATCCCCGGGCATCAACGACGAAGGCACCCGGCTGCCCCGTGGCCGAAGATTCAGTGCAGCCGGGGTTGACTGTGGTGGCGTGGCCCGGTCGACGAGATCCTCTTGAGTCCAGCTAAGCCGCTCGTCGTCGGCGCGGTTACATGAACGGTGGGGTCACTCCGCCAGGATCTGCTGAGCGACCAAAGGAGAACTCCCACACCGCAGGTGAATCTGCTTACCTGCACACAGGAACGACCGGAAGTTGGTTCATGCCGGAATGGTCGTTCGAAGGAGGCCCCTCATCCGAGGGTGGTCTCAGGCCCTGATGACTTCTGGAAGCGGGTCGACAAGGGCGAGCTGCCAAAGGGAACATGTATCGCTACACCGCCACCGATACGAGTCGGACGTAGAGGGTTGCTCGCCCCCTTCTTCGCACTGCTAGAACGGGTTGCGCGAGGAGACTGATTGTCAGCCAGTCCGCCATACCACACTCTAACGGATGCTGATCGGCTCGACGGCAGACGTCTGCCACCGCCAGGCACCAGGCATAGCCGGAGCGTCGGGAAGTATTCCAATGGAATATTTGGCGGCCAAGGTGCGGCGCAGAAGCCTCCGTATTCCATTGGAATACTGGCAATACTGGTGTACCACCGCGCCGTCGTCTCGTCTTCGCTGCGCAGCGGTCCGCGCTCGGTTATGCTATCGGCGCCCCCGGAGTAGATCTCTCCGAATCTCCCTCAAGTCAGCCGATCCGGCTGCGGGCTCAACACCGCGCGGTCGTCGGCGTCCCTGAGAATCCACAGAGGTGGAACCGGCCCATGCCCCGGCCCCTAAGCCGAATGTCAGCTCGAACGCTGTGACTGATATTCCATTGGAATATGATAACTATAGTATGATTACTTTGCCCGCCACGTGGCTGGGCGTCCACGAATCAGGAGGTGCTCATGGGTCGAGGTGGTAGGGGTGGCAGGGGCGGCAGCAGTGCGGTCGCCACGGCAACGGAGACTCAAACTGCACGTACCGCAGTGGGGGGAGAGATGGCGACCGCTGCAGGCCTGAAGAAGCTCGAAGAAGCTCGCGCCGAGGCAAAGGCTCTGACCCCTGCGGAGGTTGCAAGGCTGCCGAGGATGGCGCTCGACCGAATCGGTCCGCACCCGCTAAACCCTGAGCACCGGCATCTCGATAAGGAAGAACTTCTCGACCTCATCAGCAGCATCGAAGATCTCGGCGTTTACGAGCCGATTCTCCTCGCTAGTCGCGCAGCGATCCTGTCGCATGAGCCCGACATGGCGGAGCTCATTCCTCCCGAGCACGAGTTTGTGCCCATTGACGGAACGCGTCGGTGGAGTGCTTCTGTGCACGCCGACGGCGTGAAGGACATCCCCTACGTGCTGCGCGACGACCTCGCAGCTCCCGCCCTTGCTGCGAAGATCTTCCTCACGTCGAGCATCACCAAGCTGCGCCTCACTCCGCTGGAAGAAGCCCAGGGCTACAAGCGCCTGCAGAAGTACACCAAGGTGAATCAGACCGCGATCGGCGCCGTCGTTGGTGTCAGCCAGTCGCGAGTCAGCAAGGCGCTGCAGCTCCTCAAACTTCCACCAGTCGTCCAGAAAGCCATCGACGCCGAGTACATCAGTCCCCACGCAGCGCGACAGCTTCTGGAGCTGCCAGAGGCTGAGCGGGAGGCGGTGTACCTCAAAGCGGTCAGCTCGCTCAAGGATCGCGATGGCGAGGAAGGTGGCCCCGAGCGCACGGCTGAAGCAGTCCGGAAGGCGGTGAACCACACTAAGGCGCAAGCGGAGAAGGCGGCCGCTGCCGCCAGCGTGCGCGCCAAATTGACTAAGGGCGGCGTTCCAGAAATCGACCCCGAGGAGCTGTTCGGCGCAGACGATTGGCGCCATGTCCTCCGGGACAACGAGGTTGATCAGATTCGCGAAGCTGGTGAGTTGGCTGGCGCGGTCGTCCATGACTCCGGCCGAGTTACCTATTATTCGACGCCGCCAGCTCCCCGGCACCGTGTCAGCGAGAAGCAGGGCGAAGACCTCGGTACAGCGCCAGGGTTTGAAGAATATTCCAATGGAATAGACGCTGAGAACGGCACGTCTGGTGATGAGGCAGAACCGCTTTATTCCAATGGAATATCCGAGCCCGCACCCGCCTCCGACGGGCAGTCCAGCGTTCCGTCGGCGGACCTAGCGGAAGCCGAAGCCGTCGAGAAGGCTCTCCTCGCCGCAAAAGCTGCCCATGACGAGCGTGTGGCGGCGATGCGTCGCATCGTCGCCACACCCGATAGCTCCACCCTTGTCGACACACTGGCCGATGCCATCCTCGCCGCCCCTCTGATCGACTTCGACGACGCCGCCGAGTTCGTCACTGCAGCAGGGTTCGACGTGTCCGCGGCGTCCATTGAACTGTTGCTGCTTGCTGGCGTTCGGCCTGACATCCAACGAGCCGCCCTCGCGTCAGCGCTTGGTGCATTGGAAGCAGAAGCGGCTCGTGCTCACTACGCAACCAACGGGCCCTGGCCGATCCCCATCCAGCGCCACGTCCGTCGACTCGAGGCCTTGGGCCTCTACACCCTCACCGACTATGACCGCGCACGACTCATCGAAACGGAGTAGCTCATGACCACCAAGAAGCCCATACGGTTGGTGATGATTGGTGCCGGCGGGTCAACAGGAAAGACCACGGAAGCGGTCAATCTCGCTTGTGCGCTCGCAAAACGCAAAAAGAAGAAAGTGCGGTACATCGACGGTGACGCGCAGGGCGACGGAAGCCAGTACTTCCACTACCAGGACCCGCCGTACGTCTTGGGAGAAGCCCTGGGTGGGGTAGAGGTCGTTCCTGACCCCGCAGCAAAGACAAAGTCAGGCCTTCGGCCGCCCACGCTCCGTGAGCTTGAGGTGCCGATCTACCGCGAGACAGCAGAGGATGCCAAGCGCCTCGGTGGGATCGCACCACGGGAACCGGACCAGGCTGAGTGGTTGCAGCGGCTAACACTGGTGCCCTCTGGAATCGGATCAACTGGAGCGACGCTGGGCTCTGCGGTGACGGTGATGGAGCGCGATCAACTCGGCTCGGAGAAAGCGCTGAAAGCTCTCAACAGCATCGACAGCGGGCGGGCCGACGACGAGATTCCCGACATCGAGATCTTCGATTTGCAGGGCACTGTCGGACCGATGACGTATCTCGCGTTGCGTTGGGCCGCGGCGGGCGAGAACGACGAAAGCCGCGGCCGCTCCGGCGCAATCGCCGTCGTTACCCCAGATGATAAGAGCACAGGTCGGCACCTGAAGGAAGCTCGGGATATTGTCTTCGAAGTCGCCGAGTTTCTGCCGATAGAGCTGATAGCGATCATTCCCGTTCGGGTCAAGCGAAAGCAGTCCGGCCGCTTCTACGTCGATATGCTCGAACGTCTTCAGAACCATGACGAGTATGGGCCCCTGGTGACAAGCACCGTGCGCGAAGCGGTCTATGCAGGTGAAAGTTTCGCCGCGCGAGAACCACTGCTCATGTGGGTGCCAGAGGAGGAGATCACCCAAGATCAGGACCGCGTCGTCGACTGGCTCATCGACCACAAAGTAATCGTTCCTTGACCAGTGCCGAGCAACCGGGTGCCAGCGGTGATAGCTCGGCGCGCAGTGGCCAGCTACAGAACGACATATCACGCGACCTCTACCGAGAAGCTGTTGGCGTCGTCACCGGCATGCAAGACGACGTCGATCCGAAGTACAGCATGCGGAAGTTCCTCGAGGATGCGATCTCGAGGTACTGCACTGAACTTGAGCGCGAGTACAACCAAGGCCAGCGTTGGTCCCAAGCAACGACACTGAAGCGAGGCGGATTCAACCCAACTGCCCGCACGGCAGGGGAGGTGGAACAACTGCAGTCATGGATCGCGCCGTCTATCCGGGGACGCTGCTACGGAGCTGTCAACGGCATGAAACTCCGGACACCGACATACACGCTGCGTGACTTCCTCGAATCCGCGATCGATCGACACAGCAGTGCTTTAAAGCGTGAACACGCAACCGCTCGATGGATCCCGCTCGACAGGCTGCGTCGAGGACGGCGGGGCTCAAATATTCCAATGGAATAGACCGGCCAGACTTTCAGCTTGTCAAACCTACTGTACAACAATCATATTCATCGCCCGCTGGCGAAAGCCAGCCACGGAGAAGGCATTTGGTGGTTTGCATGAATGTCACGACTCTTGATCCGCAGTCGCTTCAACCCACACCGGCCCAACCAGAGAGCAAGTGTGTCGCTGACGCCGTGACGGGAGAGCAGGACCGTGCGGCGGCCGCGCTCGCCAAGGCACGCACCTTCTGGTGGAGTGTGCTGGCCGTGTCAGCGGCGGTCAGCGTCCTCGGCAATGCCTTGCACGCATGGCTGCGGGTCGCCAGCGGCAATCCCGCGCTAACGCAGCCGAAGCCGGGCCTGACGATCACGTTACTGCCGCCGGCTGTGGCCGCGGCGCTGGCTGCACTGATCCCAATCTCCCTGATGGTTCACACACACGGACTAGCGCTGTTGGTCCAGGCACCGTCTAAGTACGGCTGGGTGTCCCGCGCGGTGGTTCTCGTGGTGATTGTGTTGCTGGGCGCCGGTGGCTTCTACCTTTCCTTCGAAGCCCTCTATGAGCTCGCGATGCAAGCAGGCTTCGGCGCAAACCAGGCCAAGGTCTTCCCATTCCTTGTTGATGGATCCATCGGCGGCGCCACCTTCGTCCTGCTCTCGTTGCCGCCTCGCCAGGCCAAGGCAAGTCAGGCCGCGCCGAAGATTGCCGAAGTGGCAGCGCAGCTGCCCGACGAGAGCCACCAGTTGCGCCCCGCCCATGACTTGAGGATGGTCTCAGCCGTCCCGACCGCTGTTGTGGCCGCTCATAGGACTACAGCGGTTGAGGCGATGCCGGTCGCCAAGTCTCACCACTGCGTTCATCCTGCGGGGAGACAAAGGCAGTCGCGGGTGCCCACAGTGCGTTCCGCAGGCACCCGGGCCCACCGGAGCAGGCTGTCGGGGAACTCTCGGAGCCGTGACTGGTCGGTGGTGGCGGAGCGGCTCTGCTCTGGCTCCAGCACACGTGACCCCGAGCAGGTCGCAAAGATCCTCTATCTCAGCTTCGACCGTGGCATGGAACCCTGGCACGTAGCCGCCGAAGTCGGCTGGAAGGAACGTGCCGTCAGCCGCATCGTCGATGACGCGCGGCCGCACTGCCTGGTGTCCATGGCCAGCTGAAGAGCCTTGCCCGGAAGACTGGTCAGCCTGTTTCTTGTAGCGGCCGTATCTCGGACAGGGACGTGTCGTTACGCCTGGTCAAGCCCCCACGAACATCGTCTCTACAGTTCTGATGAAGAGGAGGCGATCCTCTCGTTCAGAGGGTGTCAACTGATTCTATTCGCGCATGTGCCGCAGAAGATGCGCCGGCGGCCGTCGTTGCCCCAACTGTGGAAAGCGTCAGCGCAGCAATGAAAGCGAACGGAAGCTGGCGCATGAGCAGGCTCGCCCGGAAGAGCTTGTCGATCACCTCAAGGCCATGGGGTTGGTGGAAGCGGTCCTCGCTGCTGCCGAGCGTGCGGGGCGAACACATGGCCGGTCTCGGCATCGATCCGAATGTCCTGGGTGATCTTGAACGACGACAGTGGTTGTCGGGGATTGGAAGGGGCTGGCCGAAAGGTCGCAAAGCGAGAATTGTGATCCAATTCACGTCCGGGGGCTCTCGGCGATGGGCGTGCCCCGATCACGTCGGCTGATCAGCGTAAAGCGACGACGCCTGCCTGAGCCTTGCACGCCAGAGGTAGCGCCTACGCAGCACCGTTCTCCGGGGACGTGTCGTTTCTCTTTAGTCTGCGGCCCATGTGCCGCTCTACTGCTGAGGGCGCACGCCGCTGCCCGAAGTGTGGCAGCGTCGGCGCCGCGATGAAAGCCAATGGCAATCGCCGCCTCAACCGCTTGGCGCGCAAGAAGGTCGTCGACTATCTCAAAGAGAAGGGCATGGTCGAGACCGCCGCGGCGGTGCTGGCTGCGCCGCCGAGCATCTTGCCCGAGCTGATGGCCGGGCTCGGGATCGACCCGAAGGTCCTCGGTGACACCCCGATGCCGAGTGCTCACGCCAACCCGCCGTCAGCGAAACTCCTTATCGCCCAAGCCAACGCCGAGCAAGAGAAGTTGGCCGCGCCGAAACTCACCCCCGCTCAGACGGCGCTCGAGACTGCCGAGAACAGGCTCGCCGACGCAGAGACTGCGGGCGAGAACACACGTAAGGCCATCAACCGGGCCCGCTCCAAACTGCGGAAGGCGACGAAGGAAGCCGCCGAAGCCGACCTTCCGAATCCTCTGGCCGCCGATATGGAATCGGCTGGCGACCCGTCCATCTCTGACAAACTCGACACACTGCGAGCCGCCGTTGACCAAGCCAAGCAGGCGCATCTGGACGCCATCAAGGCCGTCGGTGACGCCAAAGACGATGTGTCGGCTGCGAAGTTCGGGCTGCGCGAGGATATGGACCCGGCCGATCGCGATGCCTACTACGCGAGTTTGTCCGACGACGAAGTCGACGCGATCGCCCGCTCGATCAACCGCCAGTACGCCAGTGACGCCGCAGTGGCCCTGCAGGCTGGTGGTGAGCCGAGGCTGACCGGCGTGGCGCGGGATACCAGCGTCTATGAGCATGCCAAGCTCCCTATGGAGACTGGCAGCGGTGTCACGGTTGTAGAAGGCCGAAAGCTCGACGGTGGCACCGCCATCTATCGCAGGGGCAGTGGCGATTTCGTTGTCTTGCAACGCAAGGGTGACGTCTATTTCCCGGTGACCACTGCGCACGGAAAGTCGGATGCGCTGGCCAAGGCCAACCGGATTCCGATCATGACTGAGCTCGGTCCGCTGCCAGCTGACGCCACGGACATGCAGCGCCAGGCGTACACGGTCAAGGCGGATCTGGCGCTGGTGGTTGCGACGAAAGCCGCCAACGGCACCGCAGCCTCGGTCGCAGCGCAGCAGAAGATCATCGATGACGGAATGGCCGGAGCTGCCGAGAAGCTCGCTGACTCCGCCGGTGGGGGAGTGGTCCGCGCCGACATCTACGAGGGCACCAAGCGGCACAAACGTGCGATGCGGGAGAAGGCTGCGCACGAAGCGGGGGAGAAAGCTCGCACGGCCGCACTCGCATCCGGAGCGACGAAAGCGCAAGCAGAGGTTGCGTACGCCAAGGCCCGTCGAAAGGCCCTGGGCACACCGACGCGCGGGGGAGGGGTCATCCCGCACTTTGACCACAAGGTGCCGCCCGACAGCCTGGGCGCCGAGAAACACGCGAGCCTGACTCGCAGCGGAATTCGCGCGTGGGGTGTGGAGACCGCCGACGATTACGCGATCATCGCCAAACGTGCCGGCGACCTGAAGGCCTGGGGATTCACCGAAGCCACCGGCAAGTTGAAGACCTCAAGCATCTCAGCACTCACGCAGGAGAACGCCGACTTCGTCGAGAAGAAGCTCACTGTCAAGGAACGCGGCGCGCTGAACACCTACACCGGCGGCTCATATATGGAGATCAACGCAGCTATCACAGGTCGCGATGCGACGCCGAGTTCGCACATCAAATCTGTTGTTTCGCAGCTGGAGTCGGCGTTCGACAAGTTTGGTCAGGACAACCCGAACATGAAGCCAATGACGGTCATGCGTGGATCCCGTGTCCCGAGTGGCTGGAAAGGCACACCCGCCGAGTACCTTGAGGCCACGTTCAAGCGCGGTTCGCGAGTGGAGATCGGGAAAGTCACCAGCTGCTCGACGCGTGAGCAGACGGCTTTGGCTTTCGCCTCGCCTCCGCCGTACATGATGGTTATCCGAACCCGGGACGGGCTGCCGGTGAAGTCGATCAGTCAACACAGCCCTGAAGACGAGGTGATCGTCCCACCAGGTACCCACCTGCGGTGCGTGCGCGTCGACCCTAACGGCATCGGAGGCAAACCCACCGTCTATCTCGTCGCCGAAGACCTGGTGGCGGAAGACGAAGAGCACAGCTTCGCCGCTGCAGCGTGATACAAACCATTGACCAGCACAAATGGCACGTCCCTCACCCCGGCGGCCGTCGTAGACAAGGAAAGCCATGAAACTGCCGGCCGAATGGCGCGCAGAGATCGAAAAACAGGCCGACGCCGGCCTGGACCCGGATGCGATCGCGAACTACTTCGGGCGCATGGTGGACGAGATCACTCTCGAGGAGATCACGGCGGTCCGAGACGCGGCTATCGCCAGGCAACGAGGTGGCCCGCCTGACTCGCGAACATCGCACACCGGGTGATGTCAACCCAGCTGGGCTTCAGATGCCGATACCGGAGAAGTTCGTCTGCGGTGCGCCGTTTGCGCGCGTAGATCAAGCTATGCGTTCGCTGTGGAGGCTCCCGGAAGTTGACGCCGGATAGCCCGATCTTGGCGTTGGTTTGCAGGCCAAGGGGGATCGCCATGTACCGACGGCGTGGAGTGAGGCTTGGAGACATTCGGTGTGAGGTGAGTGAGGGAACCATCTACCACAAGCAGCGCCATCTACGCAGGTCAGAACCAGATTGGGGATCCTACGAAAACTGGATGCCAGCGAAAACTCAGCTGAAGAAGTCCTGGATGGCTGGAATTCCATTCACAGCCGAGAGCCAGCGTACTACAGGAACTCTCTATAGGGGGGTTATATAGGTAGGGTCGCGATTTTTACCGTTTGACCTGCGGAAATCTTGCAGAACGCGTTGACAAAAGATGCGTGGATGCGTTGACAAAAGATGCGTGGCTTCCTGGGAAAACGTGGTTTTGGGCGTTGACAAAAGATGTGTGCATAACAGGTTGCGGGAGCACCTTATCCACAAGTAAATGTGGAATTAGTTGACAAACAATGCGCAACAATTCACAGCTACCGGCGTTGACAATCACTGCGTAAGCCGTTGACAAAAGATGCGTAGCGGTGCGAGCTGCTGTCGCCGCCAACCTCTCGGCGGCTCATGGTCCGCTGCCTCAGGGATCGGTACGTCGCGCCACCCCCAAAGCCGTCGTCCGCGAACGCGGCTGCGCATTGATTGGCAACGCCCCTATCCGACTCGTGCACCGCACATCGAGCTCCGCTTCCCGATCCCTTCGGCGCTGGGAACGTCAAGTAACGCGAAGCTCCGGCCTTGAGTCCACTCTGAAATGAAACTTCGGGACTCTCCAAGCGGCACAGATTGTCACGCATCGTTTGTCAACGACTTCGGCGATAGAATCTTGCGCAGGTTGACGCGACCAGGCGCATTGATTGTCAACGATCGAATGTACAGCGTGCTGTGACCGGTGATCTGATGTTCGGTCGAGGGGGCGTTGACCAACGATGCGTGCAAGGGGCCACCCGCGCGGGCAATGTGGCGTTGACAAACGATGTGCCAGAATGCGCGGCCACCCTACCTCGGCGGGGTTGAGCCGTGTTGACAACAGATGCGTGAACTTCTGGCATAGCTCCACGCGGCGCGCTGATACCACGAGCGTTGACAACAGATGCGCTGCTGCAGCCGGATTCGGCAGATGATCAGGGACGTTGACAAACGATGCGCAGGTGCAGGCACACCGCATACATCGAGTTCGTGGTCGCTGCGTTGACAAACGATGCGTGTCATCCGGAGGGATGCGACACAGCCCAGAGGCTAGATACCTGGTGTCGCCACGGATCGGTGGCATGATCACGGACATGGTCGAACCTACGAGATTCGAGCCGGAGGTGATCACTGACTTCTCCGATCGGCCTCTGACAACAGCGCAACGCATCGGCCTGCTGGCCAACGTGTTTACCCAAACGAGCCTGCCCTATCGCAATCCCGGCGACGAGAAGACGTCGTGGACCAGGCGCAACGGCCCGATTACGCTGACTGTTCAGCCCGGAATGACTGTAGACAGGAACGGCGTGGAGCGGTCGGTGGGTTTTCCGTTCGGCACGATGCCTAGGCTGCTGTTGGTCTGGCTGTCCACTGAGGCAGCTCGAACCCAGTCGCGTGACCTGATCATGGGTGAATCCTTGACCCACTTCATGGACGCTCTCGGCATTGTCCGCAAGACCGGCGGCAAAACTGGGTCGATTACCAAACTCAAGGATCAGGCCGAAAGGCTGTTCCTTGCCACTATCAGCGTCCGCGACGACGGCGACCCCGATCGGCAGGTTGGTGCCCGGGTATCGGTCGCTACGAAGTACGACCTCTGGTGGCGAAATGACGACAAGGGGCAACCCTCGTTGATGCCAAGCACCGTGCGACTTAGCCAGGAGTTCTTCGAGGAGTGCATCGCAAACCCGGTCCCACTCGACATGGACACCCTAACCAAGTTGCGCGGATCTCCGATGCGGCTCGACATCTACACGTGGCTGACCCGCCGGTTCTCCTACCTGGACGAGCCCAGCCACGTTTCGTGGCGATCGTTGCGGCTCCAGTTCGGTTCGAACTATGCAGACAACCGCAATGGGCACTGGAAGTTCGCGCAAAACTTCGTCGCTAACCTCAAGATCGTCACCGCCGTCTACACCGACGCGAACGTCGAGGTCACGGAGAACGGCATCATTCTGCTGCGGTCTCTGCCCGACGTGCGTCCGCGGGGAGCGCTGAAGCTTGAGCAAGCCCTGCGCAACGAAGGATCTCTGTTCTAAGGCTCGGGTCTTTGGTCGCTGCGATTTTGAGATCCCGCCACGGCATTTGAGAGCCTGCCTTCGCGCATACAATCGCGTCAAGAGCACCCGTTGGCCTGCGGGGATGCCATGTCCCGACCCCCAACGGAATTCGTTGGCACTCGCCACGTGAGAGGGCGAGGATGCAGTGGCGGGGGAGAGTGGATCATCTGCTGTGGTCGGTCGCTGGGCCTAGTGCCCCGTTGGCTTTTGGGCATTCCGGCAGTACATACGGCTGCGTGGGCGCGGATTCGTTAATCCCGTTGATAGGCATGGGATCTGACGTGAGACCAAGCGTTCAGGACAACCAGGCGTATTGTCGGCTACGGGTTGGCAATCTCTCGGAGATACTGGCCCTGCGGTCTTCGAACGGTTGAGGACTGCGACCTCTATTGTGAATGACAGGTGCCGCTGGGACTCCCCCCCTCCCAGCGGCACCGCCATGTCGGGCCTGGCATGCCACACATCATCTGCGCACCCTTGATTCTCGGTCGGTGTCTCACAATCCTCTGTGATGTGATTCAGGTCACACCCTAGTGTCGCATGCTGCTGCTGGGATCTCTGCTGCATCTCACGCGCGGTGTCGGTCGAAATTTGCTGGTGGACAGCAGTATTCGAAGTTGACCTTGTTTCAACGAGATTCAGAACAGCCTATTCCGCCAGCTGAGTCGTTGATTGAGGTCGCTGTCGGATTGCCCCTTTGATCAAGGCGCTCTCAGAAAGTCGACACTTCGAAGGGGGACCTTTGGGCGCCCGCAGCCGCACCGCCATCGCAACCGGCCGGATTGCAATGCCAGGAGCAGCGCCAGGAGCACTGCCACCAGCATTTGCGTTGACCTGCAACGAAATTGCTGTTGCTGAGCCCGCTGATAGTCCGGCTGCTGTGCAGGGCACTCTGCAGGTCAGATCAACCGCGCTGTCTGCCGCCAGTGTCGCGAGTCCAACTGCCACGCAACGCGTGCCGCTGGCGGCAGATGCGCTTAGCGAGGTCGGGGACCGCGCGGCAGCATCTGGGGATCCGCTGCCGGCCCCCGCGTGCCTGGATCCGAATGACATCGGCAAGGCGGCACTTTCCGACGCCGGCCTCGGCGTGGCCGGTGGCAATCCGGCCGCAGGTGTCGGCCGCGCCAGCGAAGCGGTGACCGGTGGAGTTGCTGGCGCAGGAGCTGAGTCCCTGGTCGGATTCGGTGCGCTCACCACCGCAGACTGCACGGCGGCCGCCGCCGGATGCGCCACAGCCGACTTCCTGAAAGTGGTGCCCGCATTCTCCCTCCTGGCTGGATCGGAGACGCGGTGATGACCCCGAACAGTGTCAGGCCGAGCGCAGTGCGTGCGATAGCGGCGAAAGTAGGGGTGGTGCTGGGGTTTCTCGCGTCAATAGCACTGGCCGTTCCGTCCCATGCCGAGGCTCCGTTGATGCCCGCAGGCCTGAACGACAGCTTGTATGTGGCGCCTGCGGATCTCGCCGCCCACGCGCCCGGCGATGTGCTCCAGGTCCGCACTATGCCGCCACCCCTCGGCTTCTTGCCCCTCGTGAGCGTCACCCAGATCCAGTTTGCCAGCACCGACAGCCTCGGTCGGCCGATCGCGGCGGTCGCGACCGTCATGAGTCCACCCAATCGAGGCACCGGACCGTTGATGGTGTTCGATCACACCGTCAACGCCTTGGGGCTGGCGTGCGCGCCCTCGAAAGCGCTGTGGTCAGGAGATCCCAATCTCGCCATCGGCCCGGCGCTGCAGGTTCCGATGGCCGCCGGATGGACGGTCGTGTTCCCCGATCACCTGGGGCCGAAGTCGGCCTACGGCGCGGCCAAACTGGGCGGACAGATCACCCTCGACGCCGCCCGCGCAGCGCAGCGACTGCCGGAACTGCAGGTCGGCGCATCACCGGTGCTGCTGTCCGGCTACTCCGGCGGCGCGATGGCGGCCGCCTGGGCGGCCAGTCTCGCACCGACCTACGCCCCCGAGCTCGACATCCGCGGCGCGGCCATCGGCGGCACACCGACGAACCTCGAGGAGATGGCCGCAGGCCTGGGCCTCAACCCGCATCCCGCGTTCGGGCTGGCGTTCGCGGCGGCGCTGGGACTCGAACGTGAATATGGCACCCAGATGCCACTGAGCGACCACATGAATCCCGCCGGATTGTCGTTGCGTGCCCGGATGGCCAATGCCTGCACCGATCAGATCCTGTCGCTGGGCGCGAATCTGTCGGTGGGGCAGCTAGCCACGGATCTGAGCCTGTGGGACGACCCTGACATCCACGGCATCCTCCGCGCGAACTCGCTCGAATTCTCTAGCGCCCCACCGCAGGTGCCGATCTTCGCGTGGTCCGGCGACGGTGACGTGCTGATCGCGCGTGATGCGCTCGAGCGCACCCTCGGCCGCTGGCGAAGCCAAGGTGTGCCGGTGGCCGAGATCACCGTGCCCGGTGATCACATCGTCGCAGCGATGCTCGGCCTTGTACCGGCGGTGCAGTGGCTGTTCGGAGTGGCCGGCGGCGGACGATGACGGCACCCCGCGACCGCACCGTGCACGGCATCCCACTGCCGGTCGTGTCGGTCCAGGGCGTGGGCAGGAACCCCACGCGGGCTATCCGGTTCGCCCGTACCTCGGTCGGGTGGGCGGTAGTCACCGCAGTGCCGCCACCGTGGTGGATGCTTCGACTCGCTCTCGCAATCGGTGACCTGCGCAGCAGCTGGCGCCGTACCCGATGCCGCGCAATCATGTTGTCCCGGAGGGGATCTCGATGATATCGGCCTCAGCATCGGAGGGCACGCTGCAGCTGCTGCGTACGTGGATGGCGACACCGCAGGATGTGATCCCGATCGTGGGTGGCCGCAACGTTCTGATCAAGCACCCTGACCACATCCGCGCAGTGCTCACCGACAACAGTTTCACCAAGGAGACCGGTGCGAATAGGCGCTTCAGAGACCATGTGGCCGACGGCGTTCTCACCGCGCCCGCGGACCGGCATCGCGCTGAACGCCTGCTGCTGAACGCGGCGACCCGCGACTTCATGACCCTCAATTGCGTTGCCACCGAACATGTCGAGGCCCTTGCCTCACTGATGTCCTGGCACGCGGCCCGTGGTGAACGAGTCGACCTCACCGCGGCGATGAACAGGCTGGCTCTCGGCGTTATCGCCGAGGTCCTGTTCGGCTGGACCGCGATCGACGAACTGGCCGAGGCCATGGCCGCAGCGATGGCCGTGCTCGATGCGAGTGGCGCCATGCTGCCCACCCAACAACAGCTGTCCCCGGTCCGCGACCGGGTCTTTCGGGCGGTCCACGAACTGGTCGAGCTGCAGCCGCCGAGCGAACGTGGGCCCGCCCTCACCGCCATGATCGACGCCGCCTACAGCCGCGACGCCATCGCCCACCAGGCGGTGACCCTTCTGCTCGCCGGACATGAGACCACCGCGAATTCGCTTGCGTGGATCTGGATTTCACTCATCCGCACACCAGACGCATATGGCCGATGGCAGCAGCAGATGCTCGCAGTCCCGCGCATGGCGCGCGCGGCCACCGGCAACGTCACCCGCGAAGGCCTGCGGCTGTTCCCGTCGAGCTGGATCATCGGGCGCAAATCCACGACCGACACCGAGATCGACGGAACGCCGATACCGCGCGGTTGCACGATCACCATCTCGCCCTATGTGACTCACCGCCACCCGCAGTTCTGGCCGGACCCGGAAAGATTCGACCCCAGCCGCCACGACGGCAGCCCCGTTCACCGGTTCGCCTGGCTGCCGTTCGGAGCCGGCGCTCGCATGTGCCTGGGCTCCACCTACGCCCTGTGGGAAGCCGACATCACCTTGTCCACCCTCGGACAGCGATTCCGATTCCACTCCGACGCCGCCGAGACCGCGACCCCACGCTTCCGCTACACCCTCGGCGCGCCTCCCATGCCCGTCGACATCCAGCCGCTCGGACAGAGATGAGGGGACATGCCGTTTCCGCACGTAGAGCACCCCAAATGGCTACAGACCGTACCCGCACGGGCAATCGGCCACCGGCATACAGCGCGGAGCATCAGCGCGTCCTCGCGACGGATTCGCTCGGGCGCGACAACGCTGCCGACCGATGGCCGTGGCACCGCAGTCGTGAACGGCGGCGGGTTCGCCGGCATGCTCGCGGCATTGGCGCTGCACGCCGTCGCCGACCGGGTCGTGGTCATCGAGCGTGACCGTTTCCCGGATACCCCAGGAACCCGGCCCGGCCAGCCGCAGGGCCACCACGCGCACCTGCTGCTCGAGGCCGGGCATCGGGTCCTCGAAGAACAACTCCTGCCTGGCATCCGGGCACAGCTACTGGCCGCGGGTGCGTCCCGCGTTGCGATGTCGCGCGAGCTGCGGTGGCGATCCAGCGCCGGATGGATGGCAGAACACGACAGCCACTTGGAGATTCTGTCCTGCAGCCGAGGCCTGCTCGACCACATGCTTCGAAGCCGGGTGCTAGCCGAATGCCCCGGGATTGAGGTGCACGAGGGCACCGACGTCGTCGGGCTTCTCGGCTCGCCTGAAGCGGTGACCGGCGTCCGAATCAGAGCCCGCGGCGACCACAACGACGTGCACGATGTGCCCGCCGAGATGGTCGTCGACGCGTCTGGCCGCCACAGCTCACTGCCAAAATGGCTCACCACCCTCGGCTGCGCACCGGTCCGCGACGAACGCGTCGACGCGGGCGTCCGATACCTCAGCCGCCAATATCACCGCCCAGCCGGCGCGGCCGACCTCGGATTCAGCGCCCTATACCTGCAAACACGCCCGCCCGATCACCCCTGGACCGGCGCGCTGCTACCCATCGAGGGCAACCGGTGGATCGTCTCACTGGGTGCCATGCAGGGATGGGAGCCCGCGCCAGGCGACCCCGGGTTCAACGCGGTCCTCGCGCAGCTCGACCCGCTCCTGAGCGAGATCCTGCGCGACGCCGAACCCGCCAGCACCGTACGAGGATTCCACCCCGGGCCGAGCGTGCGCCGGCATTACGAAGACAAGACAACACCGGACGGGCTGGTCGCACTCGGCGACGCCAACAGCTGCTTCAACCCGGTGTACGGCCAAGGCCTGAGTGCCACCGCGCTCAGCGCGCGTGAGCTCCGCGATGCCGTGCAACACCATGGCAGCCTCGATCACCGGGCCACCCGAGCCGCGCGCACGCGCATCGCAGCGGTCACCCAGCCTGCATGGTTGATGTCGGCCAGCGAAGACGTGCGCTGGCCAAGGACAATCGGCGGCCCGTCAGGTGCATTGACCCGCATCCAACACCGGTTCCTCGACCGTGTTCTCGAGCGCTCGACCACGGATCCGCGAGTCACCGCGGCCTTCCATGAGGTGATGTCGCTCGTGTCCGCGCCGACGACGTTGCTACGCCCAACAACCCTGGTTCCCGTGCTGCTGGGAGGGCGCTGAGATGCCACACATCGGTCATCGGACGCCCGAACCGTCTCCGCAGACCGAATTCGCCATCAACACAGCAACCAAACTGTTTGCGCCCCCAGGTATTTCAGCTACCGACGAACAGCACCGCGCATACTTGCGATACACCCACATCGGTGACCCGACCGCCGACGCGGTAGTCGCAATGTTCCGCCAGGTGCCCGGCGAGGGCCGCCGCATGTTCGAAACCGCAGTGGAACACGGTCTGGCTGCTGTGACCGACCCACCACCCGAGCTGGTGGCCTTCTTCGACGAGATCGACAACCCGCCGTACTGGTTAGACCCCCAGCGGATCGAACTAGCATGCCGCGCGATCGGACGTACCGGAGCGACCATCGGGTTCACCACACTGTCGGTGGCCTCCCTCATGGGCGGCTACCTCGCCCATAGAGTAAGCAAAACACTCACCGCCACAGCGGATCTGGAGCACAGGGCACCTCGCCGCCTCGCCTCCACCACAGCCTGGTTCACCGAAGTGACCACCCCAGGCGGACTGCAACGATCCGCGGCCGGGTGGAAAACCACGATCCGCGTGCGCCTCATGCACGCTGTGGTCAGAGCCGGGCTCAGCCGCCGCCCCGAATGGCGGCACGACGAATGGGACCTCCCCGTCAACGCGTCCCAAATGGCCGGAACCATCATGATGTTCAGCCTCGCCCACATGACCGGCTGCCAGTTCCTAGGCCTGCACTTCAGTCGCCGAGAGCGAGACGCGATCTTCCACCTGTGGAGATACGTTGGCCACCTCCTCGGCGTGCCGCCGAAGATCCTGCCGGTCGACGAGCACGACACCTGGCGACTCATGTCACTGCAGGCAGCTCACGAGTTCGGGCAGCCCGACGCCGACAGCGTGCGGCTTACCCAGGCCCTGATCCGAGCCATCATTCCCGCTGTCGTGGGGGAGGGTGCCGGCCCACTGCAGCACCTCAAACGACAGACCGTGAACAGGCTCCTGCTCGCCTACGGCCGCCTGATCCTCGGTCGCACCAACAGCGACTTCCTCGGACTACCCGACCACAAACCGGCCCAGGCCGTCGTGATCACCGCTGCCGCGTCCATCCGGATCCTCGAATTTCCCCGGCGTCTGCTGCCCGGCGCCACCCGCTGGTGCGAAACCCGCGGTCGCCGTGGCCAGCTGACCCTCACCCGACGAATGAGTGTCTCCCACGGCGGCGCGCGCCACAGCCGCCACGATCACCTCGCAACCGCCGCGGCGCGCCACCACCGTGATCTGGACGAGGGACATGCCATACCCGCAGGTAGAGCGCTTGGGACCGACCCACGTCGCTGATCATCACCGAGAGGAATCCATCCATGCGAATTCGCACAGTTGCAGCAGCGGCGGCCCTTGTGGCCGGAGCCGGAGTCACCGCCGCGATCACGGCAGGGTCGGCGGCCGCGGTGGTGCCCGTCAATGTCCCCGGCGCAATCGGCCTGGGCTTCAACCACGACGAAACCATCGCCCTGAGCAACAGCCCAATCCCAGGAATCCTCGGAATCGGGCTGCTCGCACCAGCAACCGTCGTGCACGTGAGCCCGGACGCATCCCTTCCACAGGAGAACGGACAGGTACTCGCCGACATGCCCACCATCTGGCGCGATGCCGCCGACGCACCGAACGGCCGGATGGTCGTAGCCCTGGTGGACCCGGCCCAGTTCGGGGGTAAAACCATTCTCGTCGCCGAGTTCCGGTAAAGACCTAGCCATCACAGACACCCCTTAATCGCCGCGTGGCCCGGCAAACCTGACGGATTGTCGGCGGGCGGGAACTGCGCCGCGAAACGTCACTGTGACAGTGATATCCGGACAATCTCTCCGCATACGAGGTCGAAAATGGTCACGATGCCTCGATCCGGCAAAGGTCTGCTGCGTCGATAGGCCGCCATCATTGATCAGAACTCGATCTGCTCTACAACGGCCATGAACCTCGCAAGCGTCCGGCCAGCCCTGCACAAGACTGACTGGACGCTTCGCGGGAGAAGCGAGTTACTACTACTACTACGCCACGGAGCGGACGGTGAAGTCGAACTCTCCACCGTGGACGCCGTGGATGAATGCCTCCCATTCAGCCGGGGTGTAGGTCAAGCTCACGCTCGAACGTGTCAACTGCACTGTGCCGTCGCTGGCTGCGGTGGCACACAGCTGAGCAGGATTGAGTGCTGAGCCACATCCAGTAATCTCCTCGATGAAGGCGGACCACTCGGCCTTGGTTACTGTGATGATTGGTTCAGTGGCGGGATCGTTGAGCGGGTTGCGCAGATATTTGCTGTCCCGGATCGACACCGAGGTGGCGCCTTCGAGGACCTCGACGCAGGCGCCGCTGTTGTTGCTGCGGGCGGCTTTGCGCCAGACGCCGGTAATCATTGCTGGAGTCCTTCCATTGTGGAGATGATG
>NZ_BDBY01000247.1 GCF_001613225.1 Nocardia pseudovaccinii NBRC 100343
CAGCAGGAGACCCTCGACGACGCGCTGCCCGAACTGTATGCGGCCCGCGCGGTGATCGAGCAGGCGAAGGGCGCGTTGATGCTGGTCTACGGCATCAATGCCGAACAGGCGTTCCGGGTGCTGAGCTGGCGCTCACAGGAGACCAATATCAAACTGCGGGCACTGGCCGCACGGTTGATCGCCGATCTCGGCGCGCTGACCGATTCGATGGCCGAACTGCGCACGCGATTCGACCATCTCCTGTTGACTGCCCATGAACGGATCGAGGCCGACTGAGTCGAATCCACACCGGTTGCGATGTTTCGATGGTGACCGGCCGGGTAAGTCGCGAATGGCCCCCGACTCGAAGGCAGGTTCGGCGTCGGCTCGGAGGAAAAGAGGTGGTGATGGGCATGGGGGAGTGGAGTTCCCAGTCCGCGGCGGAGAAGACGACGACAATCGGGGTTCGTATCCCCGCGGAGTTGGAGCAGCTGACCATGCTGCGCGCGCTCGCCGAAACCGTCGCGCTCATCGCGGATTTCGCGATCGATGAAGTGGTCGACATCCGGCTCGCCCTCGACGAGGTAGCCACCTCGTTGATCCTGGAGGCAACACCGGGCTCGAACTTGGACTGCGATTTCACCTACAACGATCACGAGATGTTCGTGCGCGTGGCCGCGGTCGCGGTGTCGGAAAAGGTGGTCGGCCAAGCCGGATTCGGCTGGCATATCGTCCGCACGCTGACACAGTCGATCTCGGCGGCGCAGGAGCCGTTCGACAGCGTGGTCTCCGGATATCCGACCGTCGTCGACTTCAGCTGGGCACGGAGTGGTGATGGCGGCTGATTCGAGAGCGCACCGCGACAGTTACGACAATATCGAGCCGCTCTTCGAAAAGATCGCCGCCATCGACCCGGCCGATCACCGTCGAGAACTGTTGCGCGAGGAGCTGATCGGCCGGTGCCTGCCGCTGGCCGAACATATCGCGCGCAAATTCTCCGGGCGCGGCGAGAACTTCGACGATCTGTTGCAGGTGGCCCGATTGGGTCTGGTGCAGGCCGTCGACCGCTTCGATGTATCACGCGGTTCCTCGTTCCTGTCGTTCGCGGTGCCGACGATCATGGGCGAAGTGCGCAGGCATTTCCGGGACAACACCTGGGCCGTGCGGGTGCCCCGGCGCACCAAGGAGATCCAGCTCAGCATCGGTCCGACCATCGAGGCCTTATCGCAGCGGCTGGGCCGGTTGCCCAAGGCGCGCGAGATCGCCGCGGAGCTGGATGTGGATCTGGTCGAGGTCACTCAGGCGCTCATCGCGGGCAATGCCTATCAGTCGAGTTCGATCGACGCGGTGGCCGGCGACGACGTCGAGAACGCGCCGCAACCACTGCTGGACAGTCTCGGTGAAGATGAGCCCAGCTACCAGTATGTGGAGGACTATCTGGCGGTCCGGCCGCTGATCGAGGAACTGCCCGACCGGGAACGCGAGGTGCTGGTCATGCGCTTTTTCGAGTCCATGACCCAGTCCCAGATCGCCGAGCAGCTCGGCGTTTCGCAGATGCATGTCTCGCGCATACTGTCCAGAACGCTCGGGAAGTTGCGCGCCGCCGCGCTACGCGACTGATCGGCGTGGGGAATACATTGTCGCGCAATGTGTTTCGTAGTGATCGGATCCACTGTTTGCCCGGGGTTGCACGCGGGTACGCGAAGAGGAACCGGACTATTGATGCCGACGCGCAAGGAGGTCGTCATGAACGATCAGCGACGACCGGCCACCCGAGATCCGTACGCCGGACCGGGGGCTTTCAGGTCGCTGAAGAAACCGCCGGAATCAGTCGTTCGCGGCGAGGGCCCGCAGCAGCCCGGGCGCTTCCTCGTCACCCGCAATCATGAAGTGATCCGGCGGTGGGCCGAGCAGCGCGGTGCGCGACCGGCCACCATGCCCGGCAGTGAGTATGACGGTCGCCTCGGCGTCCTGCGCTTCGATTTCCCCGGGTACGGCGGTGCGGTGCTGCGCGCGGTGGGCTGGGACGAATGGTTCGCCACCTTCGACGCGCGTCGGCTGATGTTCCGCTATCAGGACCGCAGGGCCGACGGCGGACCGAGCAACTTCAACCGGCTCGAACAGTCCCATCGGGACGAATGGTGACACTGGCCGAAATGTGTCGCATGTCACGTGCAATTTGCACAAATCGGGTCTTCATGCGCAGGGTGGAGTAGCCGGACGCTAACCGACTGCCCGTGACCTGCCGTTTACCAATTGGTCGGTCCGGGTATTCAAGCAGTTGGCAAAGGTGCTCGAAGTGCGGACTTTCGCGTCGGTTCTGGGTACGCGAGTCTCCGCGTCGCGTCGCGTCCGCGTGGCTGCAAGGGATGAGGGCTTGACCGCAAACCTGATGATCGTTGACGACGACGAAGTGGTTCGTGGCGCACTGCGCACGGCCATGGAAGACGAGGGTTACGACGTTGCCGAGGCACATGAGGCCGAGGACGCTCTGACATATCTGCGCAGCAATGGCGCCCCCGATGTGATGATCGTCGAGCTGATGCTCGGCGATATGGACGGCTTCGATTGCATCAGGGAGATCCGCCGCGAGCACGACGTGCCGATCATCGTGATCAGCTCGCGCGATGACACCCATGATGTGGTGGCCGCACTGGAGGCGGGAGCCGACGACTACGTCACCAAGCCGTTCGAGATCAAGGAGATCTCCGCGCGCATGCGGGCGCTGCGCCGCCGTGCACGCCTGACCATGGAGCGCGAAGCGCCGCGCGAGGCCGTACTCGACGCGCACCCTGACGGACAACTGGTGCTGGATCGCGACGGTGGCGCGGTACGCCGCGGCGAAGACGAAATCCGGCTCACCATCACCGAATTCAAATTGCTCTGCGAACTCGCGGAATCGCCGGGACGGGTGCTCAGCCGCACCGTCCTGCTCGAAAGAGTATGGGACGACGGCTTTTTCGGCGATGAGCGGATCGTCGATGTCCATATGCGCCGCCTGCGCACCAAAATCGAGCTCGACGCCTCAGAGCCGCGCATCGTGGTCACCGTGCGAGGTCTCGGCTACCGACTCGATCTGCAGCGCTGAGCCTGTGACGAACGCCGCAGTGGCACCGAAGTATGACGCTGCCTGCGGTTGTGATCTTTTCGTAATACAACCGCAAAGAGTTCGACAGGTTCACCTCAAAGTTGCTTCGTAAGCCTGGATAAGTACTGCAGACCCGACCAGGGAGACGTATGTCACTGCACACCTTGTCCACCAAGACGATCGAACCGTCGGTCACCGAATACCCTTCGGCCGTACCGATTTCCGGACCGCACACGCAGCCGGTGCTGCGCCCGCCGAGAGTCGGTGACGCGGCCCAGATCTGGCGTATCGCCAAGGATTCGCAGGTTCTCGACACCAATTCCAGCTATGCCTACCTGCTGTGGTGTCGTGATTTCGCGAGCACCTCGGTGGTTGCCGAAGTCGGTGGCCGGGTCGTCGGATTCGTGATCGGCTACCTGCGTCCGCAGGCGCCGCAGACGGTTTTCGTGTGGCAGGTCGCGGTCGAGCACGAACAGCGCGGGCGCGGCCTCGGCGCGGCGCTGCTGGACACGCTGCTCGACACCGTGGCCGGTGCCGGTGTTTCGACATTGGAGACCACGATCGCACCGGACAATCCGGCCTCGATCGCGATGTTCGCCTCGGTGGCACGTCGCCGGTCGGCCGAGCTGACCAAACACCCCTTGTTCGATTCCGAACTCTTCCCGGACAGCCACGCTGCCGAAGACCTCTATTTGATCGCCCCCACCGCCCGAAAGCAGGAGGATCGACGATGATTACCGCCGAGACGACCATTTTCGAGGAGCTCGAATCCAATGTCCGCGGCTATTGCCGCGCGTGGCCCACGGTGTTCACCACCGCGTCCGGGAGTTGGTTGCGCGCCGAGGACGGGAAGGAGTACCTCGACTTCTTCGCCGGAGCGGGTGCGTTGAACTACGGCCACAACAATCCGGTGCTCAAGCAGCCGCTGCTGGACTACATCGCCGGTGACGGCGTCACCCACGGCCTGGATATGTCGACCGTGGCCAAGCGCGGACTGCTGGAAACCTTGCGCGATACCGTCTTCACACCGCGCGGCCTGGATTACAAGGTCCAGTTCCCCGGACCGACCGGCGCGAATGCCGTCGAGGCCGCGCTGAAGCTGGCCCGCAAGGTCACCGGCCGCGAGACGATCATCAGCTTCACCAACGCCTTCCACGGCATGTCGCTGGGTGCGCTGTCGGTGACCGGCAATGCCGCCAAGCGGGCCGGCGCCGGTGTGCCGCTGGTGCATGCCGCGCATATGCCCTATGACGGCTACTTCGACAACACGACTGCCGACTTCCAGTGGATGGAGCGGGTGCTCGACGACACTTCGTCCGGTTTCGACCGGCCCGCGGCGGTGATCGTGGAGACGGTGCAGGGTGAAGGCGGGGTGAATATCGCGCGGCCGGAATGGCTGCGGCATCTGTCCGAATTGTGCACCGCGCGTGGCATTCTGCTGATCGTCGACGATGTGCAGATGGGCTGCGGCCGGACCGGACCGTTCTTCTCCTTCGAGATCGCCGGTATCACCCCGGATATCGTGACGCTCTCGAAATCCATCGGTGGCTACGGTTTGCCGCTGGCGCTGGTGCTGTTCAAACCGGAGCACGACGTCTGGGCCCCGGGTGAGCACAACGGCACCTTCCGCGGTAACAACCCGGCCTTCATCACCGCACAGGCCGCGCTCGAGCACTTCTGGTCCGACGGCACCCTGCAGGCCTCGACTGAGGCCAAGGGGCAGCGGATCGGTGCCGCCCTGACCCAGGCGGCCGAGTACTTCCCCGGCATTTCGACGCGGGGTCGCGGACTGGTGCACGGTGTGGTCTTCGACGATCCCTCTCAGGCAGGCAAGGTCTGCCAGGTCGCCTTCGAGCGTGGGCTGCTGGTGGAGACCTCCGGTTCGCTGGACGAAGTGGTGAAATTGCTGCCGCCATTGACGGTCACCGACGAGGAGGTCGAGCATGGTCTGCGAGTGCTGACCGGCGCGATCGGCACCGTTTGCGGACAGGAGCGTTGAGATGATCGTGCGCAGCACCGCGGAGATCACCGGCACCGAACGCGATGTCGCGGGGCAGGGCTGGCGCAGTAAGCGCATTGTGCTCGGCGGCGACGGCGTCGGTTTCTCCTTTCACGAGACCAGCATCGAGGCCGGGACCGTGCACGAGTTCCACTACCGCTATCACGTGGAGGCAGTGTGGCTCATCGAAGGTGAGGGCACGCTGACGGATCTGGACCACGGCGTCAGCTACGAATTGGCGCCCGGCTCGATGTACCTGCTCGACGGACACGAGCGCCACCGCCTGGAGGTACGTACCGATATGCGGATGATGTGCGTGTTCAACCCGCCGGTCACCGGGCAGGAGGTCCACGACAGCGACGGCGTCTACCCGCTCGTCGCGGCCCAGGTAAGCGGATAGGAGGCGCAATGACGTTGGTGCAGACCGACGATCGCTACCCGACTCGGCTCGTCACGGCAGGCGAGCATCGGGACCGGACCGATCCCACCGTGTGGGGCGCGGTCGATTCCGAGGAACTGGCCTCCTTCGATGCCAATGGTTTCGGGATCGTGGAAGAGCTGTTGACGCCCGCCGAGGTCGCGGAGTTCAGTGCCGAAATCGACCGTCTCGCCGGTGATCCGGCGCTGCAGGGCGACGACCGGGTGATCGTGGAGAAGTCTTCGAACCGGGTGCGTTCGGTCTTCGAGGTGCACCGGCTCAGCGGCGCGATCGCCGATCTGGTGCGCGAATCCCGGGTGGCCGGATTGGCCAGGCAGGTGCTCGGCTCGGACGTCTACATCCATCAGAGCCGGGTGAACTACATGCCCGGTTTCCGCGGCACCGGCTTCTACTGGCATTCGGATTTCGAGACCTGGCATGCCGAGGACGGTATGCCCGCACCACGTGCGGTCAGCCTGTCCATCGCACTGACCAACAACTACCCGATCAACGGCAGCCTCATGGTGATGCCGGGCTCGCACCGCACCTTCGTGCCGTGCACCGGCAGCACTCCGGCCGAGCATTATCGGGAGTCGTTGCAGGAGCAGGAGATCGGCGTACCGACGCACGCGGATATCAATGCGCTGGCGAACCGGTACGGCATCACCCAGTTCACCGGCAGCGCCGGATCGGCCCTGCTGTTCGATTCGAATATCATGCACGGTTCGTCGAACAACATCACGCCGTTCCCGCGGTCGAATATCTTCCTGGTGTTCAACAGTGTGGAGAACACGCTGGTGGAGCCCTTCGCCGCCCCGGCCCCGCGACCGACGTATATCGCGAGCCGGGACTTCACGCCGGTTTGATCCGCCTACGCACGCAACCGGTCTCGGGTCGCCTCACCCGAGACCGGTTGCGTGCATAGGCATTCGGTTGCATCAGCCGTAGATGTCCAGCGTGACGGTAAGTGTCGCCAGGCGTGTAGCGAGCCCGAGATCGCGGGCGCGACCCTGGATGTCCGTGCGGTCGTCGGCGGGCAGCTCGGCCCACAACTCGCCGAGGTGGACCTGAGTGTCGGTATCGGCCACAGCGAGGATCCGCAGCAGCGTCGACCACAACCGTCCCTTGGTCGCGATGGCGGGTATCGCGGTCAGGGTTGATTCGGGCAATTCCAATAGTTGTGTACCGATTCGGCGTTGGATCTCGGCATCGGTGCGCTCGACCAGGTCGAGCAGGCCGCGCCACAGTATCGGATCGCTCTGCCCCGCGAGCGCGGCGACCAGCGCCGCCGTCGCCGCCGGATCCGCGGTGATCGGGTTGGCCGCCAGGGTGTCCAGCGCCGATGGGCTCAGGTATGCGGTGAAGCGGAGCATGTCGTGGATCGCGCCGTGCTCGATGAAGGTGGCGGCGAGTTCGGTAATGGCTTCGGGTGGGCCGATGTCGAGCAGGAGGTCGCCGAGCGCCTCGATCACATCCTCGTCGCAGCGGGCGAAGACCGATACCGCCGCCAGACGCAGCTCGGTGGAACCGGCTAGGACGGTTTCGAGAATGTGCGGTATCCGATCCAGCGGCCCGGACAGCAGTTGGCGCACGATCGCGCTGATATTCGGGCCGGAGTAGGCATAGGCCGCCGAAAGGATCAGGCCCTCGTCGTCGGGCACGCCCGCCTCGATGGCCCGAACCAGTCGCGTCGTCGCGAAGCCGAGGAACGGACCGGCGGTGACGTAGTCCTTGCGGCGCATCAGCTCGTTGGCAACCCGCACGACCGGTTCCGGCGGCGCGACCTCGGCGAGTCGGCCGACGGTATGCGGGTCGATGTACGGCGCGCAATCGGCGGCATATTTCGGATCCAGCATCGCGAGGGCTTCCGCCGCCTTCTTGGGATGTTCGATGCCGACCGCACCCGCGGCGCGTCCGCCCATCATCGGCGGCACGACCCGCTGCACCAGCGGTATCGAGATGCTCAGCGGAATTATCGGCACCAGTTTGCTGAGCCGCCCGAAGGTCGCGGAGTGATCGTCGAAAAGTGCGCGCGCCATGCGTTGTTGCAGTTCGTGCAGTTGCTCGGCGCCGAGTTTCTCCAAGTGGGCCAGGCGTTCGGCGGGGACATGCAGTGTTCGGGCCAGCAGAACCAGCTGCGCCCTGGTCACCAGGTCTGTCATCAGCCGAGCCGATTCCCGAACATGACCTTCTTCGCCGCGGTGCTCAGCGGCCAGGGCAGTGCACCGAGCAGTCCGTCGACGGCCTCGGTGAGTCCGGCAGTCTCGGCCCTGCGCGCGTCGCGGAACAGGGTCAGCAGTTCTGCGGATTCCGCCTCGGAGAGTTGATCGAGGGCCGCGACGGTGCCGCCCAGTTCTTGTTCGAGATCTGCTCTGGCGGTCATATTCGCTCCCGGTTCCCCAGTCCTCGCGCAATGACAGTGCACGAAGCACCTCTAGATCACATTGTGCAGTGCCAGCTGGCCCACGGGATTCGGTTCGCTTGTGACGCGCCGCAAGGCAATCGTCTGGCAGCACAGCGCGCCGGTCCGGCCCGTTTCGGTCAGCATGGGGTCGACGGCTATACCGACGCCACGCCGCCGACCGAATCGGCGGGCATGCTCGATACCGGCGATCTCGGCTATCTCGATGTCGCGGGGCAGCTGTTCGTCGCGGGCCGCGATGACGCCATGCTGCGCGATGTCACCTTCCTGGACGTGCTACCGCGCATTGCGACCGGCAAGATTCTCGAGCGCATGCTCATCCAGCCGGTCTGATCAGCGGTTGACAATGCGTTCCAGAGCGGCGAGGTCTTGTTCGAGCATCCGGAACAACCAGTAGATGGCGACGAATGCCAGCGCGCTGCCCACACACAGCACACGCAGCGGCACGATGACCGCCGGAATATCCTCGGCGGGAATGAACGTCGCGCCCGCGACGCCGAGCAGCGGTACCGCGGCGGCGATGGCGAGGAAGTAGGTGCTGCTGCGGTCGAGCCGGCGCAATTGGACACCGTCGGCGGCGCCGAGTCCGCCGTGCGGCACGAACATCGGGTAGATGCTGCGCACCGCATAGAAGCTGACCAGGAAATACGGGTAGGCCATGGCGATCGCGCCGCAAACGATCTGGGTGATGAAGAAGTGCACATAGGCCTCGGCGGTGAGGTGATTGCCGGAGATCTGCACCGATACCGGGACGACGACACCAGCCGATACCCATAATGCGAAGCAGGTCAACACATTTCGGCGACCGAGTTGCAGGGCCGCACTGCGGGCGCGCGCCAGCGTCGGCGCGTCGTAGGACTTGCCCTTGCGTAGCCCGCGCGAAATGGACCACAGATCGACCAGCAGCACATTGGTGGCGATGATCCCGATCAGGAAGCAGATGCCGTAGGCGGCCACAGCGATCTGGTCGAAGCGCAGCTGCGCCTGCTCGTCCAGTTTGGCGATGATGAGCGTGCGATTGTGGTTGTAGCTGTACAGGATTGCCAGCGCATTCGGCCCGCCGATGGCCAGCGCCATGATGGGGTGCATGAGCACTCGGGCGCGCAACCGCCAACTGTGCGGCGGCGGGTCGACCAGGTCGCGGGCGCGCGCGTCCAGGCAGACATCGAATTGCTGGGCCATATCCGCCCCGCGCGCCCACCGTTTGTCCGGATCCGGATCGAGGGCGCGGACCAGTGCGCGGCGCAGCGCGGCCGGGCAATCGGCCGGAAGATCCTGATAGGGCAGCGATTGCGGACTGCCCGAGCGGCGGTCCAACATGCCATCGAGTGCGGTGCGATCGCCGCCGGTGACCTTGTCGTCATCGAAAGGCTTACGGCCGGTGAGCAATTCCCACAGCATGACGGCCAGCGCGTAGAGGTCGCTGCGGGTATCGAGGTCGGCGGCTGTCGTCGGTTTGTCCGGGTGCACGGCGGCCAGCTGCTCCGGTGACATATAGGCCAGCGAGCCGCCGAAGTAGGCGACCGGGCTGTCACCAGAGACATTGCCGCTGAAGCTGATATTGAAATCGGCGAGTTTCGGAATGCCCTCGGCGGTCAGCAGCACATTGGCCGGTTTGATATCGCGGTGCAGCACTCCGCACCGTCCGGCATAGTCCAGTGCCAGGGCCAGTCTGCGCCCGAGCCAGGCAATGGTCTCCGGCCAGGACAGTTCGGCCAGTTCGGCGCGCACGGGGGATTCGCTGGGGCGGATCTCGCCCTTGTCGGCGAGTACGGAGTCGATGACATCGACCAGCAGTGCGCCCGAGCGTTCGGCCGCCGGTGTGTTGCGCACCCGCTCGAGCACGGTGAACAGCGTCCCGCCCGGCACGTACTGCATGTACAGCAGGCGCAGGCGGCGACTCTCCAGGACCCGCTGGTCGAAGACCCGCACGATGTAGTCGTGATCGAGCTGGGCCAAGGTCTGTGGTTCGGCGCTCTTGTCCTGGGAGATCTTCACCGCGACGAGCCGCTGCATGGAGCGCTGTCTGGCCAGGAACACTCGCGCGAACGCGCCACGACCCAGCCCGGTCATCAGGTCGAAGTCGTCGATCTGCTGGCCGACATCGATATCGTCGAGGTTCAGCGGATCGGCGTACACGGCTAGTAGAGTGCTGCGGTAATCGTCGGTGGCCAGCATCTCCGAGAGTTGCTCGGCCTGTTCGGGATAGGCTGCGGTGTATTCCTCGACATCCACCGAACTGCCCGCGCGCCTGCGGACGTGGAATTCCTCGTAGATGAGATCCGGCGGCAGCGGCCACGTGCGCAATTCCGGCAGGTCGTCGACGTATTGAGCGAGGCGCTTCGGCTCGGTGCCGCGCATCCACCGGTTCGCCAAGTCGACCTTGATCAGCTCGATCAGCGACACCCGGCGGATAGCGGGGGAGTCCGGTAGGTAGGCGGGCAGATCCGGAGGCGTATCGGCCGCCCGCCAGGCCTGCGCGAATCGCTCGACGACCTCGGCGACCCCGGTGCCGCGCGGACCGCCCGGCGAGCGGTCCGGAGCGACCGTCGCCCCCGGAACCGGCGGAGCAGGGTGCGCCATCTGCGCATCGTAGCTCCGCCGATACCCCGATGGCGGCCGAGTTGGGCAACTGATTTGCTAGCTCAATGCCTGGTAGAGGCTGAGCCAGCGGTCCGGGGAGACGAGGCCGACGGGTTCGTCGAGGGCGATTCCGGCCACGGTGCAGGCCACGCGAACCTCGTGGGCCGGATGAACCCGGCGCAGCGTGGCCGCCAGGGAACCACCGAGGCCGGTGAAGCCGAATTCCACGAGTTGGTGGTAGCCGCGGAGTTCCTTTCGTGCGAGCAGCGGTTGTTCGCGTCGGCGCAGCCGCAGGACGGCAGCATCGACCCGTGGTATCGGACGGAAGTGGTGGCGTTCGACTCGGGTGCCCAATTCGATTGTGACGGTGGGCCATTGGGTGACGGTGAGTTTGGTCCAGCGGCCGTATTCCCCGGCGTATTTGCGGGCGAACTCGCGTTGGGTCAGTAATGTCGCCGAGCTGAGCCTCGGTGCCGCGAGACACCAGCGCAAGATATCGGTGCTCGCGGCGAACGGGATATTGGCGACGACCGTGAATGGTTCGCGGGGCGGAGTGATATCGCGAATATCCGCATGGTGCACTTGAATTCGGCGGTCGCTTGCATAGCGTGCGCGCAGTCTCTCGGCGTAATGGCGGTCCTTTTCGTAGGCCAGGATGTGGCGCGCAGTGCTCAGCAGATGCCTGGTGAGCATCCCGTCGCCGGGACCGATCTCCACGACGAGGTCATCGGTGCCGACACCGGCCGCGCGTACCAGCCTCGCCGCGATGCCGGTATCGGCGAGGAAATTCTGTGACAGCTGCTTGCGGGTGCTCCCGGAGCGGATCCGGGCATGCGGCAGCGAACGATTGCGGGACATGGGTGTCCTCCGAACGGAGTGGTCGAATCAGGAATGTGTGATTCGCCCGGACCGTGCCGGAACACTATGGGGCGCAGCCCATTTCAGTTCTAATCAGAACTGGAGAAATCGATCAGACTGATCGAGGATGGGGAACAGCGGAGTGCGCGGGCAGAGGCCGGGCTGCCGCGCGGCGCCGCACGTAGTACGCGGCGACCACGCACGCTCCGTTCAAGCCAGGACTGCCTGCCATACCGGCAAACCTAGAGCACCCGCGACCTTTCCGCGACTGATTTATCGCGCCCGGCGCCAGGGCCGGGTGCTGCGAAATTCGGTCAGTACGGAGAACTGAAGCAGTACATGCTCGGCACCCGAAGCCGAGTGCTCGTCGAGGCCAGTTCGGTCGACCGGGTGTGGGGGATCTGACCGGCGGCGAATCCTGCTGCCACTCAGGCCGAATTCACCGATTGATCGTGTTCGTCGGTCTTTTCCTCGGCGATGCAGGCGCGCCAGATCTCGGCTTCGGCATGATTGCCCTGGCGTTCGAGCAGCTCGGCGAGTCCAGTCATGGCGCGTGCTTCGCGACGCTCGGCCGCGGTGCGCCACCAGCGCTCGGCAGCGGCGAGTTCACCACGATTGAACAGAACGACGCCGAGGTCGTAGGCCGCGCCGGCGTGTCCGGCCTCGGCGGCCTGTGCCCACAGACCGCAGGCTTGTTCTTCCTCGCCGCGGCCGAACATGGCGACGCCGAGATCGTAGAGGGCTGCGCGATAGCCGCGTTCGCCATCCTTGGTGCGCTCCTGCGATTTGGATGGCTCGGGCTTCGGTGGTTCCGGGAGCGGAGTGTGGTCGGTATCCGCTGCCCGTTCCTGCATCACCGGAACCTGCTCGGCTACTGACGGTTCCGCCAACCGGGCGCGCGCGGGTTGCAACGGTGTGGTCTGCTCGGCCGCCGGGAGCTCGGGGCGGGCGAATGTCGTTTGCAGTGGTTCCGGGAACCGCACCAATTCGAGGTCAGGGGGTGTCGGCTGCGGCTCGGGGAGTCGAGGCTGCTCGGGGGCAACGGATACGGCGCGCTGTGGCTGAGTCGGTGGCGTCGGCTGAGCGGATGTGTCCGGTCGCGGTTCTGCGGGTGGTGGCACTTGGGGCGCGGCGGCAGGCGTCGGGGCGGAGCTGGCGGGCAGACTGGCGGTTTCCACCTCGACCACCAGGTTGGCGAAATTCGGCGGGCCCTCGCCGACGCTGCACCAGAGGATGATTCGGCCGGTCGGCGGTTGCTCGATGAGGATGCCGTAATTGCCCGACCAGGATTTCTGTGCGCCGAACCCGTCGACCCAGACCGGGGTCAGCGAGAACAGTGCGCCCGGATCGGTCGGGACCACCTCGAAGGTGACGCCGTCGGCGAGGGCGTCGCTCCATACGTCGACCCCGGCCAGGCGTCTGCCATCGATGCCGATGTGCCCGTCGACCACCGACAGCCCGATTCCATGTCCGCGCAGACCCGCGGGCGGTGCCGCGGACAGCAGCTTCATGGTGACCAGGATCGGCGCGGATCCGACCCGCTCGGTGTACATCGGGTAGATCAGGCTGCCGTTCCAGGTGATCGGGTCGGCGGATCGGTAGTGGGCGGCCAGCGGTAGGTTCTCCGGCGAATTCTGGGCATACCACTGCGAATACGGTTGATTCATATCGCGCCCCGACCTTTCACCGATGCTTCCTCGCCCCTGTCTACGCGGTCCGGCCGGTAATACCGTACCCGCCTCCGATCTGGTGGCTGCTTCAGTCCCGAGCGGACCGCATGCGATCCACCGCAACCGTGACGCCGAGAAGTTCCTCGCCCGTACTGGTACCCATGTCGAGTTCGTCGAAAGCCTGCACGAGCCTGCGTTCCTCCCAGTGGAAGTGCGATTCCAGGATGGCGGCCAATCCATCGAGTTCGCGCCGTACGGTATCGGCATTGTCCGGCCCGATCGAGTCGAGCAGTTCGGTCAGTCTGCGCAGGATATCGGCGACCAGTTGGTGATCGGTGCGCAGTTCGGCCAATACCGGGGCCAGTTCGGGGAATTGACCCGCAAGTGCCGGGAACCCCGCGGTGTCCTCGCCGGTGTGGTGGCGGGTCAGCGCGGCGCAGAATGCCGTGCAGTGCGCACGAAGTTGCGTCGGCCGCAGCTCGGAACCTGCCGCATAGGCAGTGACGTTCACGCGTATTCGCGTGAGTTCGGTTCGCAGCCAGTCGTGTATCGCCACCAGTTCCTGTCCGAGGGCGCGCGCCCGGTTTGCGTCGAGGTCGGTTGATGCCATGGATCGTCTCTCGTCCGAGGAAGACGCACGGGCCGTGCGGCTCCGCGAAGGGTGCTGGAATGCGTGGGGCGTCGATGCCCCGCTCGACCTCAGTGCGAGCGCGAATGTGGACGCACGGCGGACTCCTCGATCACTGCGCCTCCATGCCGATCACCGTCCACCCGGCGCCGCCACGCGACACATCCACGATCTTGCACCTGATAGGGGCTGCCGATCAACTCGGTGTGTTCGAAGACGTTGCGCGCCATGCGAAATTGCAGTTCATGCCCGATCCTGCGATGGTCACCGCATTTATATGTAACTCACGGTTACATATAAATCGGCTTCTACGGGATTCGGGCGCCAGAGCGGCAATGCGATCATCGTACCCGGTCCCAAACCGCGACGCGACGCGACCGCGAAAGATTCGACCCACGAGACGTGGGTCGAACGCTCAGGTGTCAGACGCCGACTGCCTCTTCCATCTCCTCTTCGGCCTAGGCGGCCTGCCGACTGACCGTGGCGCGGTACTGCTGGTGGCGGCCGCGCGACACGAACGCCGCTCCCCCCGCGCCCGCCGCTTCCGTCTGTGCACAGCGACATGTGCGCGCTGGAGCGCTTGGGCTATCTGACCCGCGAGATCGATCCGGAGAACCGCCGCAACCACATCCTGCGGCCCACGCCGGAGGGGCGGCGGGTCGCGGGGGGTGGCCGAGCGGCGGCGCGATCAGGAGTTCGCCGAGCGCTTGACGGCGTGGGATGACGCCGACATCGGACGGTTCGCCGACTATCTGATCCGCTACAACACCGCAAAATAGCCGCGCGAATTCCCCAGCCCCACTACGTAATTCCCATAATCCCGGTCACCGAACCAAGCGCTTGCTACGCTCACTCGATGATCCCCACGATTGTCTGGGGCACCGGCAATGTCGGCCGCGCGGCCATCCGCGCAGTCGACGCGCACCCGGCGCTGGAACTCACGGGCGTGGTCGTCCACAACCCGGATAAGGTCGGCCGCGATGCGGGTCGGCTCGCGGGGCTCGACTACGACCTCGACGTCCCGGCGACCGCCGATATCGAGGCGGCCCTGGCCGCCGGACCTCGGGCTGTCGTGTACGCGGCCTCCGGTGATATCCGCCCCGATGACGCGCTCGCCGACATCGTCCGCGCCGTCGAGTCCGGCGCGGTCGTCGTCACCCCGGCGCTCTACGCACTCTACGATCCGCGCAGCGCCCCGCCCGAAATGCGCGACCCGGTGCTGGCCGCGATCGCGCGGGGCGGCGGGTCGCTGTTCGTCTCCGGTGTCGATCCCGGCTGGGGCAACGATGTGCTGCCGCTGCTCATGAGCGGACTCGGCAGCACCGTGGATGCGATCCGCTGCCAGGAGATCTTCGACTACACCACCTACGACCAGCCCGATTCGGTGCGCTATCTGGTCGGTATGGGCCAGCCGATGGACTATCTGCCGCCGATGGTGGCGCCGGGCATCCCGACGATGGTGTGGGGCGGGCAGATTCGGTTGATGGCGCGGGCGCTCGGCGTCGAACTCGAGGAGATCCGCGAGACCCTGGACCGCCGCGCGCTGGACGCCACAGTGACCACCGAGCGCATGGGTGAGTTCGCGCCGGGTACGCAGGGCGCGTTGCGATTCGAGGTACAGGGGATCGTCGAGGGCGAGCCGCGCATCGTCATCGAGCACGTCACCCGGATCCACCCGTCCTGCGCACCGGACTGGCCGACGCCGCCGGACGGCGAGGGCGCGCATCGCGTGCTCATCGAGGGCCACCCGCGCATCGAAATCACCATCGAGGCCGCCGACGAGGACGGAAACCGTTCCGCGGGCGGCAATGCCACCGCGGTCGGGCGATTGGTGAATGCCATCGACTGGCTCGTCGCCGCCGAACCCGGACTCTATGACGCACTCGATATCCCACTGCGTCCCGCAGTCGGCAAGCTCGGAAGGAAGCATCCATGATCATCGACATCCCCCAGGGTAAGGACCCGATCGGTTACGTATGGGGCGAGATGGTGCCCGGCATCGGCGTGGCCGCCTCGAACTTCTCGCTGTCGGTGTATTCGCATTCGACCCTCGGACTGCGCGAATTCGAGGCGGCACGATTGAAGATCGCCCAGGTCAACGGCTGCATCTTCTGCCTGGATTGGCGCACCGAACGCGACGGTCAGAAGGTGGAGCCGGAGTTCGCGGACGCGGTGACCAACTGGCGCACGACCGAGTTGTTCGACGAACGCACCCGGCTGGCCGCCGAATACGCCGAACGCTACGCCACCGATCACCACAATCTCGATGACGAGTTCTGGAATCGGATGCGCGCGCAGTACAGCCAGACCGAAATCGTCGAATTGAGTATGAGCATCGGATCGTGGCTGGCCTTCGGGCGACTCAATCATGTGCTGGGGCTCGACGCGGTATGTGTGTTGCCCGGGCATTCGTCGTAGGCGAATGTCTTTGTCCCAGAGATAAATAGGTTTCTGGCGCGGCCGTGGCGTCTTAAGGTCGTGCCATGTCGTCCGCCGAGCCGAGCACGCTACTCGGGCTGATCCAGCGCGGCCGCGGTGCTTGTTTCGGGGCGGCGCGCACACAGCCCGCGCTGGCTCGTGACCACGTCGACGACTGCATCGTTGGTGATCCGCGGTGGGATCACCAGGTGGAGCAGCGCGAGCGAAGCGAACGGAATGCTCGACGATGTGCTCGAAACAGCCGATGACACACAGCTGACCTGCGCGCTCGGTTGGGGTCACGATCTGGGTGCGTCCCCGTGGCCCGGGCGGCGGCTGGCGAGTCCGCGGATCGAACGGATCGTCCGAGCGGTGGCGCGGAATCGGCGTCCACATAGTCTGTCCGCGCCGGAGCGGCGAGGGGAACGCGAATCGGCGGAACGCGAATGTGTGCTGCTAGCCGCGATCGAGGCAAAGCTGATCAGTGGCCCGACCGAGTGGGAGGCCACGCTGCTGGCGATCGCAGCGGATCTCCTACAGGCACAGGACTTTCCGCTCCCCGTCCGGCGCGCGACGCGCCGGTGTCTCGCACGGCTGGGCTCACCCCGCGCATTCGCCTGGGCACGCGCGAACGTGGACCGCGACGGTGAAGCCGGGGCCGCCGCGATATCCCTGATCGCCGATCTCGCCGAACCCGCCGACGCTCGATGGCTCTGCGACCTACTCACGGAGGCACTGACACATGACAATATCTATGCCCAGTGCGATCTCGTCGACGGCTTGGCCCGTCTCCGTCATGTGGCCGCTGCCGGGATCATCGATGAGGTCTTCGACGGCACCGTCTACTCGTACCTGCGCACCCGATGCGCCGCCGCATCGGCTCTTTTGGCTCCGGATTTCGCCGAGCGTCGCGCGATCGAATGCCTCGACGACTGCGAGCCCGAAACCCGCGCCCTCGGCGTCGCCCACGCACGTGATCGGATTTCGGAGGTGCGGGAACGCATCCGCGGCATGGCCGAGGATCCGATGGAGGAGGACCGCAACCGGCGAGCGGCGGCAGCACGAATTACCCAGTGGCGCTGATAGATTCAGTCAAACGGTACCCAATCGATGCCGTCCAGTCGGCTCCACTCGTCGCAGGCCCAGTCCCAGATGAGCTGGGCGACGGTAGCGCCATCGGTCACTGTGGCGCGGAGGCGTTGGTCGCGGACCGGGTGGTGGATTTCGAGGGTGTAGTCGATCGGAAAGTTGCGCTGGGCCCGGATGAAACTCTTTGCGTCGTTTCGCTTTTCGGCGATCAGGAACGGGGTGGCGGCCAGCAGATGAAGTTGGCGGACCCAGTCGAAGACTTCACGCTGGGTGAGTGAGGAAAATTTGCGCTCACCGCCGATATCGATCGAGGCATAGCGGCGCATTCCGGGGCTGGTCAAGGTGTTGGTCCGCGCATCGTAGATTTCATATGCGAAACCCGCGATGAGGGCCTCGATGAGTTCGCGTACCCGCGGCGCGGCGTAGTCCATGGCGGAGCCGCGAGTCCTGCGGCGATCCACACTGTCGGCGGCGGTCACCCGCACCGAATCTCCGGCCGCTTCGATCCGCAGCCTGGCATGCCGGGCGGCGGCCGGAATTCGGCTGTTCCAGCCGTGTAGTCCGGCGATGACGGTCTGGTAGAGGTGGTCATCGGCGGGTTGCCCGCGTCTGGATCGAAAATAAGGAAGTACGTCCCCCGGCGATGCCGCCGCGCCCGCGGGCAGCACCACGAACTCATAGCTCATCAACCCAATTTAACTCGGCCCCCGACACATTCGCCCGCCCTGTTTTCGGCCCGAACTCCACTTGATAGGCAAGCAATTACTTGCCTATAGTGAGGCGTGTGAGCGGCGATGTCTTCAAGGCGCTGGCCGACCCCACGCGTCGGGCGATCCTCGACGAACTGGCCGATCGCGACGGCCAGACCTTGTTCGAGCTCTGCGCACGGCTCACCATGGGCCACCAGCTCACTTCGAGCAGGCAGGCGATTTCGCAGCATCTCGATGTGCTGGCGGCCGCCGGTCTGGTGACCACGCGCCGGGACGGCCGATACAAATTCCACCATCTGAACCGAGAACCACTGCGGCGGCTCACCCACCGCTGGCTCCAGGAGGACCGATGATCCGCATCAATATCACCAGTGTTCTGGTCGACGATCAGGACAAAGCATTGCGCTTCTACACCGAGGTGCTCGGCTTCGTGAAGAAGACCGAGGTTCCGCTCGGCGAGGCGCGCTGGCTGACGGTCGTGTCGCAACAGGAACCGGACGGCGTCGAACTGCTGCTGGAGCCCGATGGGCATCCGGCGGTCCGGCCGTTCAAGGAGGCGCTGGTCGAGGACGGAATTCCGTTCACGTCGTTCGCGGTGGACGATCTGTACGCCGAGTACGAGCGGTTGCGCGGGCTCGGCGTGCGATTCACTCAGGAACCGCTCGATCAGGGGCCAGTTGTCACCGCGGTACTCGACGACACCTGCGGCAACCTGATTCAGATCGCCCAGCTGAAGAGCTGAAATTCAAGCCGTTCGGAGTAGCGCGTCCGCGAGCAGATCCAGCTGGCGGCGGGCCTGCAGTGAGCCGATGCGCAGCACCAGATGCTGCGCGCCCGCATCGAGGTACCGTCCGAGCCAATCGACGCATTCCTCGGCAGAACCGCCGAAATAGGCTTGGATCGTGGACATTTCGTCCAGGGAGCGGCGGTAGTACCGGCGGACGTAGCCGTCGAGTTCGGTGCGCGCGGCGGTGGTGTCCGGGTTGATGTTGATGGTGGCGTAGAGGGCGGGGGTGATGCTGCGGGTGGTCTTTTCGCGCAGGGTGTGCCATGCGCGGGCGTAGGCGTCCGGGTCCGGTAGGAACGGCAGCCAGCCGTCGTAGTGCCGGGCCACCCGTTCGAGCACTCGAGGTGTGTCACTGCCCGCCAGCCATAGCGGGGGACCGTACGGGCTCGCGGCGGGGAGGGTGCGGGTCAGATCGTCGAGTTGCCAGTAGCGGCCGTCGAATTCGGTTCCGCCGGACCAACTCCGGCGCCAGATGGCGACCGTTTCGTCGAGTCGCCCGACGCGCTGGTCGAAAGGCACACCGACGGAGGCGAATTCGTCCCGGCTCTCGGGTAGTGGGAATCCGGCGCCGAGACCGAGGACCAACCGGCCGCTGCTGAGTTGGTCGACGGTGGCGGCGGTGTGGGCGCCGAGCAGTGGATGACGCAATGTCGCGGTGAGTGCGGCGGTGCCGAGCTGGACGCGCGCGGTAGTCGCGGCCACGGCGGCGAGCAGCGGCAGCGGATCGACTCGGGTTCGTGCCAGCGGGGAATCACCGATCCACACCGAATCGAACCCGGCATCCTCGGCGGCGCGCGCGAACCGGACCAATCCGGCGGCATCGTGTTCACCGGTCATCGAGGTTTCGCGGCTTGGGAGCAGCAGGCCGATCTGTGTCATACCGGCGATCTTCACCCCCGTCGCCGATTCGGGGCAATTACCTCGAAGGTAAGCGACCTACCGCGGTTCGAGCTCCGATTGGACGAGATCGTCGGGGAAGGCGTACCGCCGAAACGCCCAGTACCGGAACGCCATTGCGAGCAGCACGCCCAGAATCTGGCCGGTAATGAAGTTCGAGACGGCCTGGGTGACCGGACTGACGTGCGGCACCCGAATATCGAGCACATACAGCGCGACCGCCTGCGGCAACAGCGTCACACCGATACCGAGCGCACTGATCGCGAAGAACAGCGCCGCCTCGTGGTGCCGCTCCCTACCGCCTCTGGTCCGGAACGACCACTCCCGATTGAGCACATACGACACGATCGTCGCGATCAGCACACCGAGCACGCGCGCCGTGAGCGGCTTCTCGCCGAGCACCGTCAACTTCAGCGCATAGACGATCCCGGTGTCGATGAACCAGGTGATCCCACCCACGACGGCGAACTTGAGCAGCTCACGCCGCTGGATCAGATACGACCGGTACGGCTCCGGAATCCGGTCGAGCGCAAGCTGGACGAAGGACACGCCCCGCACTATATCCAGCAAATCCGTCACCTCACGTTTCCGACCGCCGACGCCGCTCTAACCCAAGCATGCCCGCGCCCGTCGCGCCAGGTAAGTCACCTCCGGTATTCGGGCGCGCCGCGTCGGTCGGCGTGACCGGGCTGGTCATGGCACTGTGTCTTACCGAACTCATAGTCGGAGGAGGAGCGCTCATGACCGATGCAGGTAATTCCAGTGTTGTGCTGACCGCAGGGAACGCGCAAGTGAGCATCGCGCCGGAGAATGGCGGGCGGCTGACCAGTTTGCGGGTCGGTGCGCTGGAACTGTTGCGGCAGGGTGCAAGGTACGGCGCGTTTCCGATGGCGCCCTGGTGTGGCCGGATGGGATCGGGACAGTTCCGGTATAGCGGCACGTTGCATCAGATGCCGATCAACGCCGATCCGCACGCTATCCACGGCACCGCGCGCGATAGGGCCTGGCACGTCCTCAGCACCACGGAATCCACCGCCGCGCTGAGCTGCGAGCTCACCGACCCGTGGCCGTATCGTGGGCGTGTCACCCAGGAGTTCCAGCTCTCCGAGCACTCGATCACCCTCACCATGCGGGTCGAAACAGCGGGCGAACCGTTTCCGGCGCAGGTCGGTTGGCATCCGTGGTTCTTGCGAAATCTGGGCTCCGGCAAGGACATCGAGCTCGACTTCACCCCGGCCTGGCAGGAGGAACGCGGCCCCGACTATCTGCCGACCGGACGCCGCATCGCCCCGCAGCCCGGACCCTGGGACGACTGTTTCGGCATGCCCGATGGCACCACTGTCACCCTGACCTGGCCCGATGCCCTGCAGCTGACCATCACCGGTCCCGCCGAATGGGTCGTCGTCTTCGACCAGCAACCCGAAGCCGCCTGTGTCGAGCCACAATCCGGCCCGCCCAACGGCATCAACACCCACCCGCGTCCGGTCACCGCGAGCGATCCGTTGGAACTGTCCACCACTTGGGCCTGGCGTCTGCACGACTGAGTTCTATGCGCCATCGATCTCGGCGGCCACGCCGCCGAGGATCAATTCCAGCGCGAATACGAAGTCCTGGTCGGCGGCATCGGCATCCCCATCCGGCGGTGATTCGAACAGCGGACTGGCGAATAGTGCGGCCGCCTCGGGGAAGCGGTCCGGGTCGACGAGAACAGCCAGCGTGCGGCGGTAGTTCCGATTGGCCTGCACCTCGTCGAGCCCCGTGCCGCGTCGTGCCTCGGTGACCTGCTGGGTGAGCAGACTCGCTTGCCGCACATGCCCGCTCACCAGCATGAGGATGCCGACCTTGGTGGCCCAGTCGAGTCCGGTGTCGGCGAGTGCGCGCAGCGCGGCATCCACCCAGCCGATCGTGTTCGGACCGCGCGGCGGCCCGGAGATCGGTAACTGCGGCAACCACGGATGCTCGGCGTAGACCGCACGCATCGCATGTGCCCACTGCCGCAGCCCGGCCCGCCACTCGGGGCGCACGGTGCCGAGATCCGGTGCCGGGCCGATGGCGAAATCGGCCATCAGCTCGAAGAGTTCGTCCTTGGAGCCGACGTGGCGGTACAGCGCCATTTTCGTGAAACCCAGTGTCTGCGCGACCTTCAGCAGCGTGACCGCGGCCAGCCCGGAGCGATCGGCGAGCTCCACCGCGGCGCGTACGACCCGGTCGACGTCCAGTTCCGCCGGTCGGCCGAGTCGTGCTGGTGTCGGGAGTCGCCAGAGCCTGCCCAGGTCGGCGGGCACCGCCTCGTCGGCCATGGTCTTACCTCCTCGGGATCGCCGATGTTTTTGGCGGATATTAGCCCGAGAGATAGTATATGTTGGATAGTATCCCTTGGATACTATCGATTTGCGGAGCATGCCGATGACCGATCAGCTGGTCGCCTCCAGATCCCGGGTGCACGACGTCGATGCCCTGCGCGGCTTCGCCCTGTTGGGCATCTTCATTGTCAATATCACCTTCATGGCCTCGGGTTATCCCGGCAACCTGGTGATCGACCCCGACTACACTTCGACCCTCGACGACGCCGTGCGCGCACTGTCCGAGGTGTTCGTCGACATGAAGTTCTATCTGCTGTTCTCGTTCCTGTTCGGCTACAGCTTCACCCTGCAGATGGAATCGGCGGCTGCCGCGCGAGCCGCCTTCGAACCGCGGATGCTGCGTCGCATCGGAGGCCTATTCGTCCTCGGTGTGCTGCATATCGTGTTCCTGTACGCGGGCGACGTACTCACCACCTACGCGGTGGCGTGCTCGGTGTTGTTCTGGATGCGGAGGGTGAGCGACCGGACCGCATTGCGCGTCGCGGCAATTCTGTACGGCTTGGTCGTGGCGAGCCTGCTGCTCGCCACCGTATTCATGGATGCGTCGGCCCTGCTGCCCTCCACCGCCGAGGCACAAGCCGATGCCGGGCACGCTACCCAGGCCATGCTCGGCGGCTGGGGCGACATTATCGGCGAACACCTCGACGGCCTCGGACTCCTTGTCCTGCAAGCTCTTACACTGCAGGGACCGACCGCTCTGGCCATGTTCCTGCTCGGCTTGGTCGCGGGCCGCCGCAAACTGCTCGCCCACATACACGGCGCCGAACCGGTCCTGCGCCGAATCCAACTCATCGGCTTCCCCATCGGCCTCGCAGGCAGCATCCTGTTCACCATCGGCGGCGGCACCGGCCACACCCTCCCGGTAGCGATCAGCGTCGCCACCGCCCCATTCCTCACCGCCGCCTATGTCGCAACCCTGCTCCGAGCAATGCGCAGCCCCCGCATGTCCTTCATCCGCACAGCCCTGGCCCCCGCGGGCCGCATAGCCCTCACCAACTACCTCGCCCAATCAGCAATCGGCCTACTGATCTTCACCGGCATAGGCCTAGCCGCCGCTGGCACGTTCTCCCCGCTCGCCACCATGTCCACAGCCCTGCTCGTTTTCACCCTCCAGTTAGCCGTGAGCGCAATATGGCTCCACTGGTTCCGCTACGGCCCCGCCGAATGGACCCTCCGCTGGATCACCAACGCCCAACGCCCCACCTGGCGCAAAACCCCGTCCGAGCCGGTGCTGAATCAACCATGAGGCCAGCAAGGATGTCGGGGTGACGCAAACGAGCGAAGGACAACTCCTGGTCGTCGGGCACGATGCGCTATTCCGGCGCAGGTCAGCAGCCATTTTCGGAAGTAGCAGCGAACCTGGACAACGCTGCGGTCAACAGGCTCGAAGACCTCGAGACCGACGGCTTGTCGACCGGTGATTCGCGGCGATGTCACCACCGCTGGAAATACACCTGCGTTGATTGTACGAGAAAATGATTGCTCGATATCGAGCGGTGCCAGTAGGTCCAGGTGTGGGAGCGGTGATGTTGGAAGCGGTGCCGGATGGTGACGGTGACAAGGGTGACACAACGGCGAACGGCGGTACGGAGGGAGCGACCCAGGCCGCGCCGAATCCAATTCCCGGTGACATCGCCAGTCCGTCTGCAGATGACAATCTATCGATCGATTCGGACCACATGCTGTCGCCGATAGCAGTGGTCGATCTGGTAAACGACAATCTCACCGCGATCAATAAACGCCTGGCGGATTCGGCCGCCGACGCACTTCTCGGCATGGCTCCATTCATAATGTATTCCGGGATCTTCGGCGATAGCGCTATCGAATCTGCTTGGTCAGCGTTCCATCGGGCGTGGGTTCGCGAGGTGGGTGTGACGAGTTCGGCTATAGCCGAACTCAGGAAGCTGCTCCCCGATGCCACAGCGAAGTATGAAGGAACAGATCTAGCCGGAGGGCAAGCCGTCAGCGGGGTGGATATCGATACGCCCGGCTCAGGAGTTGTCCCGGCGGACCAGCCGCCTATCACAAGCCCATTGCCGTGGGATCCGTCCGATTCGAGTAAGCGGTGACCGACCCGATACAGCGCCGAGCTCGTAGGCCCGGGGTCGGAGGATGAGCACAGTATCTGCCCTGCGGGCAGCGTTGGACCTTATCGATAGCCTGATCTTCGACAGTCGCGCACCGGCCCTGCCATTCGCTGGCTTGCCGCGCGCGATCGAGATCGCACTGATGCCTCCCTCTCCCGGTGGCTCGCCGAGGAGCATCACCGAGCGGGCGGGCGACTATAAGGTCGCCTCGGATGCCTATGGCGGCTCCTCCGCGGATTTGACCACCGTCGCAAACGGATCGCTCCCTACCGCCTGGCGTGGAGCGTCCGCAGAGACTGCCGCGGAAGCTGTTCGGGCGCTCGCGTCTCAATCAGAAGCAGGCTCGGCAGCCTTTCTCGGCGGGGCCATCGCGTTGAATGTCTTTTCCGAGAAGCTGGGCCAGGCACAGCAGACCGATGAACGGGGCATCGAACTGCTGAAGCAGGCCAAAACTACGGCGCTTTCACTCGGCGGCTCGGGGATCAACTGGTTCGAGATTCGCCATCAGGCGGCGCAAGGCTGCCATGATCGCCTCACCGCCGCCAAACTCCGTGATGACGCAGCAACCGATGCGGTGAGCGCGCTCGAGCAGTTTGCCGCACAGGCCAGGGCGAGGCGGATCAACTCACCCGGCATCGATCCATTGTCGACGGTAGTTCTGGCATATGCCGGAGATTACGGCTCTACGTCGAATCCCCTCCTGAGCATTCTCACCCCGACAGCTTTGGCGCGGGCCTCACAACTACTGAACAACATGTCGGAGACGGATCGCAAGGAATTCGAGAAAATGCTGGGCGACGCCAAATCCCCACAGGAGGCCGCATACATTTGGAAAGCATTGGCAGCGGGATACTCGTTGGCCGACGTGCAGTCGTTCGGCAAATTGATACACCCGCACGGCGATGATCCCCATTGGCTTTCCGACCACCTGAACCCGCAGGTCGATACCATGAATACAAAATTGGGAGACGGCGGTGAACATATATTGGGGTACAACGGCAAGTCCACCTATCTGACACCGGCAAAGGAGAAGGGGATGGTGTACGTCAACAACTTATACGGGCAAAACAAGGGCAACTGTGTTGCCGCTTCCACCGTCGTCGCACGAGCCGCCAATGACCCGGTATTCATGCTCGGTTTGACGACCGGCCAGGGTCCGGCCGCGGTAGCGGGCGCGGCGCCGGGCGACGATTCTTCTACCGCGTTCCGCGACCGGTTGGTACATGTCTATAACACGACCGACGCCACCTTGGACAATACCCCCGAGGGCAGGGCGAAACTGTTCACCACCGAACTCCAGCCGTCAACCGGCGACACTTACACCGTTACGACAGTTCCTGACGGTTCCCCTGCTCAGGAGGCGGCGACGCGGCAGGCCATGTTGCCCGAGATCGAGACGTCGGTAAACGAGGGCAAACCGGTTCCGATCAGCATAGTCGCGGACAATAATGATGCGCACGAATTGGTGATCATGGCAGCGAAAGATGACAAGCTGGAAGTTTATAACCCTTGGGGTTTCACAGAATGGGTCACTAAGCAGCAATTCATCGACGGTGAGCTGGGCGCGGTAACGGACACCGAACCGGAAAAGGGTATGAGCGATGCCTACGATGCCGGGCTGCCAGAATGAGTGGCCCGAGGATTCGTCGCGATGAGGTGTTGGGTGAGATCGACATCGAGGCGGCGATCGCTGCTGGCATGGCCGAACCTGACGAAGCACGCTCGGCCCTGTTCAGTGCGGCGGCTGTAGCGGCAGCGCTGCGTGCCGATGAACTCGAGGTCGCCCCATACCCTCTCGAATTCCTGGCCGGCTGTGTGCGGGCAGTCGGTTTGCAGGGTGCATTGGAGCTACCTGAACCGCTGATCGGCGAGCAGCCGACCGAGTTGGTCCGCGGATGGATGTCGGCCGCCCGGCTGCCGCGCAACCCCGATGCCCTCCGCGACCAACTATTCGCCAGATGGCTGGACGCTGTCGCTGTGGTGCTCACCGCGCGTCGGCATGTCCGAGCGACAACCGGCGCACAGAAGTTCAGTCGCGGGGACCACGGAGCGGTCTGATCCATACCACCCGCTGACCGAGTTGGTCAGGCGGATGTGGTTGTGGGGAGCTGGGTTAGGGCTTCGAGGGCGGCAGTGGTTGCTTCGGATGAGGCGGGGAGGAGGGGGAGGCGGACGGTGGGGGTGGGGATGCGGCCTTGGGCGGCCAGGGCGGATTTGATGACTACCGGGTTGGGTTCGGCGAACAGAGCTGCAGAGAGAGGGGTGAGTCGGTGGGTGAGGGTGCGGGCTTCTTGGATGGGGCCGTTGCGCCAGAGGTGGATCAGGGTGGCGAAGGCGGAGGTGGCCAGGTGGGCGCTGGCGAGGATGGCGCCGGGAGCACCGAGGGCCAGCAGTGGGGCGGCGTGCAGGTCGTCACCGGCCAGGACAGTGACGTCGGGCGGGAGGGTGGCCATGAAAGTGGTTGTGGTGTCGTCGATGCCGCCGACGGCGTGTTTGAAGCCGATGATGTTCGGGATGCGGGCGAGTTCGTGGAGGGTGTCGGGGCCGAGGGTGCGGCCGGTGCGGTAGGGGATGTTGTAGACGACGAGGGGGACCGGGCTGGTGGCGGCCAAGCGCCGGAAGTGGGCGAGCACGCCCGCTTCCGAGGGCCGGGTGTAGTAGGGGACGACGGTGAGTGCGGCGGTGACAGTGGACCCGAGGGCAGCGAGCGCCTCGGCCGAATCCGCGGTGGAGTTCGTGCCCGCTCCGGCGATCAAGGGGGCGTTGCGTTCTCGGCAGACAGACCCACAGATATCGAGGACGCGGTGGCGTTCTTCGGGGCTCAAGGTGGCGGTTTCGGCGGTGGTGCCGAGAGCGACGACGCCGGTTGCGCCGTCGTCGAGTACCTCGTGGGCCAGGCCCGCCAGTGCGTCGGTGGCCAGGTCACCGCTGGCGGCGAATGGCGTGATCAGAGGGACGAAGAGGCCGGTGAGCATCATGGTTTCCAGACTGACCCGCGGCGATACTTCAGGTCCAGTTCACGTTTCTTCCGTTGAGCATAAGCTGAACTGATGCTCGATGTTCGAAAGCTGCGCCTGCTGCGCGAACTGGCCCATCGCAAGACGATCGCTGCGGTCGCGGAGGCGATGAGCTACACGCCGTCGGCGGTCTCCCAGCAGTTGACCGCATTGGAGCGGGAGGCAGGCGTACCGCTGCTCGAACGGACCGGGCGACGCGTCACTCTCACCCCCGCCGCACTCACCCTGGTCGAACACGCGGAGACGATCCTTGCGGCCCTCGAACAGGCCACCGCCGACCTCGCCGCCTCCCGCGCGGCACTCACCGGAACGCTGCGCATCGGCGCGTTCCCGACGGCGGTCGCCACAATCCTGTCCCCGGCATCGGTCGCACTGAGCCGCGACCATCCGCGACTGGAATTGCTTGTGACAGAACTGGATCCGGCCACCGTCCCGGACGCACTGCGCACGGACACCCTGGACATCGCGCTGGTCCAGGAGTACGACTATGTACCCGCCGAACCCGATCCCGCGCTGGACACCGAGCCGCTCCTCGAGGAGACCATCTACCTGGCCGCCCCGACCGCCACACCGCTCGAAGACCACCGCGACGCCTCCTGGATCGTCGGCACCCCCGGCACGCTCTGTCACACCATGGCGATCCGGGCCTGCCAGGCAGCCGGATTCACCCCGAGGGTCCGCCATCACGTGGACGATTTCAGTACCGTCCTCGCACTGGTCGCGGCAGGCCAGGGTGTCGCCCTCGTCCCCGGACTCGGCGCACTCACCCCACCACCCAACGTGGTGCTCACCGCCTTACCCACCCGACGCAAAACCCACTTGGCCTACCGGCGCGGCACCGGCCGACACCCAGCAGTAGCCGCGGCCCGCGCCGCCCTACGCGCCTCCGCCACAACGATTTCCAGCGCACTCGACAAGTAGGAGCCAGTGGCCGCAGTGCTCGACCCACGTGATATCCGCTAAGCGACCGACTTCCGAAGCGCCGCCAATTCGTCCCCGCGCGGATCACTCACGACACCCGACTCCGGACTGTCGAAGATCTGCACCCGCCGCGAATCCTCCTCGAAGCGCGCCCACCCCGGATCACCGGACTCGGCGAAAGCCACCCACGCCGAATGGATCTCATCGGCGAGCGGCTGCGGCGGATTAGGCCCGGTCAAGGTGTGCGCGCCCGCGAGTGCGTCGAAGACGAACGGCACCTCCAAGACGTGACAGGCACCGAGTCCCTCGATGCCGGATGACCACGCGAACTCATAGGCGAAGCTCGGCGCACCCGCGGCGGCGTTCGACTGCGCGATCCGCAGGGTGTCCGAGCGGAAGGCCCGATCGGTAATGATCGCGGCGAAGACATCCGCCGCCGTGGCCCGCGGACGATTCGCACCATAGATATCCCCGAGCGCGGGATCGAGTCCATAGCGGGTGAGAACGAAAGGCAAAGTGTCCACAGTGATTCCGGCGGCGATACCGGTCGGAACCGTGAAGAACCGGAACTCCTCGGCGGTGCATCCCGCAATGAGCGGGACAGCCCGCTCTGGTTGTGCGGCAAGCACTTTGACGGGTTGACCTTCGACAACCTCACCATCGATCACCGGAAGCAGACTCATGATCCCCATCCCATTGGCGATAATCGACGATCCCCATCGCGCCGGATCCGGATCGTTCATCAGCGCGAGCGCGAGCGCGTCCTGCGCCGCGCGCAATTCATCGGGCCCGAGTTCACCGAAATCCGCCGCGGTGGGGCTGACTCCGATACTCGTGGCCAATTCTCCGGCGAGTTTGCGCGCGTCCTCGACGGCCACCGCGGCGGATCCGTTGCCGCTCTGCATGATCGCCTGCCGGAACAACCCGCGCGAAAGCGGCGAGGCCATCAGCGTCGCCACACTCATTCCGCCCGCCGACTCACCGAATACGGTGACCCGGTCCGGATCCCCACCGAAGGCCGCGATGTTCTCCTGCACCCACCGCAGCGCGAACAGCTGGTCGTGTAATCCACGGTTGAGCGGTGCATCCGGCACCGCCGCGAAGCCGGATATGCCGAGCCGGTAGTTGATCGAGACCAGCACGACCCCGTCGCGCGCGAACGCCGCACCGTCGTAGATCGCCCTGGCATTGGATCCCCGGGTGAATGCGCCGCCATGAATCCACACCATGACCGGCAGTCCGGAACCGCCCGCATCCGGTGTCCACACATTGACATTCAGGTATTCGTCGCCCGGTATCCCGTCACTGCCGATCAGGGCGTGGATCGGCGGGGGATAGGGGGTCTGCACGCAAGTCGCGCCGTGGGTGAGCGCATCACGAACCCCCTGCCACTCCGGCACCCGTTCCGGCAGCCGGAAGCGCGCTGCCCCGACCGGCGCCGCCGCGTACGGCACTCCGAGAAATGCACTGACCCCGGCGGTCGTCCGGCCGCGAATCTTGCCGCCGGTGACGGAAACAATCGGTTCCATGAGTCTCCTTCGCTCGACTCGATTCTCTACGCAGCACCCGGCCCTGGACCACAGTTTCGAGCACCTCGCAGAACTTCCGGCGCGATGCAAGGCGCGTGCAAGGCGATGTAAGCCCGCCGCAACCGCCCATCGGCAGAGTCGAGTTCATGAACGAGACATTCGATGTGATCGTCGCCGGTGCCGGACCGGTCGGACTGATGCTGGCCTGCGAACTTCGCCTCGGCGGCACCGAAGTGCTGGTGGTCGAGCGGCTGACCGAACCCGATGTGACCATCAAGGCCGCTGCGATCAATGTGCCGACGGCGCAGGCCTTCTACCGTCGTGGCATGCTGCCCGACCTGCTCGAGCAGCAGGACGCGACGGTGCAGCGCATCCGCGCAGCGGGCATGGTCCCGAAGGCCTCGGGCCAACGCCTGCCGATCGCCGGGCATTTCGCGGGCATCGTGCTCCGCGCGGACGAAATCGATTTCGACGACCCGGTTTTCGCCGAACTCGGCCCCGGCGCCGAGGCGGTGCTGGTGGCCCAGCAGGCCATCGAGGCGATCCTGACCAGGCGCGCCACCGAACTCGGGATCGAGATCAGGCGCGGTGCGGAGTTGACCGATTTCAACGACAGCGGAACCGCTGTCACCGTCCACCTCGGTGACAGCACCGTCCACGCGGATTGGCTCGTCGGCTGCGATGGCGGCCACAGCACAGTCCGCAAGCTAGGTGGATTCGACTTCCCTGGACTGGCCCCTGAGATCACCGGCCATCAGGGGGTCGTCGACATGACCGGCGCGGAGGGCTTACGGCCGGGTTGGAACACCACCCAGACCGGGATCTATACCAATGGTCCGACACCGGGCCGGATCGTGACCGTGGAACTCGACGGGCCGCCCGCCGATCGGGCAACGCCGGTCACCGCGGCCGAATTGCAGGCCAGCCTCCGCGCGGTGTCGGGCGTGCCGGTCGAGATCACCGCCGTGCATTCGGCAACGCGGTTCACCGACAACACCCGCCAGGTCACCGACTATCGCAAGGGCCGGGTGCTGCTCGCCGGCGATGCGGCCCATGTGCATTCGCCGTTCGGCGGGCAGGGCCTCAATCTCGGCATCGGCGACGCGGTCAACCTCGGTTGGAAATTGGCGGCGGTGGTGCGCGGCGATGCGAGCCGAACCCTGCTCGACACCTACACCGCTGAACGTCATCCCGTCGGCGCATGGGTGCTGAAGTGGACCCGCGCACAGGTCGCGCTGATGCGACTCGACCAGCGCAGCAAGGCATTACGCGAGGTAGTGACCGATCTGCTCGGCACCCGCGACGGCAGCACCGCGATCTTCAAGAGGATCGCGGGTGTGCTGCACCGCTACGACCTCGGCGGTGACCACCACCTGATCGGCGCGGTCGCGCCGGATATCGAACTGTCCGACGGCAGTCGGCTCGGTGCGCATTGCGCCGATGGCCAGGCAATCCTGTTGGATCTGGCCGATTCCGCTGAGCTGCGGACGATCACCGCACCGTGGTCGGATCGGGTGCGCGTGGTGACCGCGAAACCCGTTGCACCACGCGATCTTTCCGCGATGCTGATTCGACCGGACGGCTACGTCGCCTGGGCCGCGGATTCCGGCGAGCGCGATGGACTTGCCGAGGCTCTGCGGCGCTGGTTCGGCGACAGATCCTGATCGGCGTCCCAGCCCGGACATCGTGGACCGGGCTGGCACGTCGATCGTCAGGCCTGTTGGCGATACACCGCGACAACCGGAATCACCCGGGAAGTCTTCGCTTGGTACTCACCGAATCCCGGCATGATCTCGACCATCCGCGCATACAGTTCGTCGCGTTCGGCGCCCGTGATCACCTCGGCCTTCGCCGGATAGGTCTCGGTGCCGAGTTCCACGGTGAATTCCGGATTCGCGCGCAGGTTGTGGTACCAGGCCGGATGCTTGTCGGCACCGCCGTTCGAGGCGATGAGCACGATCCGCTCGCCGTCCGGGAGGTAGACCAGCGGGCTGGTGACCTGGCGGCCGGATTTCGCGCCCGTCGTCGTGATCAGCACCATCGCCGCACCGTCGAACATCCCGCCGACCTTGCCCGCATTGGCGCGGAACTCATTGATCACCTGCGCATTGAAGTCGTTCACTGCACTCCCATCGATTGTTTTCCGCACCAACCCACGCGGCGCGCCGGAAATTCCGGCCGCTTCTTGCCGGACCAGCCGATGCAGAATACAGTACGTACGTACGGTTTGGTTGAATCGACTTGGAGCTGCCGATGTGGGATCCCAAGAAGTATCTGGCCTTCGATGACCACCGCTCGCGTCCATTCTTCGAACTACTCGGTCGAATCGGGGCCGAGGATCCGCGCCGTGTCGTCGATCTCGGCTGCGGCCCAGGACATCTCACCGCTTCGCTGGCCGAGCGCTGGCCGGGAGCGGTTGTCGAGGCCTCGGATTCATCGCCTGAAATGGTCGCCGCGGCAAGGAGTCTCGGCATCGACGCACAACTCGGCACAGTGCAGGACTGGCGACCGGCACCGGATACCGATGTCGTGATCAGCAACGCGGTACTGCACTGGGTGCCGACGCACACGATGCTGCTGCCCCAATGGGTGCATGCGTTACCTGCGGGCGCCTGGCTCGCATTCCAGGTGCCCGGCAATTTCGACGCTGCGTCGCACCTCGCGATTCGCGAACTCGCGGGCCGCGACGAATGGCGCGACCGGCTCGCGCCCGCGGGCATCCTGCAGCCGCGTGATGTCCTCGACCCCAGCGGGTATGCCCAGGTGCTCACCCGCGCGGGGTGTGCGGTCGACGCATGGGAAACGACTTACCTGCAACGGCTGTCGGGGGAGGATCCGGTACTCGAATGGGTCACCGGAACCGCCCTGCGTCCTGTCCGCAACGCACTCGACGACACCGCCTGGCAGGAGTTCACCGCACAGTTGGCGCCACTCTTGCGTGCGGCCTACCCGCGCCAGCTCGACGGCACCACCTGGCTGCCGTTCCGACGGGTCTTCGCCGTGGCACACAAGACCGGGTGAGCGCCTGGTTATACTTCCCGGCTATAGCTCAGGCGGCAATCCCTACTTCGGAGAGGTCTGCGATGGTTCCCAGCGTTCTTCCCTGTGCTTGCGGCCCGGACTGTCGGTGCGGTTGCCAGGAGGGCGGCAAGTGCTCGTGCGGAGACAAATGCCAGCACGAATGACGATCGAGGCTCCCGGACTCGGGAGCCTCGATTCGTATTCAGGCGGTGCCCGGCGCGACGAACATGAAGCTCTTCTCCTCGACACGCTGCTTGATCCGCCATCGGCCGCCGACGCGGACGAAGGTGTCGTGATACCAGAGCCCGCACAGCATCAGACTCTGCTGGCCTTCGCCGGTCGCGACCAGCATCGGGTTGTGACACATGGTGCGCCCGGTGGCGCTGTCACCGTCGACGGTGATGGACGAATTGCTGATCAGATGTTGGAACGCAAGGAAGTTCGGCATCACGGTCGCCAGGAACTTCTTGGTGGATTCGAGATCACCGACCGCGCCGCCCATGGCCGAATAGTCGATATGCGCATCCGCGGTGAAAATCTCGTCGAGCAGATCCCACTGTCGGGTGTCGACCGCATGTGAGTACCGGACCATGAGGTCCTCGATCTCCAATCGGTCGGAAATCTCCTGCAGGGACAGCATCGCGCCTCCGAATTGCCGACACATCGTTCCGCCGGGGCGCGGAACTGTGGGTCAGGGTAGCGGTTGGCCGCATGCGGATACGGCGAACGGAATATCAGTCGCGCACCGCGTCGCGCACCCGTCCGTCCGCATCGTGGAGCAGTGCCCGGGCCTCCGACGCGTCGACTCCGGCCAGGCGCATGACGATGGCGGTTTTCACGTGACCATCCGCTGCCTCCAGTAGTGCCGCGGCGGTGGCGGCGTCGGCTCCCGTCGCCTCGGCGATGATGCGGCGGGCACGGTCGACGAGTTTGGCATTGGTGGGCTTCACATCCACCATCAGGTTGCCGTAGACCTTGCCCGCCCGCACCATGGCGGCGGTGGAGAGCATATTGCACACCATCTTCTGTGCCGTGCCCGCCTTCAACCGGGTGGAGCCGGTCAAAACCTCAGGGCCCGTGTCGATTTCGATGCCGACATCGGCGTGTGCGCTGGCTTCGGAATTGCGGTTGCACGAGATCGCGACCGTCGCGGCACCGACCGAGCGGCCATACCGCAGCGCACCGACGGCGTAAGGGGTTCGGCCGCTGGCGGCCAGCGCGACGACGACATCGTCGCCGGTGAGTGCGACAGCGGACAGATCGGCAACGGCCAGCGTGGGATCGTCCTCGGCACCTTCTACGGCCCGAAGGAAGGCGTCCGGTCCGCCCGCGATTATGCCGAGGACCTCGCCGGGATCGGCGCCGAAGGTCGGTGGGCATTCGACCGCGTCGAGCACTCCGAGGCGGCCGCTGGTGCCCGCGCCGATGTAGATCAGTCGACCGCCGCGCCGCCGCGCCGCGACGATCAGCTCGACCGCCCGCACGATCTCCGGAATTGCCTGCGCCACAGCGGAAGCCAAACCCGCATCCTCGGCGTTCATGGTGCGCAGCAGCTCGTCGATCGGCATCGAATCCAGCGCGGTGGTGTGTGGATTCGACGCTTCGGTGGTCAGCGAACCGATTTCGGTCACCGCGGCACCGGGTGATTCATTCGGCCTCCTTGGTTCGGCGATCGGCAACCGCCTCGTAAGTTCGCCGCAGCGCCCTGGCCGCCGACGGCGTGCGTTGCAGGACGCCGACATACAGTGCGTCGACGATGAGGAGCTGACTCATGCGACTAGCCATGGCCGCGGAACGGAATCCGTCCTCGCGTCCGGCCACGAGCACCGTGTGCGCGGCGGCATTCGCGAGTCCGGATCGCGCTCCCGCGGTCACGGCGACCGTGGTCACGCCCGCGTCGGCGGCCCGGCGCACGGCCTCGACGATCGCGGCGGTTTCGCCCGAATGCGAGAACGCGACGGTTACGTCACCGGCCTGGAGCAGGCTGGCCTGAACCAGCGCGTCATCCTCGGACGTGCATGCGCCGCACCACATTCCGATGCGGGTCAGCTTCTGCGCCATATCCATCGCGACGAGTCCGGACGCGCCGATACCCACCAGGTGCACCCGTCGCGCGTCCACCAATGCGTCGACGACGGCCTCCATGGTCGCCGGATCGGCGAGTTCGGCGGTCGCCATCATGCCCTCGGTTTCGAAGGCGGTGAGTTTGTGCAGCACCTTCGACAATGCGTCGTCGGCGTCGATATCGGTGGCGAATACCGGCGAGCTGTCATCGCCGCCGACCGCGGCCATTGCGAGCCGCAGCTGCGGATAGCCTTCGTAGCCGAGGGTTTTCGCCAGCCGGACGACCGCGGAGGTGCTGGTCGCCGACCGGTCGGCGAGTTGGCTCACGGTGAGCTGTGCGGCGGCGGCCGGGTCGTGCCGGATCACCTGCGCGACGCGCAGTGCGGTCGGGGTGAGTCGTGGCAGTGCCGCCAGCAGGCGAGTGCGTACGTCATCAACCTCGGGCATGGTTCACCTCGTCACCGTGAGTCGTCGGGGCATGGCGGTCGGCACACTGGGCAGCGCGAATCCGCCCGCACCAGGGGTGATCGAACCGAGCACCGCCGCGCGACTCGCTCCCGTACAGGCGGGACGGCTACCCGCCAGACCGTGCGCGGTGAGGAAGCCGAGCACCGCGAACGCGGTTGCCTCCTTCGCCGCCGACGGTAGGCCGAGTTCGTCGGACGTGCGCAACTTCGTGGTACCGAGATGTGCACCGAGCATTGCCATCAGGGTGGGATTGCGTGTCCCACCGCCCGATGCGATGACCTCGGTCGGGCGCAGCGGTGCGAGGGCATCGGCAATGGTGCGGGCGGTCAGCGCGGTCACAGTGGCGACAATATCGTCGGGGGAGGCCGAACGGCCGTCCAACACGCGCTCCAGGTAGGTGCGGTTGAACTGCTCCTTCCCGGTGGTCTTGGGTGCCGGTGCGCGGTAATAAGGTTCCGCGAGAAGGGTTTCCAGCAGATCGGTATCGATGTCGCCGCGGGCGGCCCGTACTCCCGCACGGTCGAAATGCTCGGCGCCGCCAGTGCACAGTTCGACAGCCGCATCGATGAGGGCGTTGCCGGGGCCGGTGTCGAAGGCGGCCGGTTTGTCTCCGGTGACCGTGACATTCGCGATTCCGCCGATGTTCAGCGCGGCCGCGCGTTCGGGACGTCCCGCCAGCCACAGCAGATCGAACAGTCCCACCAGCGGCGCGCCCTGCCCGCCCGCGGCGATATCGCGCGAACGAAAGTCGCTGACGACCGGTAACCCGGTGCGCTCGGCAATCCACGCAGGCTGCCCCAGTTGCAGCGTGCCTTTCACCGCGCCGTCGCTCACCCAGTGGTAGGCAGTCTGTCCATGTGAGGCGACGAGATCAGCTGTGCCACCGAAGAACTCGCGCTGTGCCGCATCGGCGGCATCGGCGAAGGCTTGGCCGATCGCGGTATCCAGACGGCACACGGTGGCCATATCTATGGCACCGGGTGGCAAGGCGGCGATGAGTTCCGAACGCAGTGCATCTGAATACGGTCGGCTGAGCTGTCCGACGAGATGTACCTGAATCGTCGCGTCCCGAGTTGCGATATCCGCGCCGATGGCATCGATCGCATCGTGCGAGGTCCCCGACATCAACCCGATGACGCGCACTACGCCACCGCCGCAACGGGTTCCGGCTCATCCGGTGCGGACGCCGGATGGCACAGACTTGCGATTGCGCCGACGATCAAGGTGACGAGCACGCCGAACGGCACCAACCACTGTGCCGCGATACCCTTTTCGACCACCTTCCCCGCGACGGTCACATCGATCTTGACCACCCGTACGACGAACGTCATCACGATTACCGTGGCGATGAAGGCGACGATCGCGTCGAACTGGTTGGCGCGCGTGACCAGTCGCCCGAGCAGGAAAGCACCGAGCAGCGCACCGTAGGTGTACCCCGCGATGGTGAGCGCCGTCAGGTATACATTGCCCGTCGTCGCGCTGAAACCCATCGCGAACGCCGCCATGAGCGCCGCCCACACCAGTGTCATCACGCGCGCCAGGCGCAGCAGCGTGTGATCGGTGAGCGTGCGCCGGGAGAAGCTGCGAATGATATCGGCGACCGTCGAATTGGCCATGGAATTCAACGCCGAGGACAGTGAACCCATTGCCGCGCCGAGGATTCCGGCGACCAGCAGTCCGGAGATCACCACCGGCAACCCGTGCAGGATGAAGTTGGGATACAGGCTGTCCGCGCTGGCCAATCCGAGTTCCTTGGCCGACTTGCCGCTGTTGTAGGACCACAGCAGCGCACCGACCAGTGAGAATGCGGCAAACTGGATGGCCACGAAGATGCCCGAACCGATCATCGCCTTCTGACTGTCGCGCAGCGACCGCGTCGCCAGAATGCGCTGCACGATCAGTTGATCCGAGCCGTGCGAGGCCATCGCGAAGATCGCCCCACCGATGATCGCGGTCGGGAGGGCAAAGGTGCTGGTGAGAATGTGGGCGAGACCGAAATCGGTATCGAAGACACCGAACTTGCCCGCATGCAACGCATCCGACCAGCCGGACGCGCCGACGTGACCGGTGAGCACGCAGATCGCGATGAGCGCGCCGGTGAGGTAGAGGCCCATCTGTAGTGCATCGGTCCAGATCACCGCCTTGATGCCACCCAGGTAGGTGTACACGACGGTGAGCAGCGTCAGCGCCACGATGATCGCGTCGTAGCCGAAGTCGAGTCCTAATTCGCTGAGCAGCAACTTGATGGGAATGGCGGAGGCGAACAGTCGCACGCCCTCGGCGAGCAGCCGGGTGAACACGAAGGTCACCGCGGCCACGCCCTGCAGATAGCGACCGAAGCGCAGCTCGAGGTACTGATATGCGCTGACGAACCCCCCGCGCTTGTAGAGCGGGATCAGCACGATCGCCACGACCGTGCGTCCGATGATGTACCCGATGGCCAGTTCGACATTTCCGAAGGCCTGATCGGTGTACGCTCCGCCCGGAATCGAGATGACGGTGAGCACACTGGTTTCGGTGGCCACCACCGAGAAACACACCGTCCACCACGGCATTCGGCCCTCACCGACGAAATAGTCGTTGCTGGACTTCTGTTTTCCGGACAACCGCAGGCCGATCCACGCGACGGTGACGAGATAGACGACGATGACGGCGAGATCGAGTGCGTTCAACGCAGCTCCCCGGTGACGCGATGGACTGAATGCAACTAAGTGTCAGATGTGACGAGGTCTCTGTCAATAAGTGTCAGAGATTCGAGTGACCAGCGCTTCGAGCGCGGTGGTCGGGTCGAGGGCGAGGAGCGCGGCACCGTCGATCGGGTCGCCGAGCGGATCGCGACGGTCGATCGCGTGCACGATCTGGTTGTCGAGCGGCTCGAGAAGTGGTGCGCCGAGCTTGGCCAGGCCGCCGGTGATGGCGTAGGGGACCGGTGGGCGAATTCCGGATCGTTCGATCACGGCAAGGACGGTGCGAGCGAGTGCACGTGCGGCGGCCGCCATGATCGCGGCCGCGGTATCGTCGACGGCAGCGGCGACGACGGGCGCGAATCCGGCGGCTACAAGAGCTGGATTATCGTGTTCGCCAAGGTATTTCGGCAATGCATCCAGTTCGATGCCGTAGTGTTCACGGACCCGCTCGGTCAGGATGGTGCGTGGCCCGCGGCCGTCATGGGCACGCAGTGCGGCACGCAGACCTTCGAGGCCGATCCAGCCGCCACTGCCTTCATCGCCGAGTTGCGGCCCCCAGCCGTCGACCCGAGTGCACCGGCCCGCCTCGTCGACGGCCATCGCGACGGCTCCGGTTCCGATTGCCAGCACGACTCCGGGCGATCCGCCCAGCGCCCCGGCATGTGCGGTGACGGCGTCGGAAGTCACGGCGACCACGGCCGCGCCCGAAACCTCGGCCAGCTTCCGCGCGAGTGCCGCGGCCGCGGCCGGTGCCGATGCGGCGCCCGCCGCACCCACCGAGAGCGTGAACGTTGTCGGTAGCGCCACGATCTGATCGATCACCGCGCGGATCGCTCGCTCCGCCGCATCGACACCCGCACTGTCCGCCAGCCCCGGCGCGCCCGGCGCTTCCGCATATCCCACCTGCCCTCCATCGATGCGCAGCGAACCGCGACATCCGGTCTTGCCGAGATCGATCGCGAGGACATGGCTGGTCATGGGAATATCTTTACCGTCCGTAGACTGGAGTTATGGACGTTCCGTCGAAGCTGTGGCCATGACCGAGCGCAAACCCCTCGGTGTCACCTTCGAATCGTGGATCGACAAACAGGTCCGCGAGGCCACCGAACGCGGCGAATTCGAGAACCTCCGTGGCACGGGCAAACCGATCCCGAGCTCCGTCGACGATGAGAACTGGTGGTTGCAGAACTACCTGCGCCGCGAGGGCGTGCGTGGCGACGGCCTGCTGCCGCCGTCGCTCATATTGCGTCGCGATATCGAGGAACTTCCGGAAACGGTGCGGGATATGACCTCCGAACGCGAGGTCCGCAAAACGGTATCGGAGTTGAACGAGCGCGTCGTCGAGTGGTTGCGAATGCCGCACGGGCCATTTGTACCGGTCGGACCGGTGAACACCGAGGAGATCGTCACGCAGTGGCGCGCCGACCGTGCGGCCACACGTCGAGTGGCTCAGCGCGGGTCGAGCGTGTCGAGTCCTCGGCCCGCGCCTGCCGAATCCCGTTGGTGGCACCGGATCCTGCGCCGCCGTCCACGCTGATCTGCCTGCAGCGCAAGGCGTTTCGGGGGTCAGGACAGAAAGCGCAATGTCGACGGTTCATCGCGATTCAGGGCCGCGGTGTGCTCGGCGAGGTTGAGACCATCGCTGAGTGTCGATCCGGTATCGAGGAGCGCGACCAGTTCGGCCTCCGCGTCCTTGACCGCAGCCGCCGCATCGAGGAGCCAGTCGATGCGGTCGGGTTCGACGACGATGACGCCTTCCTCGTCGGCGAGGATCAGGTCACCCGGGGATACCTCGACGCCACCGCAGGTCACCGGAATCTGCAGCTCGCCGAGCTGTGCGGTGGTGCCCGCCATGGGCGTGACGAAGCGGCTGTACACCGGCAGCGCACAATCTCGGACATAGCCGATATCGCGATACCCGCCGTCGACGATGATGCCGCCGAGATTGCGCACCAGCGCGCCGCGCGCGAATAGTTCTCCGGCGAGCGCGATTTCGGCACCACCGCCATCGACGACAATGACGTCGCCGGGCGCGGCGGTCTCGACGGCGCGCAGCACGGCGAGGAAGTCGCCGCGACAGCGCACAGTGAAGGCGGGCCCGAGGATCCGCGGCTGAGCCGAACGAAGGCGAATGGCGCTGTCCAGCACCCGAATCGACTTATCGGCATCGCAGATCGCGGTCGTATCGACGGCCCGGAACTTCTGGACGAGCTGGTCGGTCGGCATCGATGACGCCCCCTTCGTAACTCGAATGACGGGATCAATTCGCATCGTACGGTCGAACAGCGCGCGGACCAATCGTGACCATGCGATGGGCGGGGCGGGGCGAGTTGATCTTGCCAGATATCCAGCAAACTGTTGGCACACTCCGTATGATGCGTCAAGAATTCGGTTTGCCCTGCTGCGATGACGTCCAGGAGGTCATGCGCGTGGAAGACAACCGATACCTGGCCGAGGCCGAAGACGAAACGGCGCGCGAAATGCGCCGCAGAATCGCGCTGGCGCTACCCGCACTGGGGCTGGCGCTACCCGTGGTCTGGAAGGGCTCGAACGGTGACGCGGCTGTGGCGTCGACCGTCGAGTTCCCGGCCATCCGAGACCGGTCCCCGGGTCCGGGCACCACGATTCACGGCATGGCCGACCTGAACTGGCAGCCCGCTCCCGGCGCACCACCGCAGAGCTTCGAAACCGCCGACGTGCTCGGTTCCTATCGAGCCCCCGGCTTCTACGCGAGCTTTGCCCGCTGGCACCCCGGCTGGATGAGCGCCCCGCATGCCTACACCTTCGACCGCCACGCGGTCATGCTCTCGGGCATCTGGACCGTCGGTGCGGGCGCCACCATCGACCTGACCACGACTCTGCCCATGTACCCGGGCGAATTCGCCACGCGCACAGCGGGTACGCCACACTACGACGGCACTTTGCACGACAGCCCGGAGCCCGCGGTCTTCATCCTGTTCGGAATCGGCCCTGCCATACCGATCGCCGTGGACCCCGCGCGGCCGCTGTTCGTCCGCGTCTAGTCGCCGAACAGGTGAGAATCGTAATGTGGGGGTGTGGTGCGACTGAGTGCGAAAGTGGCGCGGGAACGGTTCGTGGCAGAACCCGTAGCCAGACTCGCCACCGTATCCACCGACCTGCGCCCACACATCGTGCCGATCGTATTCGCGGTCACCGACGACACCATCTACAGCGCCGTCGACGCGAAACCCAAGACGACAACCGCCTTACGCCGCTTAGCGAATATCGCCGCCAACCCCGCCGTAGCCGTACTCACCGACCGCTACAGCGACGACTGGACGCACCTGTGGTGGGCCAGGGCCGACGGCGCCGCACGAATCCTCGACGACTTCGAAGCCCAGCAGGCCCTGGACCTGCTGACCGCACGCTATCCCGTGTACCGCGCCCAGCCGCCACCCGGTCCGGTGCTCGCCGTCGACGTCACCCGCTGGTCGGGCTGGTCCGCGAGCTAACTTCGCGGCGTGGTCCGCGGCTGTCGCAAGTCCTCTTTCGAATGCGCGGATGCTACTGGTCGTGACAGCATGGGCGGACCAGTCGAAAGGGGACGCGCGTGGGGCAGTTGGAGGGCAGGGTCGCGGTGATCACCGGCGGCGCTCGCGGTCAAGGGCGTTCGCATGCGGTCACTTTGGCGGCCGAAGGCGCCGACATCGTGCTGTGTGACATCAGCGAATCTATCGGCAGTGTGCCGTATCCGCTGAGTTCCGAAGACGATCTCGACCAGACCGTCAAACTCGTCGAGGAGACCGGGCGGCGTTGCGTCGCGGTGCAGGCCGATGTGCGCAGCCGCTCGGCGATGGACGGGTTGGCCGAACGAGCCATCGCCGAGTTCGGTCGGATCGACATCCTGCTCGCCAATGCGGGTATCGCCTCCGGGGCGGCCGTCGCCGAGATGGACGAACAGATGTGGCAGGACATGATCGATGTCAACCTCACCGGCGTTTTCCACAGTTTTCGCGCGGTCTTGCCGCATATGATCGAACGCCGGTGGGGCAGAATCGTTGCCACCTCGTCCATCGTCGGCCGCATGGGAGCGGCGAACTCCGGCCACTACGCGGCGGCGAAATGGGGTGTCATCGGTTTGGTGAAATCGCTTGCACACGAAGTAATTTCGCACGGCATCACCGTCAACGCGGTGCTACCGGCCGGTGTGCGCACCGATATGATCATGAACCCGGCGATGTATTCGGCGATGGTGCCCGATATCGAGAATCCAACCCTCGAGGATGTGGAGGCGATGTTCGCCGCCGGTCCGCCGAATGGCGATCTGATTGCATCGCAAGAGGTTTCCCAAGCGATCCTGCTTTTGGTCGGCGAATCCGGACGTCACTTCAACGGCGAAGCGATCACCATCTCCGGCGGCATGAGCGCGGGCACCACCTGAGGCTAGAACCCGACAGTGTTGAGAATCGCCAGCACGAACGGTGCGGCGACAACGAGCACCCCGATAACCACCAGCGCCGCAATCACATTCGCGATACGCCAACCACGCGAGGCGGAATAGCGGCGCGACAGCCGATGCGCATCCGCCGTGGACTGGCGCGCCCAATCCATATGCCGGGCCACGTTCCGATTCGCATTCTGACTCGCCTGCCAAGACGAGAATCCGGGATTTGTCATCGTCGATGTCCTTCCGACACTTCGAGAACCGATGCCACCAACACTATTTCCGCACCGCCACAGCCGAATCCGCCGAAGTACTCATCCACCTACTCATCCGCTCACGTCAGAATCCAGACATCGCCGCCGCACTCGATCGTGACCGTGTGCGGCGTCCCAGGCCACTACGTTGTCCGCATGATGTCCGTGCCATTCGAACCACCACCGCCACCGATAGCCGGATGACGGGGGATGAGCACCCCGTCGGATGCCACCCTCGGCGCAGCATTCGCATCGACACGACCAGTGCATTTTCGTGGGCAAACCAACCTCCGTGCGACGTGGACGAACATCCGATGAATCGGCGCCCGCACTGCGTAGGATCACTGACATGCGACTATCCACACGTAACCAACTCGATGGAACAGTCGTCTCGGTCACCCGCGGCGAAGCGATGGCGGTCGTCCGCGTCCGGCTGGCCGGCGGCGACGAAATCACGTCCTCCATCACCCGCGACGCCGCCGACGACCTCGAGCTCAGCGACGGCTCCCGAGTCACCGTCCTCATCAAATCCACCGAAGTCGCGCTCGGCGTCGACTGAACCTCACTCGTGGCACCCGGACTGCGCTGGCGCGCGTCAGCGCAGCGACGCCACGAGTCGATCTAGTCCGTAGGCGAACTGGACGTCGCGTGGTGTATTTCGCAGGGTCCGCAATCCCGCCGCGACGCGCGGGTATCGTTCTGCGTCGACCTCACCTCGATCTTCACCGCGGTCGGCGTCGGCGATCTGCCTAGCGGCCTGTTCTTCGATCACGAAGCCCAAGACGTAGTACTGCACCGAGAACGCCGCCAACACCGCTTCACTATCGGGCACACCCGAGGCGAGCGCGGCACAGATCCCAACGTATTCGACTGGCGGACAAACGTGCCCGCGAAAACTCGACCACCGTCTCGATGCGACAACAGCGCCGTGCGCAGTCGGTGTGCCAACTCGAGGAGCCGGTCGGTACCCGCAGCACCCACGCCGCTGTCATCCGCCACGCCGGCCAGTAGGTCTTCGGCAAGGGCGTCGATCAATGCGTGTTTGCTTTCGACGTGCCAGTACAGGCCACCGTGATTGACCCCGAGCGAGGATGCGAGTTTGCGCATCGTCAACGCATCCAACCCGTGATCCTCGATGAACGCCCACGCGCCAGCGAGCACGGCAGCTCTGTCGAGACGTGCCATCGCATCCTTTCCACTCAACGCCGTGTTGTTCGCCGCAGCACAGGACGGAATCCATTACCGGTTCGGTGATTGCGTGGCAGCAATCGAAGACAACGGCAATGCGGTCACGGTCACGTTCGAGAGCGGGGCGCGCGAGGACTTCGATCTCGTCGTCGGCGCAGACGGACTGCACTCACGCACCCGGGCGCTGACGTTCGGGGAGGAAAGCGACTTCGTCCACCACTTGGGCTGCTATCAGGCGCATTTCACGACCGACAACTTTCTCGACCTCGATTACTCGGGGCTTCTGCTGAATCGCCCCGGCCGCACAGTCGGTTGCTACAGCGTGCACCAGAACCGCGAGATCGTCGTCGGCCTGTTCTTCGACTCGCCTCCCGTCACTTACGATCGCGCGGACACCGTCGCTCAGCGACAGTGGGTGGCACAGGTTTTCGCCGATATGGGCTGGCGAACCGGCGAACTTCTCGAGGCCATGAACGGCTGCGACGACTTCTACTTCGATCCGATCAGCCAGGTAATGACCGGCGAACCGTACCGCGGTCGGGTAGCCCTCGTCGGCGATGCCGCGTACAGCCCGTCGCTGCTGTCCGGCATGGGAACAACTTTGGCGATAGTCGGTGCCACCGTGCTCGCCGACGAGCTGATATCCAACCCCGGTGATCACCAGCACGCGTTTCGTCGATACCACGCTCGGATCGCGGACATGATCACCCTGAGCCAGGACCTCGCGCGCGCCTCTCGGGGTTGGTTCATCCAACCCGACAACGAGCAGGACGCGCACTCGGCAGACGAAGAATCCACCGTCCTGCGCAGTCGAGCCGTGCACGCCGCAAGTTTCGCCTTTCGGGAGAGTCCCCGGATCCGGGCGATGTAGCCCACAGATTCAGGGCACACTAAGTCAGCGTTGAACTCATGGGCCGGTAACCACGTACAAACTCAACCTGTTCCGAACTCGGTCACCCCTGCCGAACTCGTGACACATCGCGGTGGGCCGCCGTACTCTCTGTACGGAAGGCGTTGATCAGCGAACTTTCCGACATCATGTCCGGGAAAGCACGTCCACGAGACGTCGAATCGAATATCCGTCCCCGTCTCCGCTATCGCCGGAGTTGGGAAGGCACATCCCCACACGACAGCCGCACCGATCGGCGTTCGCGCGTGAACTCGGCATGAGGTCCGGAGCCCGGACAGCAGGACGAACGGCAAACGAACAGCTCTCGCACCGGAGGTGGATTGATGGCCAGGAAGTTCGAGGGGGAGGTCGCGCTCGACATCCGTGATTCAGTTCCCGATTGGGGGCCTTACGCGGAACCGACGGCGCCACGGGGCACGCCGAATGTGCTGTATCTGGTGTGGGACGACATCGGGATCGGGACCTGGGACTGCTACGGCGGTCTGGTCGAGATGCCGAACATGAAGCGAATCGCTGATCGCGGTGTGCAGTTCACGCAGTTCCACACCACCGCCCTGTGCTCGCCCACTCGTGCCTCCTTGATGACCGGCCGCAATGCGACCTCGGTCGGTATGGCGACCATCGAGGAGTTCACCGATGGGTTCCCGAGTATGTGTGGTCGGATACCGGCCGAGACCGCGCTGTGCTCGGAGGTCCTCGCCGAGCGCGGGTGGAACACATACGCGGTCGGCAAATGGCATATGACACCACTGGAAGAGGAGAATATGGCCGCGTCCAAGCGGCATTGGCCGCTGGGGCGTGGGTTCGAGCGGTTCTACGGTTTCCTCGGTGGCGAGGCCGACCAGTGGTATCCGAATCTGGTGTACGACAACCACCCGATCTCGCAGCCGTACCCACCGGAAGACGGATATCACCTGTCGAAGGATCTGGCGGACAAGGCGATCGAGTTCATCCGCGACTCGAAGGTGGTCGCGCCCGACAAGCCGTGGTTCACCTACCTGTGCCCGGGATGCGGGCATGCGCCGCACCACGTGCCGCGGGAATGGGCCGACAAGTACCGCGGCCGATTCGACATGGGCTATGAGAAGTATCGCGGGATCGTGCTGGAGAACCAGAAGCGCATGGGTCTGGTGCCGGAGAACACCGAGCTGTCGCCGATGAACCCGTATGCGAATGTCACCAGTGCCGACGGCAAGCCGTGGCCGATGCTGGACACCGTGCGAGCATGGGATTCGCTGTCGGAGGACGAGAAGCGGCTGTTCCGACGGCAGGCGGAGGTGTTCGCTGGATTCCTGTCCTACACCGACGCCCAGATCGGCCGACTGCTGGACTATCTCGAAGAAAGCGGCCAACTGGACAACACCATCATCGTCGCCTTCTCGGACAACGGCGCCAGCGGCGAGGGCGGCCCGAACGGCACCGCCAACGAGATGAAGTTCTTCAACGGCTACCTCGACACTGTCGAGGACAGCCTGACCAAGCTCGACGAGCTGGGTTCGCCGACCACCTATCCCCACTACAGCATCGGGTGGGCGATGGCGTTCAACACCCCGTACAAGCTGTACAAGCGCTATGCCTCGCACGAAGGCGGCATCGCCGACCCGTGCCTCATGTCGTGGCCCGCCGGGGTAGCGGCCCGTGGCGAGGTGCGCCACCAGTACCTCAATGTCTGCGACATCACCCCGACCGTCTACGACCTGCTCGGCATCACACCGCCGGACACGGTGAAGAACGTGCGGCAGCGTCCCTTGGAAGGGATCAGTTTCCGGGCGCTGTTCGATGACGCGAACGCGGACGTCGGCAAGCACACGCAGTTCTATTCGATGCTGGGCACGCGCGGGATCTGGCATCGCGGGTGGTTCGCCGACACCGTTCACGCGGCATGCCCGTCCGGCTGGGGACATTTCGACCAGGACCGCTGGGAACTGTTCCATATCGAGCAGGACCGCAGCCAGATGCACGACCTGGCCGAGGTTCATCCCGAGAAGCTGGAGGAGCTGAAGGCGCTGTGGTTCTCGGAGGCCGAGAAATACAACGGCATGCCGCTCAACGATCTCGACGTCATCGCCATGATGACCCGCCAACGACCGACGTACGGCTCGCAGCGGGACAGTGCCGTCTACTATCCGGACGTCGCGGAGGTGGG
>NZ_BDBY01000248.1 GCF_001613225.1 Nocardia pseudovaccinii NBRC 100343
GGACACACCCTGTACGTCAAGGACGGCCACCTTTGCTACACCTACAACTTCCTCGGTGAGGAAGAGCAGACCATCGTCTCCGATCGAACGGTACCGCTGGGCGACCACATCCTCGGGATCCGGTACGAACGCCGCGGTACCCGCCCCGACAACTTCACACCCACTGGTGAGGCCGTCCTGTATATCGATGAGGACCCGGTCGGCTCACTGGAGGACATGCGGACCCAGCCCATCGTTTTCTCCGGCGTCGGAGAAGGCATCCGCGTCGGCCGCGACAGCGGCCAGTCCGTATCCGCGAGCTACCGCTCACCGTTCCCGTTCACCGGTGGAACGATGCACCAGGTCATCGAGGACGTGAGCGGTAAGCCCTACCAGGACCTGGAAATGGCGGCGGCTGCGGCATTTTCGCGCGATTGAGGCGGGGGTTCCGTGACCGCGATCCGTGAAAATGTCCGGCGAGGCATGGTCTGGATATCCGGCGGCAGCTTCGCGATGGGATCGGAGGACTTCTTCTCCGAGGAGCGTCCGGTGCACCGGGTGCGGGTCGATGAGTTCTGGATCGACCCGCACCCGGTGACCAATGCCGCGTTCCGACGCTTCGTGAAGCAGACCGGATACGTCACCGTCGCCGAACGTAATCCCGCGGCCGAGGACTATCCGGACACCGAGCCGGAGAACCTGATTCCGGGCGCACTGGTATTCCAGCCCACCAGGGGACCAGTGCCATTGGACAACTGGCGCCGATGGTGGCGGTATGTGCCGGGCGCGTGCTGGCGCCATCCGCGCGGACCCGGCAGCACACTCGACGGACTCGACCGCCATCCGGTCACCCAGGTCGCCTTCGAGGATGCGGCGGCATACGCGGCCTGGGTCGGCAAACAGCTGCCGACCGAGGCCGAATGGGAGTACGCCGCCCGCGGCGGACTGGATGGGGCCACCTACGCCTGGGGAGACGAGTTCGAACCCACCGGCCGTCATATGGCCAACATCTGGGTCGGCGCGTTTCCGTGGCAATTCCACCCCGGCCGAGGACAGACCGGGAGACCGGGCACCACGACGGTCGGCACCTATTCACCGAACGGCTACGGTCTGCACGACATGACCGGCAACGTGTGGGAATGGACCGTGGACTACTTCCGCCCTGAACACCCGGCACCGACCTGCTGTGCCCCACGCAACCCGCACGTGGCCGCCCCCGAACCAACAGCGGCGCAACGTTTTCCGCGCCGCGTCATCAAGGGCGGATCGTATCTGTGCGCGGCCGACTACTGCCTCAGGTACCGGCCCGCTGCTCGACAGGGGCAGACCGAGGACACCGCTACCTGCCACATCGGCTTCCGGTGCGTCGTGCGCGACGCACCGGAAGCGTGAAGCGGTCTCAGATGCACCAGACGACACTACCCAGAGGGAAACATATCGCGACAGATCCTCCTCCGGCCGGAGTGGCGGCGGAAGTCGAGTCGGCAGAAGCTGCGGGAGCTGCGAGGACGAGCAGGGGCAAGGCCATAACAGTCGCGGCAGCGGTCTTTATTTTCTTGGACATTTTGCATCCTTCAACTAAATGCTGAATCGAGGAATTGTTCTCGACATCTCCGTAATCGCCCTGTTGGGCTGATGCGTGCCCGCGGTCTGTTAGACGTGGGCCACTGGATTCGGTGATGTCGGCCAGGACCGAGCTTTGTGACGTCCGTATGCTCGGCCACGCTGCCGAGCCGCTGGATTCGGTTGTGAATGTGTCACCCGCCGAATCGGCTGCTGTTACCCGATTCGTTGCTCGGTGAAGCGCGCACGATTTACCCCCGACCGGAGTGCGTATTCCGACTGGCCGACGGCTGCGCCATCGACCGAACCGGACAGGACACCTCCTGGTACCGCTGAAAGGCGTCGAAGACAGCTTACCGCTGGCTATCCGGCAAATCAGCCCGAACGAGAACATTTAGAAGATAACTATCCTGTTAATGGCCGGTCAGGCATAACTTCTCACGCCCCACTGCCGTCTCCTTCGACAGATTCTGCGATTGGGCGTTCACGGACACGACCGGTTCGGGCTTGTGCGCGTCGTCCGCGATCGGCTGGCGACACCGCAGACAACAGTTCAGACTTTTATGAATACATCAGAATCTGTATCGTCTGGGGTGTGGAGACCTTGCCGCACCGTGACGCGCTGGCCCGCTTCGGTCACGCGTTGTCGGATCCGACCCGCACCCAGATTCTGCTGAGCCTGCGCACCGGGTCGGCCTATCCGTCGGAATTGGCCGACCGAATCGGGGTTTCGCGGCAGATCCTGTCCAACCATCTGGCCTGTCTGCGCGGCTGCGGCCTGGTCGTGGCGGTTCCCGAGGGGCGGCGCAGCCGCTACGAATTAGCTGATCGCCGCATCCGACACGCCCTCGACGATCTCCTAGGCCTGGTTCTCGCGGTAGATCCGGCCTGCTGCCCGGCCGCCGACAACGAGGAGTGCCGCTGATGTCGCAATCGTTGGGCATGCCGTCGGTTCCGTCGGTGGTGGCGCTCTCGGGTTCGCCGCGGCGGAATGCGGTGCTGTCGCGGCGGATCCGCTGGTTCGTCGTCGCGACCATCTCCTACAACGTGATCGAGGCGGGCATCGCCCTGACCGAGGGCACCCGTGTCTCCTCGACCGCGTTGATCGGATTCGGACTCGATTCGGTGATCGAGGTATCCTCGGCCGTGGCGCTTGCCTGGCAATTCGCCAGTCGCGACCCGCGCAAGCGCGAGAAGACCGCACTGCGGATCATCGCGCTGTCCTTCTTCGCCCTCGCGCTCTATATCACCGCCGACTCGGTTGGCGGCCTGCTCGGCATCGGCGAAACCCAGCATTCCCCGATCGGAATCGGATTGGCCGCAACAAGTTTGGTAGTCATGCCGGTGCTGTCTTGGGCTCAGCGCCGCGCGGGGCGCGAACTCGGCTCCGCCTCCGCCGTCGCCGACTCGAAACAGACCTTGCTCTGCACCTACCTTTCGGCGGTCTTGCTCGTCGGGTTGCTGCTCAACAGCCTATTCGGCTGGTCCTGGGCCGACCCGATCGCAGCCCTCGTCATCGCCGCAATCGCGGTCAAGGAAGGCGTCAACGCCTGGCGCGGCGACACCTGCTGTCCCACAACCCAATTCAGCGCCGACGCCGCCCAGCCCGGCAGCCCCGACTGCGGGTGCCACTAGTAACTGGCGGTGCCCAATCCTGCGCTATTCGTCGGTGGGACAGCCTTTTCTGGGCGTGATGCCTTGCGGCGCTCGGCGATGTAGTGGCCAGTCGTAGGACGGGTGGGTCGCATCGCTGCACCGCGACGATCCTCGTCGTCGGTGTGAGCCATGGCCGACTGAGCACCGGGCGTGATCGGCGGAACTCAGCTTTCGGCGGCGCGAGTGAGTAGTAGATCGATCTGCCGGGGCAAGGGCCCGGTGGCCAGCGCGGACGGGAGTGGGTGTCGCAGCATGACCGGAATGTCCTCCGGCGCGTAAGAGTTCTGGATCCGACAGGCATGAAACCCGTTGTCCATGAACGGTTTCAGAATCGTTTCCACGTCGTGACCGGCGATGTCGAGCCAGTGGGGAGTGACTTCGACGATAATCTCGCAGTCCTCGCGCAGCCGAGGGATCGAGGTGGCGAGCTGGGTGAGGACTGTGCCTTCGGCGCCTTCGACATCCACTTTGATGATTCGGGCGTTCTCCAGGTCGCCCGGGTGCAGCATCTGGGCCAGTAGCAGGCCGGGAACGGTGACCGTGGACTGGTAGGTGTCGGGGCGGATCGTCGTGGTGGCGCCGGTGTTTGCGTGCGGGGTGTAGAGAGTCACCGTGCCCGGTTCGGTGGTGATGGCGGCTTGGACGACGCGGACGTTGCCGATGTTGTTGAGCGCCAGGTTCGCTAGCAGCTGTTCGTGTGCCGCGGGCTCGATCGCGATGACGTATCCGGTGCGGCCGACGAGTCGTGCCGCGAGCACGGCATACCACCCGCAGGCGGATCCGATGTCGATGAATCCGTCGCCTCGCTGCAGACGGGAGGCGACGAGCCTGGAAATGCAAGCCTCCCAACAGCCGTGAATGTAGATCGCGCGGGCAATGAAGTCGCTGGTCGTCGGGACCAGGAACCGCTGGCCGTATCGGGTGCGCACTGTTTTGGGTGGCCGTGGTCTCTGCTGGAGACCGACGTCGAGCCATTCCCGCAAGAGCCTCTGTTTGACGGCGATTCCTGGACCATATCGGACCCACCAGCGGGCGGCGACGAGCAGCGGCGGCCAGGGCGGTGGTCTGAGCACGGTTTGTTGCCACGGGGGAGGAGTCGAGACGGGATTCACCGCTGTGACGGTATCGGCGGTCGCGCGGGGTCGTCGAGCGATTTCGCGACAGTCTCTACCTGGTCGATGCAGGTCCGGTGCCGTCCGCGACCGTTTCGGCCTGTCGGTCATCGGCAGACCGGTGTGTGAGCCTCGCGTGTGCCTATGGCGACGATCGGGTGGCCGGTCGTGACGGCAGCGCAGGCAATGACCAACTGGCGAACCCCAGGTCAAAACTGTTGCAGCAGCCGCGATTCCGCCTAGTTGGAGCACGCGACGCCCCTCTGGCGTCCGTGGTGATCCCTGCAAGCCCGACAGGTGGTTTCGATCGGGGGATCGAACCGGGTCGGTCGCCGGTTTGGCGGCCGTCAGGCACGGCAGGATTGCCCCATTCGAGCGAAATGCCCCGATTCGGGCTTTATCTGGAGGCCGCTAAGTGCTCCCTGAAATTTTGGACCTCTCCCGTCGCGAACTCGCGACAACCAACGCGGACGACTATATCCGTGCCCTCATGCATTGGCATTTCAGCGAAGATACGGGCAGCCCGTTCTGGCTGCGGCGTGCGAAGATGCTCGATTTCGATCCGCTCTCCGATGTGCGGACCTTCAGCGATCTGAGCCTATTTCCCAATGTCGTCAACGAATTCCGCGCGGTGCCCGTCGAGGATATGATTCCGCGCGGGCTGACCGGTGCGGATCGAGTCATCGCCGGGATCTACGAAAGCGGCGGCACCACCGGTGATCCGAAGCGTTTCGTGATGTTCGACCGGTGGATGGACTTCGCGCTGGGCTGGGACGAGCACCACTACACCGGAATCGGTGACGGGAATGTGCTCGCGGTGACGCCGAGTGGGCCGCATATGTTCGGAGAGTTCGCCGAGCGCCGGGCACGCAGGCACAACGGTGTTAAGTTCACCGTGGATCTCGACCCACGGTGGATCAAACAGATGATCGGCCGCGGCGACACGGCCGACACCGAACGCTACGCCGATCACATCGTCGACCAGGCAGCCCACCTGCTGGCGACACAGTCGATCGGCATCCTCATCACCACACCGCCGATCCTCGAACGGATCGCGCAGCGCGATGACTTGGTCGACCTCGTGCGCGAGAAGATCCGATTCATCTGCTGGAGCGGTGCCCATATGGATGCGGATTCACGGAATATGTTCCGCCACGACATCTTTCCCGGCATTCCACTCAAAGGTCTCTACGGCAGTACCACAATCCTGGGCATGTCGCGCGAACGTGACGAGGAGCGGCCGGACGGGCTGGCGGTCTTCGACACACCCAGCCCCTATATCGCGTTCCGTGTCGTCGACGCGGCAACCGGCGCCGAAGTGAACTACGGCGAGCGTGGACAGGTCGTGATGAACCATCTCACCAAATACGCACTGCTGCCGAACAACCTGGAACGCGACATCGCACTGAAGGTCGAGCCGCCGACGGGCACACTCGGTTGTTCGGTCGCCGACGTCGGACCGGTGCGAACTTTCGACGACGTCGAGGTCATCGAGGGGGTGTACTGATGGGCGAGTTCATCCAGATCGACGCGCTCGGCCCGGACGGCGCCTACCGCGCACACGCCCGTAAGCCGCTGATCACCGTGTCCGGCGACCAGATCGGTGAGATCAGTCAGGTCCCGCCCCTCTACGTGCGGCGCACCATGGCGGCAATGCGCAAAGCACCGATCATGCCCGTGAACGCGCGCTCGTCGGCCCTGCAGCGCGCCGCCGATCTCTTCCTGCACGGCGTCATCGACGGTCTGGACCCCAGCGATTACACGCGTCTGGTCTCGGTCACCTCCGGTGTGCCGCTGGCCGTCGTGCATCAGGCGGTGCATTGGGTCGCCGACGTGCTGCGCGAGCAGTCCGCAACCGTCGAGCTCGCCATGCCCAGAGGAGCCGTGCGCGACTGGCACGATGAACAGACCAGCGCGGGCTCGGCCGTCTGGACTCGCAAAGGAGACCTGTTCGCCGTGCACGCCGCGGGCAATACGCCTGCGGTGCACGGACTTTGGCCCGAAGCGCTCACGCTGGGATACAAGGTCGCGGTACGACCGTCCACCCGTGAACCGTTCACGGCTTTTCGCTTGGTCAGCGCCTTACGCGCGGCCGGGTTCCCGCCGGACGTCGTCACGTTGCTTCCGACCGATTACGCGGCCGCCGACGTCATCTTGGCCGAAGCGGACTTCTCGATCGTCTACGGCGGAGACGACGTGGTCGACAAGTACGGCACCAACCCCCGAGTGCTGACTCAAGGCCCCGGACGATCCAAGATCCTGGTCACCTCGGATGTGGATTGGCGCGACCATATCGAGTTGATCGCCGACTCGGTGAGCCACCTCGGCGGCACCGCATGCACATGCGCGACCGCGGTGCTCGTCGAGGGCGACCCGGAACCCCTGGCCCGAGCGCTGGCCGAAGTGCTCGACCGGATTCCGAGCCTGCCCGCCGACGATCCGGCCGCGATCCTGACCGTGCAGCCCACCGAGGCCGTGGTGGCGATCGACGCCTACCTGCACAAGGTGGCGGGCGACGCGCACCCGATCCTCGGCGGTGACACCATCGTCGACGAGCTCGATACCGGTGGTGCGGTCCTGCGCCCTTCGGTACACCTCGTCGCGGACAGCACCGCGGCACAACTAAATGTCGAACTGCCGTTCCCCTGCGTCTGGGTCGGCCCGTGGTCGGCGTCGGATGGCGTTGCGCCGCTGAAGAACTCACTGGTATTGACCGCGATGACCCAGCGACGGCAGTTGATCGAAGCGCTCCTCGACGAGCCGACGATCACCAACCTGTACCTCGGCGACAACCCGACCACCTGGCTGCGCCCGGGCGTACCCCACGACAGCTATCTCGCCGAATTCCTGATGCGTACCAAAGGCATGATCCGTTCCGGAGTATGACTGCCACATCGACCCCGAGCGTTCGGGCTGTGTGGGGCTGTTGTTCGGTTGACACCGGTAGGTTTGCGGATAACCTTCGCAGCCGGTGATGTATCGATAGGGCCCAACGCGTGACATTGACCCAGACCGACCCGCGTGTCGAGCCCGACCGGACAGCGGACCGGGGCAGCGACTACGCCAGGCTGTCTCGCCGAGTGCGACAAGCGGGACTGCTGAACCGGCGGCTGCGGTACTACGGCTGGCGGATCGCGGTCACGGTGGCGGCGCTGGCGGCGGGATGGACGGCGTTCGTTCTCATCGGCGACTCGTGGTGGCAGCTGGGCACGGCGGTGTTTCTGGCCGTGATCTTCGCTCAGTTCGCCTTCCTCGGCCACGATGCCGGGCATCAGCAGATCTTTCGCACCCGGCGGGCCAACCAGCTGTTCGGCATGATCTGCGGAAATCTCGGCATCGGGTTGAGCATCGGCTGGTGGGTCGGCAATCACAATCGCCACCACGCGAACCCCAACACCGAGGGCGCCGACCCCGACATCATGGGCGTGCTGGCGCATTCCAGTGTGCGGGCGCGGGCCGGCCGTGGCATCCGGCGGCTGATATTCCGGTACCAGGCATGGCTGTTTTTCCCGATGCTGTTCCTCGAGGCGGGCAGCCTGCACACCGCCAGTGTTCGAGCCCTTGTGCGGCGATCGACGCCGTACTGGGGCCGGGAGGCCGTGCTGCTGGGCGCCCACGTGGCCTTATATCTGTCCGCGGTGTTCCTCGTGCTGTCTCCGGCTAAGGCAATTGTCTTCATCGCGGTGCAGCAAGGCCTGTTCGGGTTCTACATGGGGTGCACCTTCGCGCCCAACCACAAAGGGATGGCCGTATTGCCGACTCCCGGTTCAACCGACTTCCTGCGCCGTCAAGTGCTCACGTCCCGCAATGTCCGTGGCGGGTGGCTGACCGACGCCGCCCTCGGTGGCCTGAACTACCAGATCGAGCACCATCTTTTCCCGTCGATGCCCCGGTCCAACCTGCGCCGAGCCCAACCGCTGGTCGTCGCGTTCTGCGCCGAAATCGGTGTTCCCTATTGCCAGACCAGCCTTCTGGGCTCATACAGCCAGGCGCTGCGTCACCTGCACACGGTCGGTCGGTCCGCGGGCGCGGCCTAATCCTCGCGGTGTTCGATGAACTGACCGGTTCCGGACAGCACAGCAGTCAGCACCCGAACCAGTTCGGCCTGTCGATGCGTACCGGTCTTCTCGAAGACGCGTTGCAGATGTGTGCGCACGGTGTTCGCCGATACCGCCAGTTCTTCCGCGATCGACCGCAGGCCTTCGCCGCGTAATGCCGCCGCCGCGACGCGCGCTTCGGCTCCGGTCAACCCGTACAGTTGCCGCAGCGCCTTCGGTCCTCCCGGAATTTCGTGATCCGGGTCGACGATGACGACGAGCGCCGCCGATGTGTACTCCTCCGGGCAGCTGACCTTCGGATCCAGTGGTAACACCAGCAGTGCGTACGAGCTGCGACCGCTGTCGCGGGGAATGAGGGTGCGCCCGCCGCCGTAGGGCCCATACTTGCGGACTGCCGAATCGATCATGGCGCGCATCCCGACTGCTGTTCGGCTGTCCGATGATTCGAGGTGCCCGCGGCGTCCTATTCCGAGACCGTCGCGCGATTCCAGGATCGACAACGCCGCCGGGTTCGCATAGCTGATAGCGCCACAACTGGACACGATCACCAGCCCGTTCCGATGCGCGTCGAGCACGGCGATCGCCAGGCTGTATTCGTTGCGCGCGTCCGTCAAACAGGACTGCACGTTCAGCGCGTTGCGCAGATGCGGGAGCAGCAGGCGCATTGTCGATGTCGCCTGTGATCGGTCGAGATTGCGGCTCCCATCGGGATACACCCCGATCCAGGATGTGCTGGCGCCACTGGTGAGGAGTGTGAGTATCCCGTTGCCGAGCCGATGCGGCACCATCCAGTCGCAGAAGAACGGATGCCGGTGCAGGTAGTCCGGCCCGAGCAGCTCTTCGCACGTCGTAATGACACCGGCGGGTTGATGTTCGAGCGCATTCGCGATCGGATCGATTCGCCAGTATCGGGTGTTGTAACTGTGGCGCAGATCGTCCGCACCGAGTGAAGAGGCGGTCATCCGTCGGCTACCAGATGCCGAGACGACCAAGCCGCCGCGGTGCGCGCCCAGCGCCGTGACAATATCGTGCACCGCCTTCGGCCAGTCAGCCGGATGCAGCGCCGCACGGTTGATTCGCGCGACGATCGCGGAGAACCTCTCGACTGTCATCGGCATATGAAATGACCTGCGACACAAGAGAAACGGCAATCATCCTGGGGTGGATCATAGGTCTTCGGGAGGCGCTTCACACGAGTAGTCCGACACTCGATTCCATTGTCCCGAATGTCGTCGACGAGGACCGCTTTTTCATCGGTTTGGATGACGAACCGCGCGACGAGCCCTGCTCTACTCGTTTGGGCAACTGCTTCGCAGCCGGTCGGCTACGACTTCTCGGAGGGGAACGACATGACCAGGTACTGGCCTTTGGCGCGTGGCCGCATCGTCACTTCTCGATTCGGTCCCCGCGACGACGGCTTCCACTGGGGTGTCGATCTCGGCTGGCCGGGCGGCAGCGGCGGATTACCCGTATACGCGGTCCAAGCCGGCACGGTGGTATTCGCGGGTCCGGCCTCCGGGTTCGGCGGACCCGACCCGGCCGGCTGGGTCGTCCTGGACCATCCCGCCGAAGACGGCGGCGGCACGACCGTGTACGGACACGTGATTCGCGAAGTCGCGGTCGGTGACCGGGTCGAAGCCGGGCAGCGGATCGCCCGCATCAACCCCGATTCCGCATCCAACGGCGGCGTCGCCCCGCACTTGCACCTCGAGTGGCATCGGCATGTGTGGGTGCCTCCCGGGTCGGACCGGCTCGACCCGCTGCCGCTGCTGGCCGAAGCCGCAGACCCGCCACCCTCGACCAATGGAGTTTCCCGCATGTCCACCGCAGTTGATTTCGCCGCGCGTTTCATCGATCCCGACGCCATCAAGGCAGCCGGACACAGTGCTGTCATGGTCTACGTGTCGCCGAGCAGACCGGGATCAAGTTTCGGCGCCAAGCCGGTGACCAGGGAATATGCAGACAGTGTGCAGGCAGCCGGGCTCGACGTCGTTTCGATATGGCAGTACGGCAAGCCCGGTAACCCACAGGCGCCTTCGGACTGGACCACAGGCTACGACGGCGGGCATCGGATGGGCCTTCAGGCCAGGGAAATCCATACCGCCGCCGGTGGGCACGACCGGTGCCCGATCTTCTTCGCGGTGGACGAGGACATTTCGCTGGACCAATGGAACGACGCGGCGGTCAACTTCTTCCGTGGCGTCAACGACGCGATCGGGCGGGAGTGGACCGGAGTCTACGGCTCGTCCAAGGTATGCGCCTGGGCCATCCAAGACGGTGTGCTCGGCCGGACTTCCGAAGGCCGGTTCTGGGCCTGGCAGACGCGTGCGTGGTCCGGCAATCGGCTCGACACACCCGAGGCCGTCCTCTATCAGCGCGTCATCGATACCGCATCCAATCCCGGCCCCGTCATCGACGGTAGCTCGGTCGACGTCAACGACATCTTGGCTACCGACTTCGGGCAATGGTCCATCCAACGCACTCAGGCACAAGGAGAACACGCCGTGAACGCCCCCGTATTCACCGAATTGGACAGAATGGGAAACTCCCGGTCGGAGCGCTGGGGGGCTCGAATCACGAACTTCTTGCTGCACACCCAGGAAGGCGACGGCACGGCCGAATCGCTGGCGGCGTACCTCAACAACGCGGCCAACGGCGCCTCGTATCACTACACGCTGCGCAATGGAATCGTCTGCGATGTCGTCGATACGAACTACGCGTCGTGGTCGGTCCTGGATGCCAACGCGCAGACGATCAATCTCTGCTTCGCGGGCAGCCGGGCGGCATGGTCGAGGGACGAATGGATTGCCATCGACGAAGACCTCCGGATAGCCGCCTGGCTGGCTGTTCAGGACGCGAAGAAGTACGGCTTCGCCACCGATGTCATCGCTCCGCCATATACGCGGCGCGACGGCATCTCCGACCACAAATATGTGACGGAATGCCTGGGGATCGGCACCCATACCGATGTCGGCCCGAACTTCCCGTGGGATGTCTTCGAAGGCCACGTCCGAGAGTTCTCCGGTGCCGCGCCGGCCGGAGAAATCGATGCGAAGGCGGCGGCTTCGCCATGGCTGGGGCCGCGGCTCGGTACCAACGGCGAAATGAAGACAGCCGACGGCGTCGGTCGATTCGCTCAATTCAAGAACGGATACGTCTACTGGCATCCCTCCACCGGGGCACATCCGATCCCATCGTCGTTGTTCGACAAGTTTGCCGAAACTGGTTGGGAAGCAGGGCCTTTGGGGTATCCGATCACCGACAATGCAGTGCTGCGCGATCCGAAGGACGTGGAATGGGGCGAGGTGGAGGGTTTCCAGAACGGGGCGCTCTACCACCGCAACGGCCGACCGGTGTACTGGGTGCACGGCGAAATCCGTGACCGATGGAATCGGAGCGGATTCGAGAACGGACCCCTCGGCTGGCCGACATCCGACGAAATCCCCTTCGACACCGGGAGCTACCAGGAGTTCGAAAACGGCCGGATCTACTGGACACCGAAACAGACCCTCGCTCTTCGGTCGGTCAACGGAAATGAAGAGCCGTTGCCCGATGGTCCCTGAGACGTCCGGATTCCATCCATCGATCGGGCCGGTAATCGCCGAAAGCGATTACCGGTCCGATCGGGCTCAAAGAGCCGTGAACCTACCGAATCCCGAGGAAATGGTGATGGCGAGACCGCCTGCGGTGGCGAGCGCGACGATCTGGCCTGCTCCGGTGAACACCGGCACCGGCGCCGGGGCGCAGGCGCAGGGCTGCTGCGCCGTTTCCCGATCCGCCACGTCGACCACACCGACTGCTCCGGTCGTCAGGTTCGACCACTGGATCCGGGCGTGGGAGTCGAGCATGATGCTACCGCCGAAGGGGCCGGGATTGGCGACACCGAAGGTGGTGACTCCGGGTTGGTCGCCGATGGTCGCCGTCAAATAGATGCTGAATTGCGTTGGAATACCCCCTGTTTGGGAAATCTTCACGAGCGGGAGCTGGAACGTGGTCGTCGCCGCGGCGCTGGCGACCGTGTGCTGCCCCAGCACCAGCGCACTCACCATCGCACCGACGAAACCCAGCTCGGCACGCACGCCGGTAGCCCGGCGAACCCCGTTGTTCGTCACTAGCCCTCCTCATAGTCGATTCCGGCCTGCATCGATGCCTGCGAGGCGATGAAATGATCGCACGACATGACCCGTTGCCACGCTGACCGCATCACTGCGAGTGGCGCCCCAGACGGATGACCACATCGAGCAGCAGCACTGCCGCGGCCACCGCGAGCATCACCGCCACGCCCGAATGGCCGTCGGCGCGACCGTACTCGATCGCCAACCCGACGATCAGCACCGCGGCCGTGAATAGCAGGCTCCGCTTCACCGATGCCAGTGTGACGGACCGCGGCGGTATCGAGTAGCGCGATACTCGCGTGCGGCGGTTTGTTCGAGCGCAGGATTTTCGTATGACGCTTGCGGTATACGACGCGCGCTTCCATCGGGGTATATGCACGGTGGTTTAGGGCGATGTCCAGGGTGTTTCTGAGTCACTCCAGCCGGGACGATCGTGCAGCGATCGCACTCAAGGCATGGTTGACCGAGGCCGATCCCGGCCTCGTCGGCGAGATATTCCTCGATCTGGACCGGCAGACCGGAATTCCGGTGGGCGTGCGGTGGAAAGACGCGCTGCGCCGCGCGAGCGATCGGTGCGAAGCGGTTATCTGTCTGGTCTCCGATAATTGGGACGCATCGCACGAATGCAAGGTCGAATACCGCCACGCCGAGGATCTGAACAAACCGATCTTCGCGGCAAGGTTGCAGCCTTTGACCGGCCGAGATATCACCAGCGAATGGCAACGCTGCGACCTGTTCGGTGACGGTCCGAAAACGGAGATCGCCGTGGACGGTGCGTCGCCGCCGGTGCAATTCAGCACCGATGGCCTGTTGCGACTCCGGGACGGCTTGCGCGCGGCCGGCATCGGGGCGGACACCTTTGCCTGGCCGCCGCCGGAGGAACCGGACCGCGCACCATATCGTGGCTGGCAGCCACTGGAACAGGTAGACGCCGCCGTCTATTTCGGGCGCGACACACAGATCGGCCGCGCGCTGAATGCGATACGGGGAATGCGTAATTCCGGCGATGGTCGAATGTTCGTCATACTCGGGCCGTCGGGCGTCGGTAAATCGTCGTTCCTGCGGGCGGGCATGCTGCCGCGCCTGCATCGCGATGACCGGCATTTCCTGCCGATGGGCATCGTCCGACCGCAACGCAACGCGCTCACCGGCGACAGCGGATTCGCGCATTCGATTCACGACCTACGCGACAGCGTGGGGTTGCACGCACCGAGCCTCGGTGCGATCAAGGAGGGAATTTGTGATGCCGCACGGGTGCGCATGTGGCTGACCGAGGCGCAGCAGGCCGCCGAGGATCGCATTATCGATGCGACCGATGACGTGCCACCGACACTCGTATTGCCGATCGACCAGGCCGAGGAACTATTCGGCGTCGACGCGGGTGAGCAGGCGGGTGCCTTCCTCGGTGTACTTGCCGACCTGCTCGGCGCGGACGACGCGCTGCCCATGATCGCGATGGCGACAATTCGCTCCGACCGGTACGAGCCGCTGCAGACCGCGCCGCAGTTGGCTGCCCTGGAGGTTCGCCCGTTCGACGATCTGAAACCCATGCCGCAGGCCCAATTCAAAGAGGTGATCTGCGGGCCCGCTCGTCGGGCACGAGAAGCCGGGAGCAACCTCTCGTTCGCACCCGACCTGGTCGACCGACTGCTCGACGACTGGTCGCGCGGAGTGGATACGCTACCGCTGCTCTCGCTCACCCTGGCCCGGCTCTACCAAGACTACGGCGACGCAGAGATCACGCTCGCGGAGTACGGCGCGATGGGTGGGCTGAGCCGCGTCGTGCAGTGCGAGATCGACGAGATACTGGCCGTGGATTCCCAAGTCCGGCAACGGCAATTGGCGGTTCTGCGGACCGCGTTCGTGCCTTGGCTGGCGACGATCAATCCGGATAACGACCAGCCGATGCGACGCGCCGCGCGCTGGTTCGATCTGCCGTCGGAGAGCCACCCGCTGCTCGAGGCATTCATCGCCAGACGCCTGCTGGCCCGTGACGAGCGCGACGGTGAGGTTGTCGTCGAAGTCACTTTGGAAAGCCTACTGCGACAATGGGATACGCTCGCGGGGTGGCTACGCGAACAGGCCACCGACTTGAAGGGCGCCGACGAGTTGGAACGGGCGGCGCACGCCTGGAAAGCCAATGCGCGCAGCGACGAATGGCTGCTTCCTGGCAGCCGACTCGCCGATGCCGAATCCCTCTCCGCCGAACCGGGATTCCGGGAACGGCTCAACCCGACGCGGGAGTTCCTGCTCGCCTCCCGACGTCGTGAAGACGAACGTGTCGAAGCGGACCTGCGGGCGGCGCGGGAGCGTCAGGAATCCGCGGAAGCGTTGGCGGCAGCAGAAACCCAGGCCAAGGAAAAGGCGCAGGAGTACACCCGGGTGCTGCGGCGGCGCTCGCGAATCCTGCGGGTGGCTTTGGCGTTGGCGGTAGTCGCGGCGTTGGCCGCCGGGTTCTTGTTCGTCGAAGCATCGAAAGCGGAGAAAGAGGCGACCGCGCGCAGCAGGGATGCGACCGCGTTGGCATTGATCGCGAATTCACAACTGATGCTGTCCGATTCGTATCCAGGCGTCAACGACGACGTTCTCGCCATGCAGAATGTGCTGGCCGCGCGCAGCTTTCCGAACCGCAACAACGGCGATCTCCCATTGCTCAGTGCCGTGAATCAGCTACGCAACCTACGCAAGATCATCCCCACCCGCGGTGGCTACGTCCGCAGTCTCGACTTCAGTCCCGACGGCACGCGCATCGTGTCCAGTCATGGTGAAAGTATCCAACTGTGGGACGCCGAGACCTGGAAGCCCATCGGTGAGTTCATGACCGGGCACAAGCTCGAGGTATCGCAGGTCGCGTTTAGTCCCGACGGCAAACGTATCGTGACCGCAGGCTTCGACAAAACGTTGCGGCTGTGGGATGCCGAGTCCCGCCAACCGATCGGCGAGCCGATGGCCGGACACGAATCACAGGTCACCGGCGTCGCGTTCAGCCGGGACGGCCGCCGAATCGTATCGGGCGGTTCGGACAAGACGCTGCGGGTATGGGATACCGAGTCCCGCCAACCGATCGGCGAGCCGATGCGCGGACACGAGAAACAGGTGACGGGCGTCGCGGTCGGCATCGATGACATGGTCGCGTCAGCAAGTCTCGATGGCACGGTTCGACTGTGGGATATCGAATCCCACCAGCAGATCGGCGAGCTGCTGCGTGTACCAGGAGTAACGCTCAGCAGTGTCGCCTTCAGCCAGGACGGCACCCGAATCGCAGCGGGTGGTTCCGATACCACAATCTGGTTGTGGGATGCCCACACCCGCCAGCAGATCGGCGATCCGTTACGCGGCCACGAAGCCGCAATCGAGCGAGTCGTGTTCAGCCGCGACGGCTCCCGGCTCGCCTCGGCAAGCGACGACAAGACGGTGCGGCTGTGGGATACCGCGACAGGCCAGCCGGTCGGGGAACCGTTGGTAGGCCATAAATTCGCGGTCAGCGCGGTCGCCTTTCACCCCGACGGGCAGCGTCTAGTTTCCAGCGGCTTCGACGACACTCTGCGCGAATGGGACCCCGTTGGCGGACAGGTTCTGCGTGGGCATGGTGGGGGAGTTCTCGCCGCAGGATTCAGCCCGGACGGCACTCGGATCGTATCCAGTGGTGTCGATGCGACGGTACGGCAATGGGATTCCCGTACCGGTGCAAGTCTAGCTCCAGTGATTCGGACCGAGGAGGCGCCCGGATGGTACTTGCGCCCCGACGGCACGCAGATCATCACGATCACTTCCACCACGCTGCAGCACTGGGACGTGGCCAGCGGTGCTCCGAGTGGGAACTCGATCGCCATACCGGCAGATACCAAGCGCCTCACAGCCGACGTCGCCAACCGAAAGCTTGCAACGGACAACGGCACCGAAACCCAGATCCGCGACATCGACACGATGCAGCCCATCGGGGTACCGATTCGACAGCCAGCGTTGAACGCCTTCAAATTCAGCCCCGACGGTCGACAACTCGCCACCGGCGGCCTGGACTGGAGTGTGCACCTCTGGGATACGAGTTCGGGCCAGCAGATCGGCAAGGTCCTGAGAGGTCAAGGCTGGGTCAACGATATTGAATTCAGCCGCGACGGCCGCACTCTCGCCGTCGCATACCAAGACAAGACAGTTCGGCTGTGGAATGCGCAGACCGGAGATCCCATCGGCGATCCCATGCGGACCGACGGCTGGGTAAACGACCTCGCGTTCAGCTCTGATGGGCGAACGATCGCCACCGGAGGCGGAGACAGTACCGTGCGTTTGTGGGATGTACAGGAGCGCCGCCAGATCGGTTCCGCCCTCGTGGGACATACCCGACCGGTGACGCATGTGGAGTTCAGCCCCGACGGCAAGAATGTCGTGTCGACGAGCTACGACGGAACCATTCGCGTTTGGCCCATCCCGACCGCATCGACCGAAATCTTGTGCGACAAGATGACCTACAACATGAGCCGGGAAACCTGGAATTCCTGGGTCTCGCCAAAGATCGCCTACCACAAACTATGCCCGAATCTGCCGATCTCCGGTGAGGAGGGCAAATGACAGTAGCTTCCGATGACGAGCTGGTGAATGCCCTGTGGGAGAAGCGGATTCGCTGGTCTCACGCGGCCACCCGGATGAAACTGCGGATCGACCGGCTCCGGCTGACAGTGCTGTGCCTGAGCTGTTGGGGAGCGATCGCGGCCGCATCGACGGCTACGGTGCTAGGGCAGTCCGGGCTGCCCTCGCGCATCGTCGCGGCCACCGGTGCGGCGGCGCTGGCAGGTGCCACCTTCGTCGGAGCACAATTCCTGACCTCGGAAGCGGTCCGGCGGTGGACCCGTGCTCGGGCGGTATCGGAGGGAATGCGGCAGCAGATCTTCAGGTTTCGCGCGATTCCGGGAACGGTCGCGCAGCTTCGGGCCGAGGTCGAAGAGCTCGAACAGGCAGCCGAGGATCTCCTGTGCTTCCTCGACGAGGCGCCGACCCCGGGACCCGCACCCGGGCCGCTGACACCAGAGCAGTATGTGAGTAAACGCGTGGAAGGCCAGATCACCAACTACTACCGCCCGTCCGCGCTACGGCATCGCGCGCGAGCACAATTCCTGCGTCGGGTCGCCGTCGCACTCGGCCTTGTCGCCACGATCGCGGCATCGGTCGATACCGCGGTAAGCGCCGACGCCGCCACCCGAATCGCACCATGGATCGCCGTCCTGACCACACTCAGCGGTTCGCTCGTCGCCTTCCTCGCAAGCAAGCGATACGACTTCTTGGTCGTCAGCTATCTCGCGACCGCAAACCGGCTGCAGCGACTGCTCGACCACTGGCGAACAGCGGGATCTCCGACCGATCCAGCGCGATGGTCGCAATTCGTCGACGACTGTGAGAACGCCATCTCCATCGAAAACGAAAGCTGGCTGGCAAAGTGGGCCGACGCCCGCTGACCGTTCAGGTCATGGTGACGTCGATGGCCATCCGGTCGTCACCGGGTGTGCCCTTGACGGCGATCGTGATGCCCGACCATTTTCCGCCGGGCATGTTCAAGGCCGGGGTGGTGGTCTTGCCGATGGACGTGTTGTCACCGGAGGGATACAGGTCGTTGGCGTCTCCACGGTTCCCACCGCGGAATATCGCGGCCAGGTCCCGTTTGCCGTCGGCCTGCATCAGCTCGATGGCGAGCGCGTCCTCGTCGTTGACATCCGCGATCTCTTCATCGACCACGTAGATCGCGACACCTTGGTCGGGCAGGAATGCGTCCTGACCGGTCTTACGCCGGTATTCCACGGCAATGTACTGACTTTCGCGACGCATCCGTTCGGCGTTCCGAATGAAAACCATGCCGCCGCCTTGCGCGGCAGGTTCGAGCGTGATGTTCTTCGTCGTCTTGGTGACGACGCGAGGCTGTAACCAACCGTGGAACGCGCGGAGCATGCCGTTGGGAAAGACCGGCGTGATGCCGTGATTGCCCCAGCTCCCACCGGCCATCAGGCAATAATCCCCGAGGCCTGCCGACTGGAAGTTCGCGGACTGGGTGGTGTCGTAGTAGTCGGCCCAGCGGGCGGCGAGGTGGCCCCATTCATGGGCGCAGACACCCATATTGCAGTCCTCGGGCACGGTGAGAAATGTCGTGACGGAGAGATCGGTCTCCACCTTTTCACCGTTGCCCGGGATCGCCCACTTCAGGCTCCAGATATCGTCGACAGATCTGGTTTCCTCGGCGCCGCGCCCGGCGTGGACGATGAACAGCGCGGTGACGATCTTCTCGCCGAGTACGTCATAGGGACCGAAGTCGACACCTTCGGCAAGGGCTGCCTTGACGGCGTCCCGGGCCATGCCCGCCGAGTTGCGCGGAAAGCTGTTGCCGGTTCCGGAGTTGCCGTCGGTGTAGAACGACAGCGGATGCGGCATCCGGAACCAGCCGTGCACGGCGCCCTGGATGTCGATACCGGTATCGGCCGCCGCGTCGAAGCCGCTGACCCTGCGGTAGAAGTCGCGCATGCTCCCGGACGGGAAGGTGTCTTCGCTGAACAGCATTGCTTCGTAATAGCCCGGGCCGTGCACAGGATCGTGCGGTTTGTCGGGAAAATCGACGAGCAGCACGATCGTCTGGATTACTCCTTTGAGCTGTACGTCGGGCCGGGTGATCAGTTCCTTGCTTTTGCCCGGTTCGAGCCGGGTCGCGCCGTCGTCGAGACCGACGAGATTTTCGCCGCGTCGACCGGACCGCCAGTATTCGTAGTACTGCTCGAAGGTCATCGTCGCCGGTAGCCGACTTGCGTTCAGGAGTTCGAGATAATGCAGGTAGAGCTGGCTGAACGCCTGCGGGGACAGCGGCACCAGACACGGTGCCGCTTCGCATGTGTGGCGGGGGAGCGGGGACAGCGTGATTCTCATGATTGTGACCCTTGCGTCTGTAGACAAATGCTGTGTCCGCGGCGATGTTCCCCGACGACGCGGATGGGCTCCTCGGAGGAATACCGGAGCAGATTCGAGCGTGCGCTATCGGTGCGAGCTCGTCACGGGTGGTTGACTACCTGATTGCGTTCTCACCGGTACGCGTGCGCAGATAGATTGCCCTACGGTCCTGGGTGGCGGCGTTCGGGACGTTCAGGAATCGGTATCGGCCGCACGCAGTTTCGCCAGTAGCGGTTCGGCCGCCTCGGCAAGGAACCGGTCCTGCTGTTCGTCGCCGATTTCGACCACCGCGATGTCGGTGAAGCCCGCATCCTGGTAGGGCCGCACGGCTGCCACTATGGCGTCGAGATCGGGGCCGCACTGGATCGTCTCGGCGACATCCTGCGGGCGCACGAACTGGGTCGCGGCCGCGAAACTCGCCGGTGTCGGCAGGTTCGAGTTGACATCCCAACCGCCCGCCGACCATCGGAACTGTTCATGAGCGCGCTGAATTGCTTTGTCGCGGTTGGCATCCCAGCTGATCGGCAGTTGCCCGGTCACGCGGGACCGCGCCGCGGCGGAGTCGTTCGCGCGGATGCGATGCCACGACCGAACGAGTTCGGCGTCGGGACTTGTGCTGACCATCTCGTCGGCCAGCGGGGCGAATCGCTGTACCGATCGTGGTCCGGATACCGCGACCGCGATCGGTACCGGCCGATCCGGCAGGTCCCAGACCTTAGCGGCGTCGACTCGATACCACTGGCCGAGTCGGCTGACCGTCCCGCCCGCGTGCAGGTCACGAATGATCCCGATGGCCTCCGCGAGTCGCTCCAGCCGTTCCTCGAGCCCGGGCCAGCCCGCTCCGATGACGTGCTCGTTGAGGCTCTCGCCGCTGCCGAGCCCGAGAGTGAATCGCCCTTCGGCCAGGATCTGCAACGTCGCGGCCTGCTGCGCCACAATCGCCGGGTGGTAGCGCATGGTCGGGCACGTCACGTAGGTCATCAACGGGATGCGCCGTGTCGCCTGTGCGACGGCCCCGAGGGTGGTCCACGCGTTCGGTGCGTGGCCCTGCTCCTCGAGCCATGGTGCGTAGTGGTCGCTGCTGACCAGGAAGTCGAATCCTGCCGCCTCGGCGGCGGCGGCATAGCGGACGAGTTCGCGCGGGCCACTCTGTTCGGTCATCAGTGTGTATCCGAATCGGGTCACTGTCGCTCCTTGGCTCGGCGGTGGATATCGGTGGGCTACCCGTCTGCCGCCTAGTTATCGGTCGCGATCAGCTCGAGGCTTCGCCTATCGCCTCGCACACCATGTCGAGCGCGACTTCAACCGTCCGCCTCAGCACGTCTTCGGGTCCGCCGTCGAAGAGCTCATGCCGCGCCCAGCCCCCATCCTCGGCGTGGACCGCCAGCCATACCGATCCCGCCGGTTCACCGTCCTGGGGATCGGGGCCGCCCACCCCGGTAACCGCCACAGCCACGTCCGCGCCGAGCAGCGCCCGCACGCCGACCGCCATGGCTCGGGCCGCGGTCTCCGACACCACAGGGACCTCGGGAACGCCCAGCACCTGCCGTTTGACATCCGCACTGTAGGCAACCACCGCACCCCGCAACCACTGTGCCGAGTCCGGGGCAGCACCCAATGCCGACGACAACTGCCCGCAGGTCAACGATTCCGCAACCGCCACCGTCCGTCTCGACCGCCGAGCGGCCGCGGCCACTCGGTTCGCACACTCGTCGATTCTGGACATCGAACCCACCCTATCGAGCCCGGCAGCCATTCCCGATAGTTCGCCGCGCAAGTCGATTACACGTTGACGGGGTTCTTGGCCGCCGAATACGACGAGGTCTCCGGGGCGGGCGCTCGACATGCCGCTATCGGCCAAGCCTTTCGGCGGCGTCGGACCAGACGCTGTTGAAGAGTCCCCTGTGGGCGCTAATCGCGCCAGACGGGTGGGCGTTTCGCCAGGAAGGCCGCCATCCCTTCCCGGGCGCCGGGAAGTTGGGCGGCGGCCGCCATGACATCCAGCGCGAGGACGTAGGCATCTGCTTCAGGGCGGTCGAGTTGGCTGTAGAGAGTGCGTTTGCCGAGTGCCTTGCTGGCCCGGCTGCCCCGGGTCGCGCGGGCGAGCAACTCGTCGACGGCCGTGTCCAACTCGGTGTCCGGCACAGCTCGGTTGATCAGGCCCCATTGTTCGGCGGTGCGGGCATCGATCGGGTCGCCGGTGAGGGCCAGTTCCATCAGGCGTTTACGGCCGACGGCGCGCGCCACCGGCACCGCGGGGGTGTGACAGAACCAGCCACCCTTGCCGCCGGGGAGCGCGAACCCGGCCGATTCGGCGGCGACGGCCAGATCGCATGAGGCCACCAGCTGGCAGCCGGCGGCCGTGGCCAGACCGTGCACCCGGGCGATCACCACCTGCGGCACCGACTCGATGGTCGACATGAGCTCGGTGCACAGTGCGAGCAACTCCCGCACGCCGAGCAGGTCGCGGGCGGCCACGTCGGCGAAATCATGTCCCGCGGAGAACACCGGACCGTGCGCCCCGAGCACTATCCCGGTGGCGTCGGTCTCGCCAGCGGCCCGGAAGGAGGCGAGCAGTTCGGCCAGATGCTCGCCTGACAGCGCATTGCGTCGCTCCGGCCGGTTCATGGTGATGCGCACCGTGTCGCCGTCGCGCGCGACCAGCAGATGCTGATACTCCAAGGCGGTCATATCTCCACCGTAGATCCTGATTTCTGCTGAGCAACGAGTTGTCACGTTCTGATCTGTAGCCTCGTTCGCGAATGTGACGGTGTCGGACCGAATGTGAGGTCCACGCTCGTCCCTGGTGGTGGCTTTGCGGATCACTTAGTCGAGGTCACCTCAGCAGTGCCTATCGGCCCACGAGCGTGGGACCAGTGGCCCTGTCTCCGCCACGATCGAGCAAATTACTGTCATCCGACAAAGTCATCCACGAACAAGTCGGCAAGAAGGGTACGAGATGACATCGGTGAGATCGGATAGAGCCAATCCAGACGTCGTTGTCGCCGATGCGATCGAGCACCTCCGACACGACTTTCCCGCTGTCGCCGCCGACGTTCTGCACGCCGCCGCCGCCCGCGCGCGACACGATCTCTGCGACGCCCCTGCGAGTTGGTTGCCAGAGCTCGCCGAGCGGTTGGCGTGGTGGCGACTCGAAACGGCTTCGGGTGGGTTCCGCCGATGGAGTCCGGTCCAGCCAGCGGCAACGGCCCTGTGACGGTCACGACAGGTTCGCGGGGGATCAACCCCTTTTTCTAGTTCGTGTCATGTCGGGGCTCCACCGCGAAGCCAGTCGGACCAGGCGATGCTCCAGTCGCCGTTCTGCCAGATATCGAGGGGGTCGCCACCGGTGTTGCGGACCTCGACCACGTCGCCCGGGATGACGAAGTCGTAGAACCATGCGGCGTCGTTGGGGGAGATGTTGAGACAGCCGTGTGAGACGTTGGTGTTGCCTTGGGCCCACATGGTTGCTGCCAATTCGTGCACGAAGATTCCGTCGTGGCTGATGCGGACCGCGTGGTTGATGCTGGTGCGGTAGCCCCCGGAGCTGGCGGGCAGGCCGTAGCTGGTGGAGTCCATGATCACCGGGTCATTTCGGTCGAGCACGGTGTAGATGCCCGGGCGGGTCCAGAACGACATGGCTCTGCCACCGACGACGGTGGTGCCGCCCTTGCCCATCGATGTGGGCATGGTGCGCACCAGGTTTCCGTTGTCGAACACCTCGATCTGTTTGGTGTCGTCGTCGGCGATCGCGACGTGTGCGGGCCCGATGATCACCGAAACCCGTTGGTCGCGCAGGCCGTAGCGGCCCTCGCCGAGCGCGAGGCCGAAGAGTTCGGCCGCGATCGTGATCCTGGTTCCCGGTACGTAATAGTGCTCCGGCCGCCAGTGTGCGTTCTGATCGTCGAGCCAGTACCAGGCACCGGTGACGGCCGGCTCGGTGGTGACCTTCAGGTGGTGTTCCACGGCCGCCCGATCAACGGGTTCGTCGAAATGTGCGACGAGCACGAAACCTACTCCGTAGGTGTCGTTTTCGGCCAGCTCGACGAGATTGGCGGAGCGCAGAGAGACATCGACCAGCTCTTGCGGTCGCACCATGGTGCAGGTCGACGTCGCGGTGATGTCGCCCGATTCTCCGTGCGCCACGGCTTTCGCGGTGTAGGTGTGTCCGTAGCCGAGTGGTTCGGCACTGGTCCAGGTTCGAAGATCGGGTGTCGATGCGCCCGGCAGTGATCTGCCAGTTTCATCGATCCATTCGACCGACCGCAGCGTCCCGTCGGTGACCGTGATCGTGCCGAGGCTGCGCGCGTCGACATCGTGGGTGCCGGGTGGGGGATCGAATCCGATTGTTGCGGGTTTGGGTGGCGGCGCCGGGTCTCGCACCCACCCGCATCCTGCCAGGGCGAGGCCACCCGCACCGCCGAAACCGATCAGCAACCGACGACGTCCCAATGTCACCGTGCATCTCCCTTCTCCGGGGTGCTGGGCCGACCTCTGTCCGTCAGCATGCGGCAGCTACCCGCCCGCTGTGACACCGACGACCAGGATCTCCACCGATCCGTCGCTCAACCGATACCGTTCCTCGATCGGATCCGGGTGCTCGTAAATCGGTCATCGGCGGTCCGCGAAACACGGACGGTCATGGTCCGGTGGCGCGCAACGGTCAGCCGAAAAGCCAGATCAGGGCCGCACGACGGTGACCAGGCTGATCAATGACCGGTCGGTGGCCGGAGTGCGGCCCATGCCGCGGAGGTAGTCGGTGAGGTAGACGCGCTCACCGGTCCAACCGCGGTCGGTGAACCACTTGGTGACCTCACCACGGGGGTCGTTGTAGATCAACCGCACCCAGTCCGAGCCCGCGTCGTCGTGCTCGACCATCTCGGCGACGGCCTCGGCGGGCAGCGGATCCATCTGCTCGATCGCGACCCGGCTGCCGGGCGCGCTGAGCGAGACGACGGCGTCGAATAGCTGATCCTGCGCAGCCGACGACAGATAGATCAGCAGCCCCTCCACCAGCCACGCGGTCGGCAGGGCAGGGTCGAAGCCGCTGTCGCGCAACGCTTTCGGCCAGTCCTCACGCAGGTCCACCGGCACCTCGTGGCGCTCGGCGATCGGCTGGCGACCAGCCTGCGCGAGAGTTTCGCGCTTGAACTCCAGCACCTGCGGCCGGTCCAGCTCGTAGACGACGGTGCCGTCGGGCCAAGGCAACCGGTACGCGCGGGCGTCGAGGCCCGCCGCGAGGATGACCACCTGCCGGATGCCCACGGCCGCGGCCGCGTGGAGGTAGTCGTCGAAGTACCGGGTGCGGGCGACCTGATGCTGCTGGAACTGAATGCCGAATTCGGGGGTCAGCAACGGATGGGCAGGCACTCGACCGTCGAGCAGGTCGGCCCACTCCCCGCCCGCGGCCCGCACGAAAAGCTCGGCGAACGGGTCCGCCGCCAGCGCGTCGGCCGCGCGGCCGCCCAGCGCGCGAGCCGCCGCGACGAACAACGCCGTAGATCCCACGCTGGTATTGATGTCCCAGGAATCTCCATCGGTGCGCATATTGGCCAACGTAGCGATCGTGGCGAGCCCGGTCATTCCAGTGCACCGCGACAGCGGAAATCCTCCATGAATCGACTACCGCAGCGGCATTTACTCCACCAGAGGTCCGGCAGCGGGTGAAATCCTCTGAGGGAGGGGCGGTGGCGCGCGCCGGAAGGCACGTGGAAGCACGACAGGACCCACTACCGCTGCCGATATCCATCGAAGTACACCACATGAATCCCTCGGTGAGGCCGGGGACATTTGACCTACGCAGTGGCAATGGAAAGTGGGGTTCTGGGCGCAACTGTCAAGTAGTGCGCTACTCGCGTGTCGGACATACAGGAAGCGAAGAATTTTTTCCACCGGGTCGTGACCTGGTTTGCGGTGAAGATCAACGGGCGCTCTTCCGATCGTGGAAGGCTGAAGATGTCAACAGAAGACAATGCCAACAGCCATGAATCGACTGCGGCGGTGGCAGCAGTTGACCGATTCGGTACGGGAATTGCTGGCGATGAGACCGACGCTGCGTCGCTGAACCCCGCACTCGTCGGCGGTGTCGAGCCGAAGGACTATCGGGACGGCAGCGAATCGAGAAGCGCAAGGCTCGCGGATGATGGCAGGGAATCGAAATGGCTCACCGCCGTCGGCATCTTGTTCTGGCCTGTGGTCGGACTCATGGGAATATTGCAAAGCGAGTCCGCTCAGGCGTGGCTTGGCCATCACACACCCTGGGTTGTAGTGGGTTTGGGAGTTCTGATCGCGGTCGTTGTTGTCGCGATTCTTGCGATGTGGTCGAAAAGTCGTGATACGGCCGTGCGGGCGGCTGCTCTCATGCTCGTCGGTTTTCCCGCGATCCTGATCGCCCTTGCCAGCGTGTTGTTCGTGTTGCCACCGCTGTGGCAGTTGAACACCGTTCGGTCGCTGATAGTAGTGATCCTGTTCGTCACTCCTGCGGTGATGTGGTGGCTTTTCCTCGCGGCTCAGCGCGCGAGTCTGCTCAACGAGTTCCTCGCCAACCTTCAGCGGTTGGGGCTGCTGGAGGTGCAGCGGAGTTTCGGGGAGACCGAGGAAGCGCGGAAGACGAGGATCGGTAGTTACCTGCAGAGGTTCGAGGGCACCTATGGTCGTCTGCCGCAGAAGGTGCACGACGATGTCATCGAAAAGCGTTTTCAGCCCTATTCGAGTGAGGAGGCGCGGGGGCAGACACCGATTTCGATTGCGGCTGTGCCTGTTTCGATCGCCGTGGTTCTCCTTGCGGTCGGGTGGTTGCTCACGTTGCCGCCAGTCGATCAGATGCCCTCGGCGACCGATCGGACAGTGTGGGTGCTTGCGTTGACTCCGAACACCACGCCGGTCACCTTCGCGTTCCTCGGTGCCTATTTCTTTTCGATTCAGATGCTGTTCCGCCGCTATGTCCGTTCGGACCTGCGCGGCAGTGCCTATATCGCGGTCGTTATGCGGACAGTCCTTGCTGTTATCGGAATCTGGGTGCTCGAGGGTATCGCCGAGGCCGCGTCGTGGCAGACCTCTCGGTCGCAGATGTTGTTGCTCGGATTCGCCGTCGGCGTTTTTCCGGTGGTGGTGTGGCAGATCATTCGCAGCGTCATGATCAAGGTCTTCCGGTACGCCATGCGCAGCCTGGAGTCGCAGCTGCCTCTTGACGGGCTCGACGGGCTCACCGTATGGCACGAGTCGAGGCTCGAGGAAGAAGATATCGAGAATATTCCGAACATGGCGACCGCCGATGTCGTCGGCCTGCTCGTCAGCACCCGTTTGCCCGCCGACCGTATCGTGGACTGGGTGGATCAGGCGATCCTGTTGACATACTTGGGTCCGGAGCAGGCGAGCGACACCAACAGCAATGGTGCACGTCGCAAACTGGCGCGCCATGGCGTTCGATCGGCGAGCTCGTTGCTGAGCGCAGCAGAGTGTATGAGGATTCGGGGCGAGTTC
>NZ_BDBY01000249.1 GCF_001613225.1 Nocardia pseudovaccinii NBRC 100343
CATCGAGGACAAGGCCGGTCTGGCCGCGGTTCCCTCGCTTTTAGCGGCGATCCGGACTAGCAGCAACCTAACCCTCGTATTGCGCTGGCGCGGCATGGAAGACGGGACGTGCGATTGCAACCGCTGATCACCGCATTGACGGTCCAGGACCGTGCTAGTTGAAAATCGCCGGTGTTCAACAACTCGGGAAGACTGGTCCGAGCCGAGTGCGATCAGCTCGGAGCGGCGTCGCTCGGTCGTAATCCGCAGTGCTGCAGGAGACCCCGCCGGTGAATCGCGGGTCAAGTTCCATCCGCTCCACGCCCTCGAAGCAAACCTCGGTCCGATACTCGAACGCCTCGAAGTCGCTGCTGCGCAACAACACTCCTTATGACTGACCGTACATCGGTGGACATACAGATCGCAGCCGACGGTGAAGGGAAGGTTGCTCACACGTCCGCAGCGCCACGCTCGCGGCGCTGCCAGCATCTGGCCACGACCACCGATCCCCGACGAACCCGCCCCATGTTGTCCGGCGCATTTACCGCGAATTCCTGAACGACCGTGGCGACAGAGCGTATGCCCGACATCACATCCTCTCTATACCCTAGGGGGTATATTCTCCAGGTGGCGAGAGAAGAACAGGCCTGGTGGGCAACGAAGAGACGGCCACGCAGGTGCTCACAACCGGTTGCGTCGCGCAGGGCAGCTCGGCGGTGTGATCGCGATGATCGAGAAGGGCGCGACTGCCGAGAGGCTGTCATCCAGCCTCCGGCCGTCGAGGGAGCTGGATCGGAACGGATTCAAGATCGTCGCGACCGGTTTGCGTGAATGCCTGACCGGGCAGAGCGCCGACGGTGCCGACCCGATGAGTGAAGACGGACCCGAGAGGGCTTTTCCTCACTCTCACCTGAACGCTGGTACGCACAACGGATTCGAAGGACAGATCATGACGAACCTACCTCGCCACCAGGGCTGGTCGATCGCCCGCGTGGTGCCGCTGCTGGCGGGGACCTTCATTGTGATCAGCGTGGCTCTGGCCGCGGTGTGGTCGGCCTGGTGGCTGGTCTTCACTGGGCTCGTAGGCGCGAATCTGCTGCTGTACGGCGTCGCGGGCTGGTGCCCGATGACCCTGCTGTTGCGGCGGCTGGGGTTGCCCGCTACGGCCGACTGCGCCGTGTCCTGGACCAGACCGCCGACCGCAGCCCCGATCATTCTCGACAGGAAGTAAGGGTGAACATGAACTTGGCCATCTCCACCACAATGCGCACCGACCGGTTCGACGATGCCGTCGAGCGGACTCGTATCGCTCTGGCCGAACAGGGTTTCGGTGTCCTGACCGAGATAGACATGACCGCGACGCTGAAGGCCAAACTCGGCGAGGACATGGAGGACTACCGCATCCTCGGCGCCTGCAATCCGTCGCTGGCCCACGGCGCGGTCGGCGTCGACCGCCGGATCGGGTTGCTGTTGCCCTGCAATGTCATCGTCCGTCGTGACCCGGCCGATGATGCCACCGTCATCGTCGAAGCCATGGATCCCGAAGTGATGGTTCAGGTTACGGCCGAATCAGACCTGGAACCGATCGCGGCGGAGGCCGCCACCAAACTCCGGGCCGCCATAGACGCCCTGGGCGACCGCTGACGAACTCGCGGTCGTCAGGCGGCGAGGCGACTCGCGGGTCACGGCCGCCGGGTTCACATTTTGCGGCACTGGCTGGGGCGTGCCTGACTGCAGCAAAGGCTCTATCGATCGGCAAACTGGTGAAAAGTCCACTGCGGCAGCAACTGCCGCTGGTTGTCAATGGGTGGATTCAGGTCCGTGCTCGGGCGCGGCCTGCAGGTCGGGCGCGGCGGCGGCCAGCAACGCATCGCGGTCGCGGCTCAACGGAGGATAGATACGCCGGGTGTTGATGGCGCGCTTGGTGGCTTTAGCCTCCTCGCCGCACGCGACCACGTGGCGATCCCAGCCCTCGGTGTACACCGCGCCTGCCGGTCCCAAATCGAGAACCGTTACATACCAAGGGATCCGCAACGGCTTGATGGGTTTGCCCAGAAGATCGCCGATGACGTTGTAACCGGCCCATCGGCCCATCGGGCGGCTGTGCTGGCAGGACATCACCGACATATGCTCGTCGTCCATTCTTGCGGCGGCGACGTCACCGGCGGCGAATACCCCGGGCACACCGCATACCCGCAAATAGTCGTCGACGGGGAGTCGCCCCAGCCGGTCACGGTCGACCCCGAAGTCGGCGGTCAGCGGGTTGGCCCGCATTCCGGCACACCAGACGACGGTGGCGGCGGCCACCACTTCACCCGAAGAGAGCGTCACGCCGCGCTCGTCGATGGCGAGGACCCCGACGCCCAACTTGGTCTCGATCCCGGCGTCGGCCAGCGCCGCCTCGATGACCGGTCGCGCCGATGCGCCCATATCCGACCCGACGAGCGGGTTGCGGTCGATCAGGATGACCCGCGGTGCGACGGCACGTGTCGCAAAGACGTCGGCGAGCATCGCGGGCAGCCCGGTCGCCTCTTCGATCCCCGTCAAACCTGCCCCGACGACGACTACTGTCGCGGCCGCCGGGTCAGCGGGGCCCTCGGCAAGCCGACACAGGTGGGCTTGCAGTCTGATCGCTGCGTCATGGGTGTCGATGTCGAAGCCGAACTCCCTCAGGCCAGGGATATCGGGCTTGACCACCTGGCTGCCCAACGCGAGCACCAGCCGGTCGTAACTGTGAGCGCCTGCGGTGGATTCCACTACCCGCGCCAGCGCGTCGATCGCCGTCACTTCGCCGAGGATGTGCTTGATTCCGACCGGGTCGAGAAGAGCGCTCAGTGGGATGCGGGACGTGCTCAGATCGGTCTCATAATCGCGCACGCGGATGTCGTGGTACGGCGTGGAACTGATCACCGTGACATCGACGGTTCCGACCGCCACACCGAACTCGTCCAGCCGCCGGGCCGCCGCGAGCGCCGCCCACAGACCCGCAAACCCGGACCCGAGAACCACCACACGCGAAGGATCGGTCACCGCAGCGCGCTGCACATCGTGATTCTAATAGTCGGACAGCCGCGCGACGTCGACGGCGATATTCAGCGGGCACTGGCCGAGCAGCGGCGCGCTGACGCCGAAGAAAAAGTCAATCCGCCTCGCCCCGTCCCTGGCGGCTACCCGCGTAGGCGAACTCGCGCAGTTGCCGTACCGCCTTCGGGACCATTTCGACCTCGGCGGGGTGGTTGAGCATCGGGTCGAAGTAGTCGGTCCGGTGCTCGGCGCCCTGGGCCGAGCGCAGGGTGATCTCGGCGAGTTTGTGGGTCGGCCCGGTGATGGGGCTGCCGACCAGGTCGAAGTGCACTTCGTGTTCGAGCAGGTACTCTTCGAGTGCGCCGATGGACGCCGTTTTCGGTTGCGCCGCATCGGGTTCGGCGAACACCCAGGTCGGCATCGAATTGCCGAAGCGGTACGGCATCAGGCCGCCGTACCTGGCGCGTGCCCAGCCGGTCGCGACGGTGATCACGAACCGGCCGACGATGCTGCGGCCCGTGGTCGCGAGCGCGAAGTCCCACGGGTTGTCGTCGTGGTCGAGGACGCGGAACGCGAAGCCGAGCACGTCCGGCGCCGGTCCGGGCAGGCCGGTGCCCTTGGACAGGCGGGCGATGACGGCGCGTTCACCGCTGCCGAACAGGGGCTCGAATTCATCTGCGGCGTGCAACCGGCCCGACAGGTACACCCCGTTGGGGTGGAAGACCCGCGCGTGCCGGAGCCGGGCGCCGACAGCGAATGCGCTTCGCACAACGGTGGCAGGTACATCAACCATGGCGAGTCCTCTCCGGGGTAGACGACGTGTCGTCTCCCGGTTGCCCCGAGCAAGCCGGGATAAACGGCAGGCGCCCCTGCTACCAGAGTGGCCCGTCCGGAAATCGGGGCCCTCTGGTCGCAGTCAGTGATGCTCGCCTTCCTCGTCGAGATAGAGCGCGCCAGCCGGGGCGGTGCCTCATTGCTGCCAGCAACAACTCGATGGCTTGGCGCACCGATCCATCGACCACCTGCGCAGGATTTCCGCCGAACTGATGACGGCGGACTCGTGCCGTGTGCCGTGAGGCGACAGCACCAACGATTTCACCTTCCCAGCTAAGACCGACGATTTCAGAAGGCGATCGGTCTGTTCGGGTAGATTTCGGGGTTAGTTTTCGGGGGTTGTTGCGGAGTTCGGCCAGTCGTCGGGTAACTCGCCGGTCGCCATGAAGATGGTGCGACGGCCGACCTGCACGGCGTGGTCGGCGAACCGTTCGTAGTAGCGGCCCAGCAGGGTCAGATCGACCGCGGTGGTCGTCCCGTCAGCCCAGTCCGCACCGAGCACCGCTGCCATCAGGTCGTGATGCAGCCGGTCCATCGTGTCGTCCTGGCTGTCGAGTGCGGCGGCGTCGCCCGGGTCACCGGACCCAAGCACTGCGGCGGCGCTGGTCGCCATCGCGATAGCGGCCGCCCCCATGCGGGCCACGATCGGTCGCACAGATTCGGGGACCGCGAAGTCGGGGTGCCTGCGGCGCGCGATGTTGGCGATGTGTTCGGACAACACGCCCATCCGAGCGAGGTCACCGACAAGCTGGATCGCGGTGACCACCTGCCGCAGCTCGCCCGCGACCGGGGCCTGCAACGCCAGCAGTGTCACCGCACCGTGCTCACAATCATCGCGCTGAGCGTCGAGGTCGCGGCAGATGTCGATAGCTTGCTCGGCAAGCTCGAGATCGGCGCGCAGCAGGGCGTTGGTGGCGGTCGCGACCGCGGTCCGGTCACGCTGACACATCGCCTGCAACTGGGCGGCCAGTTGGTCGAGCTCCTCGTGGAAGCGAGTCCGCATCCCTCATCTTCACCCATCGCCCGCCACAACACCGTCGAGTGCCACGGCCGAACCAAACAATCCGAAAACTAGACCCGGACAGCCGAAGCGAAAAACTCGCGTGACACCGAGCCAGGGCATTGTCCCCGTTTTCAATCGGAGGCCACGATCAGTACGACTTCGCCCGCGCCCGAACGACTCCCGCGCCCGCTGAGGCGACGCGGCTGCTGGCGAGCCTGTGGACCCGGCGTGATCGCGCCATCGCTGGGTTGATGTTGTGTTGCGGGCCGCCGTCGCGCGAGGTGCTCGTCTTCGAGGTCTCATCCAGCGACCCGGATCCCGTTCTGCGCGTGCGTTTCTGGTGTCGAAGAGTCCGCACCACGGTCAGCCGGTGACCGCGGTGGTTCCGTCGATGACGGTCGGTACGGGTGCGAGCAGGGCGGTGAGGGTAGCGCCGACGGCGGCTCGGGCGGCATCCGCGGAGAGGCCTTGATGGCGACGGAATACCTCCCAGGTTTCCCATGAAGCGGCGGCGTAGGCGGCCTCGCGGGCGGGGCGGTCGAGGCGCTCCAGTTCGGGGAGGTTGACGCGCAGGTGGGCGCACAGGGCGGCGCGGCTTTCCTGCAAACGCTCGGCGAGGACGGCGGATTCGTGCTCGCGCAGCACGGCGGCGCGGCGGGTGCCCGAAATGCGTTCGTACAGTTCGGCTCGCAGCTCGACCAGGGTCTCGATGCGATGACCCGGATCGCCGATCACCGGACGGAGCAGGGGGAACCAGTGTCGCTCCATTTGGGTCTGGGCGGCGGCGGCATACATCGACTCGAGATCGGTGAAGTGATGAAACACCGACCTGGTCGCGACCCCGGCTCGCTCGGCCACGGCCCGTGCGGTCGGTTGCAGATCGCCTTCCTCCGTGAGCGCCAGCACGGCATCGAGTACCGCCTGACGGTTCCTTGCCGCCCGAGCGGTGCGTCCATCCATCGGGATTCATCTTAACAAGCCGCGGCGGTACTTGCACTCATGATGCAAGAACATTTAGTGTCAGGACTATGCACGCACTGCGTACGCCTGAGGAACGGTTCTCAGCCCTGCCCGACTTTCCGTTCCCGCCGCACTATGTCGAAGTCGCGGCCGGTGACGGCGGCGACACCCGCCTGCGGGTGCACTACCTCGACGAAGGCCCGCGCGATGGCGAAGTCGTCGTACTGCTGCACGGCGAGCCGTCCTGGAGTTTCCTGTACCGCAGCATGATTCCGGTGCTCGTCGCGGCGGGCCGGCGGTGTGTCGCGCCGGATCTGGTCGGCTTCGGCCGCAGCGACAAGCCCGCCGACCGAGCCGACTACACGTATTCCCGCCATGTCGAATGGCTGCGAGAAGTGCTCTTCGACCACCTGGATCTCGCGTCCATCACGCTGGTCTGCCAGGACTGGGGCGGACTGATCGGGCTGCGGCTCGTCGCCGAACATCCCGATCGCTTCGCCAGGGTGGTCGCGGCCAACACCGGACTTCCCGACGGAACGGCAACGCTGAGCGACGCCTTTCTCGCCTGGCAGCGGTTCTCACAGGAGACGCCGCGGTTCCCAGTGGGGACCATTGTCGAAAATGGTTGCCGGGCAAAGCTTTCCCCCGCGGCAGTGGCCGCCTACGACGCCCCGTTTCCCGATGAGAGCTACAAGGCCGGTGCCCGTGCCTTCCCGCTCCTGGTTCCGACCCGGCCCGACGACCCGGCCGCCGCGGCCAACCGCTGGGCCTGGGAGCAGCTGGCCCGCTTCGGCAAACCGTTTCTCACGGCCTTCTCCGATGGCGACCCGATCACAGCCGGTGGCGAGAAGATCTTCCGGCACAAGATTCCCGGGGCGTCCGGTCAACCGCACACGGTGATCGAGGGCGCGGGACATTTTCTGCAGGAGGACAACGGCCCTCTGCTCGCGTCGGTGGTCAACCACTTCATGGACGCTTCTTCTCAGCACCCGACCGAAAGGCAGTAGGACACAGTGTCGATAAGCAGGCGTGGATTCTTCGGTAGCGGAGCGGTGGCGACCGCTGCCATGACCATCGGGAGCCCGAGCGCATCCGCCCGGCCACGCATGGACGTTCACCCCGACAAGCCGAATATTCTCGTCGTCATCGTCGACGAGATGCGGGCCCCCATGTGGTTTCCGGAGCAGCCCGTGCTCGACACCATCCTTGCGAACATCGCCGGGTTGCGGTCCAAGTCGGTCTCGTTCGAACAGCACTACACCGCCGCCAACGACTGCACGCCCTCTCGCGGCGCGCTGGTGACCGGCCTGTACTCACATCAGACCGGCTGTCTGTCGACCTCGACCTCGCAGCTGTCGCCGAGCTTCCCGACCTGGGGCTCGATGCTGCGCGAACAGGGCTACCGCACCTCGTGGTGGGGCAAATGGCATTTGGGCCACGACGCCGACACGACCCCGGGCGGGTTGGAGCGTCACGGCTTCGACGGCGGCACCTACCCTTCGCCCAACGGGACGCCCGAGCAGGGCCTGCAGATGGACGGCCGGATCGTCGACCAGTTCGTCGACTGGTTCGATACCGATGCGGGCCAAGGCCCCTGGTGTACGACGGTGTCGCTGGTCAATCCGCACGATGTCCAGTGGTGGCCGCGCTGGACCCGGCGCACCTTGGCGTTCAACAACATTCCGCGCTGGATCGACACTCTGCCCGCCAATCACGAAACCCTCGAACAACTATCGCGCAAGCCTCGTCTGCAGATGGCCTTGGTGCAGGTGTCGGCGGCGACCTTCGGCGTCGCGCCGTACGGCACGCCCGATGCCGACCAGGAGTGGATCGACCTGCTCAATCTCTACCTGTGGTTCCAGCAGCAGGTCGATATCCAGATCGGCCGGGTACTGACGGAATTGGCGACCCGTCCGGAGGTGGCGGCCAATACCGTGGTGGTTTTCACCTCCGATCACGGTGACTACGCAGGCTCCCACGGCTTGCACGGCAAGGGTGGCGGGGCCTACGACGAGGCCATCCGGGTGCCGCTGTTCGTCTACGACCCGCGCGGTGACCTCACTCCGGTAGGCGGCACCCGCACCCAGCTGACCTCCAGCATCGACCTGGCTCCACTGCTGCTGACCATCGGCGCGGGCGGCAACGGCTGGCGCGGCGACGAGCGCTACGCCCATCTGGCAAGCAGACACGATATCGCCGCGGTCTGCCGCGACCCGGGCGCGCCGGGGCGGCCCTGGATCGTGCACACCACCGACGAACACTCCATCGAGGAAGCCGCAGTGCTGTTCGACCGCAACGCACCCGGCCATGTGGTGGCCGTCCGGACCGCCGACGCGAAGTTCGTCCGCTACTCGCACTGGACGCAGGGCTCCGCGGAGATCGACCCGTCGCTCGAAGAGGAGTACGAACTCTACGACTACTCGACCCGCGACGGTGAACTCGAACTGGACAACATCGCCGCGACGGGCGGGAGCCTGCGCGACGCGATGAGCCGGTTGCACGACCGAGCCGTCAGCGAAGAGCTGCACCGACCGCTGCCCGACTACCTGCAGCAGGCACAGCAAGAGGGCTGGAACGACTACAACACCCAGATCGCCGAGCCATTCGGCGAGCAGCTCAGCGACTTCCTCCGCGACGGCATCGGCGCGAAGTAGCCCACCTACTTGTGCGTGTCGCGTTGACCGACGCGTGCCCGGTTCTGAGGATGGGCGGCGTGACCTGGATCGGGAGCGCCGTGCGGGCGCGGGGTGGGTGGCTGTGGATGGTGTTGGTCGTACTGGCCGGTGTGGTAGTCCCGGTTACCCTGGTGCCCGGTATGGGAGGCGCGAACGACGGCGCGGATGCAGAGTGGTCGGCCACTTCGGATATGTTCGCGCCGAACGATTTTCGAGCCGCCCCATATCTGGGCAATGGGCGGATCGGCACGATGCTGCCCCCTAGCGGCGGTGGGTATCACGATTACGGCGACACGGCACGTACCGCGTTTCCATTGCAGCAGCCTCGGTATACCGGCACGTATCTGGCGGGTTTCTATGCCGAAGGGGGTCCCTCGCCGCAGTACACGCAAGTGATCGCGGCGTTACCGGCGTGGTCAGGGCTCACCGTCGGGGTCGCCGGTCAGCAATATCAAGCCGACGTGGATCCGGCGGCCATAAACGACTACAGGCAGACGCTGGATTACCGGACCGCCACGGCGACAACGCAAGTCACCTGGACCCCGGATCCCGAGCATCGGATACGGTTGCGTTACGACACGTTCGTGTCCCGCTCGCGACCCGATCTGGCGGTGCAGCGGTTGACCCTCGCCCCGGACTTCTCCGGAGATCTCGATGTCACCGATCTGATCGACACCGCTGCCACGCGGCGTACGTCCCCGGTGACCGCCTTCGCCGATCCGGCCCGCCAGCAGAGTGTCGCCGGGGTGCGCGCGGACGGCTCGCCGGACACCGCGTTCGTGGTTTCGGCCGTCGATACACCACAGCACACTGTGGCCGCAGCGCTGCCCGCCACCTCCGGGATCCGCTACACCACGCCGGTGACCGAGGGGGGCAGTTACACCTTCACCAAGTACGTGGGGATCTCGTCGACCGACTACGGTCCCGATCCGCAGGCCGCTGCCACCACCGCGGCCGAGTCCGGCCGTACGGACGGTTACAACACCGCACACGGCGCGCATGCCGACGCGTGGGACCAGTTGTGGCAGAAGGGGATCGAGATCACCGGGCGCGACGACTACACCCAGTGGATTCGCGCGGCGATGTATTCGGTGCTGGCCAGCGTCCGTGCGGGCGACCGGTGGTCCGTGCAGCCCGCGGGACTGTCGTCCGACGACTACGGCGGCATAACGTTCTGGGATGCCGACACCTGGATCTTCCCGACACTGCTGGCGCTGTACCCGGACCTGGCGCGCACGATAGTCGACTTCCGTAGCCAGGCCCTGCCGTCCGCGCGGGCCAACGCTCGCGGTTACGGGCTCCCGGGTGCGTTGTATCCGTGGAACGACGGCCCTGCCCAGCGATGCGCCTCACCATGGGTGTGCGGGCTCACCGAGGAACACCTGCACAACGAAATCGCCCTGGCTCAGTGGCAGTACTACACCGCTACCGGCGATCTGGAATGGCTGCACAGCAACGGTGCCCCGGTGATCACCGCGATCGCCGACTATCTCACCGCCCGGGTAGGCCCGAAAATGCCCGACGGCAAATACCATTACGTGCCCGCGGCCGGCGCCGACGAATACGTCACCCTGTCGATCGACAACGCTCTCACCAACGGCGGCGTGATGAACACGATGCGCATCGCTGCCCAGGCCGCGGGGTTGGCGGGGCTGCCGGTCGACCCACGCTGGGCCGACATCGCCGCCAACATGGCCATGCCACCCGAGATCGCTCCCGGCGTACCCGCCGAATACCTCGGGTACACGGGCGCACCGATCAAACAGGCGGATACCGTCCTGCTCAGCTACCCGTTCTCCTACACCGCACCCGGGTACTCGCCGGTCGACACCCTGCACTACTACTTCGACCGGACCGACCCCGACGGCCCGAACATGAGTAATGCCGTCGGCGCGATCCTCAGCGCCGAATACGACCCCTGCCTTACCCAGTACTATCTGGACCAGTCGGTGCAGCCATACGTACGCGGTCCCTACAACTTCCAGTCCGAAGCCCGCGGTGACCGTTCCGGCGCCAATGTACTCGGCCAGGCAGCCTGGATCTTCGTTACCGGCGCGGCCGGTTTCCTGCAAGGACTGCTCTACGCCCCGACCGGTCTGCGCTGGACCGATACGAATCCGCGACTGAACCCCATGCTGCCCAATGGATTCCCACACGGCATGACCATCCACGGGCTCTCGGTGGGTACCGGCACCGTCACCGTCCGCATCACCTCGGACACCACGACGCTCACCCTCACCTCCGGCGACCCGATAACCTTCGACACCCCCGCAGGCCCGGAAACCGTCACCTCGACACGACCGCTGCAAATACCCACCCGATCAGCCTGCTGACCACAGTTCGCGAGTCCGCTGAGGCGTTGTGCCGCGCGTTCGATGTAGGACGCGGTGCAGGTTGGGTGTCGTTTGGTGGCGCTCGTGGCCGCAGGCTCGAGTCACCCCCACTGTCACCCCACGCTTTGGTTGTCGATGTGGCTTCGGTGTCGGGTGCGTACCGGACGTGGACTGCTCGCGCAGCCGAAGGGGCATCGTCCGTCGCGTAGATTTTTCCTGCTCAGCCCTCTGATCGGGCGCCGCGCACCGTTTCGGGCGCAGCCGAGCAGAAGGGCCGGGTTTGCCATCGGTCGACTTGACGTTCCGACAACCGGCCATCGAGAGTCGAGTGTGGTGATGCAGGTACGTTCGGGGTGGCCCGGTGCCGCGGCCGTCCTCACCACGCTGCTGCTCAGGCGGCGGTCCACTGGCTGCCGACCCGGACCGCGTAGTAGCGGTCCTCGAGGATCAAGCGCTCGAACAGTTGAGCCGTGGTCTTCTCGACCGTCATCGCGGTGAGTCCGCTGCCCTCGTCATCGGGGTAGGTGCGTCGCCAAAAATCCCCGAACTGCGTTGTCGTTGTGAGGATTGCGACCACGGGGTCGTTGCCGCCCCAGCAGCCATGGCCGGGCTCGATCGGCGTGGGCTGGTCTTTCTGTTGGACGGCGGCGACCTCGCGCATCCGTGGGGTGAAGCCGTGCACTCGGTGCCCGGCTCGAGGACGACTCACCGGCAGCGGACGGATGACTACGAGTGCGACTTCGACGGTGTTGTCTCCGGTTCGGTGGGCTTGCGGTGATGTGGCGTCGGGTTACGCAGCGCCAACGGCCGGTGACGGCGAAACAGCGGGGAGCCACCGGAAAAACGCCGCGCCCCAACGGGAGCAATAACCGCTGGACGTGGGGCGATCCAGGTCTGCTCAGCAAGGGCCTGCCTGCTTGCGAGGACTACAATTCTCTTGTATGGATGTCAGGCGTCGGGAAGGCGTGGACAGCCTACCGACCACTACCCATAGCTTTGTCGGAAGAGACCGCGAGCTGGAGAAAATCAGCACCCTACTGCTGGGTCCGGCTCGATTGATCACCCTCACCGGTCCGGGTGGGATCGGGAAGACTCGTCTGGCCATCGAAGCGTTGCGCCGTTACGGCAAGGCCGAAGCCAAGAAGACACGGGCCTGGTGGGTGCGATTGGCCCGACTGACTCCAGGCTCGGATACGACCGCGGTCGCAGAAGAAGTTGCCCATGCGGTGATCGAGGCGGATTTCTCCGGGCGATCGGCGTGGGATGCCTTGGTCGACACCCTCACTCGAACCGACTCCACCGGGCGTGCACCGCGCACGGTTCTGGTGCTGGACAACTGCGAGCACGTAGTCTCCGGCGTCGGGCCCCTGATCGCCGACCTGATCGACACCGTACCGGGGCTGACTATCGTGGCCACCAGCCGCGAATCCGTCGGCTGGATCGACGAACACGTAATCACTGTTCCGCCGCTATCGCAGCGCGACGCCCTGGCCCTGTTTCGGCATCGCGCCGAGCTCACCGAACATCCTGTCACCGGCGACGACCAGACTGCCACCGCCGCCGAGATCTGCCATCGCGTCAACAACCATCCCCTCTATATTCAATTGGCAGCCGCACGCCTGCTTCGCCAACCGTTGGCCGCCATTCTGCACGGGCTCACCGGCCATGCCGATGACACTCGAATGAGCTGGTCGCACGGGCCACGCGTGGGCGCCGACCCCCGCCATCGAGGAGTCGTCGATGTCATCTCCTGGTCCTACGAGCTGTGCAGCGACAAGGAACGTCTGCTCTTCGACCGCCTGTCGGTGTTCGCCGCCGGCTACGACACCAATCCCGACGACACCACAGAAGCCGCACCCGATGTGGGCGCCGAGTTGGACGCAATCGAGACAATCTGCTGCGACGATGAAACCAGCGACACGCAAGCGACGCTGACCCGGCCAGAGATCGAGGGCCTGCTCGAGCGCCTTGTCGATCAGTCGTTGGTCACGACGCACAGGACGGCCACAACGGTGCGATATTCCCTGGTGGAGAGCCTGCGGGTATTCGCCCAGCAGCGACTGCACCAGCGCTCCACCAACGCGGTGGACGAACCCGCCCGGCTGGCCCAGCGGCACTGCCGCTACTACCACGACAAGATCGCCTACGCCGCGGCCAACTGGTTCAGTCCCGAGGGGCAAGCCCTGGTGGACTGGGCTCGGACGGTCTGGGCCAACACCCTCACCGCGATCGAAACCAGCATCACTACCCCGGGCCGAGCCGGAGACGGTCTGGAGATCTGTCTAGGGCTGATCACCCTGCAGGTGTGCTTCACCAGCGGCTCGGTACGTGAAATACGCCAATGGACCCTGCGCTGCCTGGACGCCACCCGGACAGCGACCCCGCAGCCCATTGAACTCCAGATCGGGGCCCTGGCCACCATCGCATGGCTCGCCACGCTCCAAGGCACCATCGAGGACGCCGAACAGATGCTCGAGGACTGCGTCGCCGCCTGCATCCCCGACCCAGACACCAGGCGGAACTGGCGAGATACCGCCGAGACCGACATCGGCCTGCCCGCTCCAGTCGAATTCGCGTGGGGGGCGGAGCTGATATTCGCGTGCCGTGACGCCCGCGCCATCACCGTCCTGAGCCGATCCCGGGATAAATTCGAGGCCTACGGCGACCACGGCGCTGCCTCAATGAACGAGCTGTTCGCTGCCCTGGCCGCAGGCATGCTGGGAACCGCGCAGCAAGCCCAAGAGATCACGCAGCGGTACCTCGATCGCGCGAACGTCTCCGGAATTCCATGGGAAAAGGCTTGCGCCGAACTCACCAGGTCGGCCGCCTTGACCCGACACGGCAACCCCACCGAAGCACTGGCCCTCGAACGATCCTCGCTGGCATATCACCTCGCCACCAACGAGCAATGGGCCGCGGTGTGGTTGGTGCAGTACCGGACCTGGTCATTGGCGCAAATCATCACCGACTCGATCGTCGCCGGAAAACCCGACCGCAAGAAACTGGTTGCCCTGGCCACCGAAATCGCCCACCTGGTCGGGGGCACCGCGACCCTACGGGGCAAACTCGGCATCGACATCAAGGCGTCGGGCCCCCTGCTCGACGAATCCGAAAAAGCCATCGCTGTCGCCCGTCGAGTGCTGGGGCCCGACGCCTTCGCCGCGGCAGAAGCCCGAGGCATGCGTCTGCGTCCGGAACGAAACGAAGTGCAACGGCTGGCAATGGGCACACTGACCACCGAGACTTCAGCGGACCAGGCCCCCGCCTCGCACTGGGACGAACTGTCCCGCACCGAACAACAGGTTGCGCTCCTGGCCGCGGCCGGGTGGACCAACACCGCCATCGCCACCCGCCGTGGCAAGTCGTCCCGAACTGTCGACGCCCAGATCTCGGCGATTTTCAATAAACTGGCCATCACTTCACGTGCAGACATCCCCGCGCACATTCCCAAGGAATTCGCCGACCGGGTCCGAGGCGAAACCACCCGACGACCGCGCTGACCAGCGGAACTGACTCGGTTAAAGCCAGGGAACACCGACAAAGTGGCCGTTCGAGATGCCGCGCGGTGATCATTTCCCCTGCCGCCGACACCACCGGATCCCGACTTACTTAGGTAGCTGCATCGGTATGCCGTCGGTATGTCACGGATGTGGGGCCGTTGTCACTGACGCATGGTGGTTGCCGTGCAGGAATTCGGCGCCGAAATTCACAGCGAAGCAGCCGGATCGCAGCCGAGCTCGACCGTTTCGTCGAGTCAACAGTGAACGGGTACGTGCGCACATGCCGCACAGCGATAACAGATCCATCCGGCGCACAGAGACACAATCTCCGGTGGCCGGGCCGACCCCGACCGGAACCGAATCACCCATGACATCTGCTCTATTGCCTCTTGCATACGGATATCTGCGCGACGATCTACTCGGTGCCAGCGACTCGGATTCGAGTGAAGACCGGCTGCGGAACACCGCCAGATCGCTCGGCTACGAGCTGGCTACGGTATTCCATGAACCCTCACCCCAGATCGGGACGCTGCCCCCAGCATTCGTCGACCTCGTCCAGGAATGCCGACGAGCCGCAGCACACGTGGTGATAACCCTGCGCGGGCACATGTCGGAAATGGCCGTATGCCGGATGGTGCTGCTGGCGGTTCTCGACGTGCGAGCCGGCGCCGCAGTGCACGAAGTCGAGGTTTGAACCACTGCCTGGCCGCTGGGGCGGCTAGATTTTGCCGCCGTTCGTTCCCGCGCGCGGCGCGCGTTTCGTTCGATGTCCAACTGCACCTGACCGATGATCGCCTGCGTGCCGTGCGTCGTGATGCGTGGGCTGGGGACAAGTTCTTCACGGGTCTGCTGTCGAACGACGCTGACGCTCGGCGTCGACCAGGGTAGTGACGCCCGTGGCGACAATGGCGCGTGTGGCCTCGACCGAGGCGTAAGTCCACAGGACGGGGCGCAGGTGCGTTCGATGTCGAGGCGCGCGCTCCTGAGTCGGCGCCCGGCTCAGGCACCACCTCGCCGCCATCGAGGCCGGGGGACCCGCGAGCGCTGGTCTCGGCGATGAGCACCGCCGACGAATCGGCGGCCCACGTAGAACGACAAGAATCTGCCGAATGGACCTCGGCCGTACGGCATTGCATTACGCCGCAGTTGACGCCGATCTCGATGCTGTGCGGCGTTTGCTCGGCACCGAGGACGTCAAGGCCCGCGACAACCACGACTGGACACCTCTGCATTTCGCGGCGCAGGCTGGCGCGCCGGAACTGGTGGCGCTGCTGCTCGACGCGGGAGCCGAGATCGACGCCGTGACCGACAAAGGGATGCCGGAGATCTACTGGGCGATCATGTTCTCGGGCGCGGACCCGATCGCTACCGTCCGCTTACTGCGCGCTCGTGGAGCCGACCCGACCAAAGCGACGATGAAGTCGTACTTCGGGCCGAGGAGTCCCCTGGACACCGTGAAGGAAATCATGGGGAGACCGGCCAGCAAGCATGATCTTGCAAGCGACCTCCGACGCCGAACAGGCACCGCCGAGACTGGCCGTTGGGCAAACATGTCGGCGAAGCTGCTGTCCGAATTTCGCTGATGCTGAGGCAGTCTCGTTGATCTGCGGAAGCTGGCGAATCTGCTTCATTTGTATGAGACGGGTGGCTGGAGTGGGCCCGTTTGTTCGGCAACGAGGTCTAACAGCAACGAAGCGTACGAGTGCAGTTGCACGACCAAGTCCCACGTTGCCGGGCGAAGAGGGTTGTACCGAACCATTCACCAAGTGGTCGTGCGGGGAGACCGATCAATGCTTCGCCGACTGTCCGGGCACGCCGATCGGCATGGTGGGACCAAGAGCCGAGCGGGTGCGCAGATGGAAAGCGACCAGCCCGACCAGGACGCTCGCGCTGAACCAGGCCAGTTGCACGGCCAATCCGGCGAACGGTGTGTTCTCGGAGAAACCGGCCGCGGTCGAAGCTTGCATGGCACCGTAGGAGGGCAGCCAGCGCACGAAATCGCCGTCCGCCCCGATACTGGCGATGGGGTTCTGCACGACCATGTCGAAGCAGCTGATCATCGCGATCGCGAACATGCCCTCCACCTCTCGGCGCAGCAGCGTGCCGAACACGACACCGAGTGCCCCGTAGGTCATCGCGTCGCAGAAAAGCGCCGCGGCGAGCAGGATCGGCTGGTGCGGCGACCAAGAAAAGCAGATGGCCACGGTGGCGTAGGCGCTGACCGTCAGCGCGGCCACCACCAGGCAAGCGATTTTCGCCAAACCCAAAGCGACCCGGGGAAACCCGGCCATACACAAACGCCGGTCGAATGCGCCGCTGCTGAAAGTCGCCGCGAACATCATGAATCCGATGATCAGACAGACCGCGGTCAGGGCGCCGGAGATCTGGGCGAGCTCATTGCCGTTGGGGCGCACGACGATATCGGTGTCTCGAAGCCGGAACGGTACCTGTGTGTCTGTGATGATCAGGCCCGCCAGCGTGACGAATAGGGGGATGAAGACAGCGACCAACAGCATGGCGAACCGGTTACGAGCATGCTCGATCAGGCCGTAGCGGGTGGCTGTCACGAACAGCCGTACATTCTCACTCATCCGGCCGATTCCTCTCTGCCCTGCAGGACGCCGTCGCGCAATCGCCACACCTGATCGAGCCGGTCGGTGTCGTAGGCCAGATGCGACACGACCAGAACCGAGCCACCGGTGTCACGGAACTGCGCGACCAGATCCCAGAAACGCAGATACGTTTCCCAGTCGAAACCCTGATACGGCTCGTCGAGTAGCAGAACCTGCGGGTCGTGCATCACCGCCAGCGTCAGGTTGAGTTTCTGGCGGGTGCCGCCGCTCAGCGTCGCGACCCGTTCATCGGCGTATTCGGAGAAACGCAGAATCTCCATGGTCTCCTCGGCCCGCCGCAGATCCGGGACCGAGTAGGCCGCGGCGAAGAAATTCAGGTGCTGGCTAACCGTGAACGCATCGTTCAAGATCACCTGCTGTGGACAGTAACCGAAACGCCCACGGTGGCGGACCACCCCTCGGTGCGGACGTAACTCTCCCGAGAGAACCTTCAACAGCGTCGACTTGCCCGTTCCGTTCTCACCGACGATGCCCACCAGCATCCCCGGAGATAGCGCGAAATCGATGCCACGCAGCACCGACCGCCTGCCGTATGAGTGGTGGACGTCCTGTACTTCCATCAACACCCCTTACCCGCCGATGTAGTCGCCCGACCACCGCTCGAATGCTACCCACACGCCACGAAAACACATGCCAGAACAGCCAATTCACGAATCCATGTACTGGAAACGCTACCGACAGACGCCACCCTTGCCTTCGATGGGCAGTTCGACTCGGCGAAGCCCTGCGGACGTGAAAGCCAGGTACCCGCGCCGGACAGAGGCGACGCGAACTGCGGCGGGTCACCAGTGGCTGGCGTGGATGCGAAATTGTTCACCGGCCGCCGGAGAGAGCCCTGCCGAATATTGGGCGTCCCACTGAATTACCGACCGATCAGTTGCGTACCGACATCCAAATGCCGTCTGCCGCCGTCACTTTCGTGCCGCCTCTCAACGGTATGAGCACCGACACGGACCTTCACTCGCGGTGAACGACACTCGGGTGCCGGGGTTCCCGGCAGCCACGCGTCTTGTAAGTGTCCGCGCTTGTCGCGAGCGAATACCCGGTCCTCGACTCAGCACGCTGGTCCGGATCGACGAGGACCGGGGATCGGGCGGAGCAGTGAAGGTGTGTTGGGTTGCGGGTTTACGGCACAGCGGGAACCCGGTAGTGGTAGAGCTCATGGCGCAAGCGTTCCAAGTCCGGCGCTGTGGAAGCGGAGGTCGGCGTGTACCTGTCGGACTGATGCAGCCAGAACGCCATGTCCCTGCCGTCCTCGTAGATCGAGATGTACTCTTTCCGCCGACCGGATAGACCGGGAATCATGCGAAGGAGCGCGGGGACGTAGCGGCTCACCGCCTCGATCTGGGCACGTTTCTCGGTCAGCTGGTGCCGCACCTGCTCGACGGCTTCGTCGCGGCCGCATCCGGTCTCGTGACAGATCGCCCTGACCAGGTTGTAGGGGACATGATCGGCCTCGTCCCGATCCAGCCCCGCCAGGTCGTTCTCTGCGGCCGTCACCCAGCAGAGAAGTTCCTCGAGGCGGCGGATCACGGGGTGTCTGCGCAGCGTCGAGGGCAGTTCGAGGTCTCGGAACACCTCCAGACAGGCAAGGGCGGTGTCGACCCCAAAGGTCGATATCCGCAGTGGCAGGTAGTCAGCCGTGGTGGGAATGTAGCCGTCGATGCGATGGTGCGCTTCGCGTTCGCAGGCTTCGAACCAGTCTTCGACGTTGTCGAGGAACCGCTCCTGCCAAGCGATGGTGCGGCCTTCGCGCAGGCGTGGCCACACACTCGCCCACGCCTTCGCAATCGCGCCGGGCCGCCACGGAGCCTGCGGATCCTGGCGCAGCACAGCCACCATCCCACGCCGCAGCGCGGTGACAGCTTCCGGATCGCTCAACTGCGGATCCTCGAACAAGTCGTCCCACACAAGGACCAGCACGGCCATGGCGACGCAGGCCATTTCACGGGCGGTCTCCGCCGTCGTTGCGAGCTGTATCGGGAACCCGAACGCTCCTGCCCATCGGTGATGGTCGAACTCGGCCGCAGAGGCGATAAGGCCGGTGTCGGCCATCCAGTTCCTCAGCCAGGACATGGCCTGCGGCGAGAGCAAGTGACTGCCGGTCTGTGGCGGCGTCGAGGGTTTCGAGGCCACCGGGCGGTGAGACCGCCGGTCGAGAACGGACCGGGTATAAGCGGTGATCGCGTGGCGGACGCGCGGGTCGGCGGCCACGGCGGCAAGCCGACCGTCGGCCAAGGCCACGAACTCCTCGGCGACCGCCTGTGCTTCATCCACGGCACCGGAGGCGATCACGAGCTCACGGGCACGCTCGGTTTGCTCCCGCGTCATACGCCTGCCCAGCAGGCGAGCAAGACCGCGGTCGCGGGCAGCTGCGCGGATCACGGGCAAGGTGTAGATGCCCTCGAACAGATCGGTGTTGACCGGCTTGCCCATTTCTTCGGCGGTCGAGGTCAAATCGAGGATGTCATCACACAACTGGTAGGCCAACCCGAAGTATCGACCGAACTCGGCCATCGCCTCTTCGTGCTCATCGGAACAGTCGGCCTGCATCGCACCCACCCGGCACGCCAACGACAGCAACGCCGCCGTCTTTCCGCCGATCGCCTCCAAATAGGACTGCTCACTTCGCGAGCCCACATACTCATCGGCGGCCTCGATCACCATGCCCGCACACATCTGCTCACTAACGATCGCCGCCGCCGAAACTTCACGCTGACCGAGCTCGGCCAACATGCGCGTACCCGAGGACGTCACACAGTCACCCGCCAATACCGCCATATGCGAACCCCACACCGCGTTTGCGCTGGGACGGCCACGACGCTGATCTGCGTGATCGATCACGTCGTCGTGATACAGCGACCCCAGATGCAGCAACTCCACCGCGGCAGCGGCGCGCACCGCCCGGTCACCGGCCGGTGCCGCCGGATCGGTGAGCAGGTAGTACGACAGCAACGTCAACGTCGGACGCACCAGGCGACGAGACGTATCCGGACCCTCGTCGGTCAGCGCGGTCAGCTCAGGCCTGCCCCGAAACTGCACGGGCCCGAGAACATCACGGACACGGTCCAGGTCCGCATCCAGATGAGGGAAGACAGCAGAATCGATCTCAGGTGGCATGCGCACATCTCCTGACTGGTGACATCGGTCATCTACAACGCTGACCCAGCGAAGTTTGACACCACATCACACGGAAGATGTTGGTATCAACCAATTTTGACGCCACGATCACAGCTTCGGCAGTTGGCTGCCGATCAGCAGCCAACGGTGAACGCCCTGCCCGCCGCTCGAGCCTGACATGCCCGGGCACTGACAACAACGGTCGGGACGGTGACGGTGCGCCACTACGCATTCCGTGCGATGGGCGAGCCGAATATCGATCCCGCCGATACGATGCTGTCGCCGCGGGTCGGCTTGCACAGTGATATCAACCACGCATATCTGGATCCTATCGCTACACAACTGGCAAACACTGTCACAACTCCGTACCCGAAATCGCCCGAGTTTCAACGCAATACGAGCCCAGCCGAACACGGAAAGGAGCCCCGGCAACATGCTGTACCGCAACGACGGCAGCGTGGTCGTACTGGACTGGGCCTGGCCATGCAGCAGCACCGCGTGGGTCGACCTCGTCTCGCTGATACCATCGCTTCTGGCCAGCGGAATCGACCCCATCGACCGTTGGCTCGCAGAGGTTTTCGAACCCGAAAGGGTCGAATACACGCTGAACCAGTTGGCGGCCGCGCAACCCGATACGACGGCAACATCGGACCCGCTACGCCGATCGATCGCCGAATGCGACCGCAAACTCGCCAGACATCGCGCCGCTCTAGAGGCCGGTGCGGACCCCGCGATGGTCGCCGCGGACATAACTGCCACAGCATGTTTCGTGATCAGTGCA